>JABITU010000139.1 GCA_018668195.1 Tateyamaria sp. | reverse complement strand
GCCATAATACAGATCCATAAAATTACTGGTTGATGCGGCTATATAAGAAAAGTGCATGCAACAAAAAGAGATTCAACACCGCATTTATTTTTGCCTGAATATCCCCGTGGTCAGGGGGCCAGCCCGCAATGAGGCTGTTAATTTTTATCGCACTTAAAACATCTTTAGCGGGGATAGCTTTCTATATATCGGGCTTATCCTTCGCAGCGTCCTTCAGCATCCTCGACGGCAGCTGTGAACCCAAGTAACGAAAACGTATCCTTGGTGGTCGTGCCCCGGCTCGAAATACCGGTAACGACAGCTTCGGCCCCTCGCTTCATGGCAGTAACGATCTTGGAATCGTCCGCTTTGGTCGCAGGCCAAGCCCATTCGCCTTCTGTAAATAGCTCGAATTCGCTACCCTTGATATTTACGTTCACCGTCGATCCCGACCGGAATGGATATCCACCAGTAAAGGCGACCTGCCCTTTGGCGTCCGCGCTGGGGCGGTAAAAAACCATCAGCAGGATCTGTCCGCGCGTTGCCGCCACAACACGACCGTCACGGGTGTTCACAGATTCCTTGGCCGTCGCGACGCTCCAGCATTCTGTCGGATTATCCTCGACAAAAACGCTCCAATCCGTTTTTGCCGCAACTCGGTTGGTGCTTTGATTTTGCGCCAAAGCTGTTCCAGCCATAAATAAAAATGCGCCAAGACCCATAGAAATTTTAAAAATTAGTCCCATGCCGCAGCCTCCAAGCTGTCCAACCTCAATGCCAGTTGCACACCCCGGGCGCACCATTTTCGGCGCATTCTCTTGCAAGGGCAGCAATTCTTCTCGACAATTGGCACACTAACGCGAAAGGCGCGACGCAGGAAAGCTGAATTGGCAGAATTTCGCGCAATTGTGAGGAAAATAATGACACAATCCGTACCTCTGGCCGAAATCTGGCGTGGTCCATTCCTCGAAAGCATACATCGCGGCCATGCCGTGGTCTGCGATGACACAGGCCAGATCGTACACTCTTGGGGCGATCCAAAGGCAGTTTTTCTGCCGCGTTCGTCTTCCAAGATGATCCAGGCATTGCCGCTAATTGAAAGCGGTGCAGCGGCGGCGTACGGGCTGACGTCCGAACATCTGGCGCTTTCCTGTGCTTCTCACAATGGGGCTGCCATACACACCGATCGGGTCAACGCATGGATGTCGAGCATCGGCAAAGTTGATGATGATTTCCGTTGCGGCCCACATGAACCCGGCGATATCGATGCTCGAGAAATACTGATTCGCGCAGAACAATCTCCGTGTCAGGTCCACAATAATTGCTCGGGCAAGCACGCGGGCTTTCTGACTCTGGCAAAACATCTGGGCGCGGGCGCCGAATATGTCGATCCAAAACATCCTGTGCAACTGGCCTGCCTCGAAGCATTTGAACGCACCACGTGCGAAACGTCACCAGGCTATGCCATTGATGGATGCTCTGCCCCGAATTTCGCCTGCACAATACACGGCATGGCCCGCGCGATGGCACGCTTCGCCAGCGCCGATGCGCAATCAGCCCACGGGCAACTGCGCAATGCCATGGCCCAACACCCGGACCTTGTCGCAGGCGAAGGGCGGGCATGTACACGGCTGATGCGTGCAATGAACGGTAAAGTCGCGATCAAAACAGGTGCCGAAGGATATTTTATTGCGATTCTGCCAGAACAGCGCATGGGCGTTGCTCTTAAAATTGACGACGGCGCAACCCGCGCCAGCGAATGCGCGATTGCGCAAATCTTAGTTAAAATCGGTGCGCTTGATCCCAACCATCCAGAGGCATTGGCTTTTACAAATGGACCAATCCTGAACCGCCGGAATATAGAGACGGGCCATCTGCGGGCTGCGCCAAAACTGCTGTAACGGGGCCAGTAAGCGCTGACACATATACCCTGATTATATTTCAATGATGGGTGCGACTACGACGGTTCCACTTGCGTCGGCTACCATCGGACAAGCCTTTGCCATTTCACAGGCCTCTTCTGCCGATTCGGCACTGATAACAGTATACCCTGATATTGGGTTTGTTCCGCCATCAAGGCTAACCCCCGCCATGCTCACGATCATCGACCTTCCAACGGGATTGCCTCCATTTATCAATGACGCGCCCATATTCCCAAACCACTTTGCCCAGGCGGCCATGGCCTTTTCACCCTCTTGCCGGGTCTCTGGGGTAGTCCCGCCATGATACGCAAATAGAAATTTCGGCATTCCAGACTCCGTGCGAATAATTATTGACGCAACGTAACATAATGTGACGCTAATGCGCATCTTTTTTTTAAAATGGTCAGAAGTTTGCCTAAATTGCGAGCGCGACACTCGGCGCAAAAATACTTGTGACAATGATGGCTGTAGCAACTTTCATGGGAACCTCCACTCTTTTTGATCCTCTTAAAATCGCCTGTGTTCATAGAGTGTCGCAAGGTATCGGTATCGATACCACCTTACTGCTGGGTCAGGACCAACAGTCAAAAGGGCCTGAGACCAGACCAGAAAACCGCTCGAGCTGGCGAACGTGCCCCAAGTTGAAAACAGTAATCATTGTCCTGCAATGTTCGCGCCAAAGGGATTTTCTTGGTGCAATGTAAATTGAAAAACTGACGCATGACGAACTTATAGTCCCAGCCATTCATCCCTGAGTGCAATCGCAACAGCTTCTTCGCGTGTCTTTGCACCAAGTTTTTTGCGTACCGACAACAAGTGCTTTCGAACAGTAACTTCGGCAATGTTCATTTTGTGGGCGATCTGATCGTTGCGCAAGCCGCTCGCAAGCAAACTCAAGATGTCGTGTTCCTTGTGAGTAAAGCAATTACGCCTGACCTGTACAAACCCGGTGCCGCCCAAGTTGACTCTTTGCGGAACGTTCGCTGCCAAAATGGCATGGATGATCTTAAGGCGATCAAAGCCGATTCTTGCATCAACCTGAGAAAGCGAATCTTCCGAGCAAAAGACGACTATTGATCGATATCCAGAGGTCAGGCTGCCCGACATCGTCGCATACAAGGATCCGTAACCGTGTTTTTTTAGGTCGTGGTTTAGATGATATGCTGGGTCGCCTGGTTTCAGAACGCCACAATCAGTCATGACTTCGGGCAAGCCTTAAAGCAAAGCCGAAATAAACGGGTCAACCAAGTGATACTCCTTGGCCTCGTACCTCTTCAGCCATGTTTTCGTCATTGAAGACAAACCCCAGGCGGGCTGGTCGCCAGTTGAAGTGGTTCCACCAAAGTTCACGGCATTTCCGCCAAGGTCATAAACGATGTCTTGGGCTATTTCCAAATTGTCTTGGCTGTTGTTTTCGACGCGAAACCGGCTGTTGATCTCACCGAGGACATCTTCAAACGATCCCACTCCTAAAGCCATGCCTACTCCCTTTGTATAGGTGGTCAAGAATACCGTGAGCGCCTCCCTCAATCGTAAGCGTCCACTTCCCCGTATAATTCCACGGTAGCAGCTCATCAACCCTGTTGATTTTATGGTCAGCGACGCGGGTGAGGACATCTGTCAGCCAAGCCTGGGGATCGATGTTGTTGAGCTTGGCAGTTTCCATGAGGGTGTAGAAAATGGCTGCGGATTTGCCGCCGCGCTCGGAGCCCACGAACATGTAGTTTTTGCGACCAATGGCGATGCCGCGCATGGAGCGTTCTGCGGTGTTGTTGTCGAGTTCCAGAAAGCTGTGATCCAAATAGTTACGCAGCCGCTTCATGCGGGTCAGCGCGTATCTGATTGCATTGGCCAAAGGCGTTTTGCCCGACAGTTTGGGCAACTCGCTTTGCAGCCAGCTTTCCAGATCATCAAGTATCGGTGTTGATTTGGCCTGTCGCAGGGCGACACGCTGATCTGGCGGTGAACCGCGTGCTTCTTTCTCCACAGCATAAAGCTGCGCAATGCGCTGAATGGCTTGCTCTGCCACATGCGACCCTTGGGATTTGAACACATCTACGAACTTGCGCCTGATGTGGGCCATGCAGGCCACTTCCTTGATCTGGCCGGAACGATACAACTCTTCAAAGCCGGCATACCCATCGGCATGCATCCAGCCTTGGTATTCTTTGAGATGTTCGATTGTGCGGACGCCTTTGC
>JABITU010000138.1 GCA_018668195.1 Tateyamaria sp. | reverse complement strand
TGGCGATGTTCTGCTTGGACGCGCTCAACGCTTTTTTCTGCGGCAGCAGAAAGTTACGTGCGTAGCCAGATTTGACGTCAACGACGTCACCCATCTGGCCAAGTCTTGCAACACGCTCGAGAAGGATAACTTGCATGTGTTTACTCCTTACTTAACTGCGTAGGGCAGCAGGGCGAGGAACCGTGCACGTTTGATTGCACGGGAAAGCTCGCGTTGCTTTTTGGCCGAAACGGCAGTGATACGCGACGGTACGATCTTGCCACGCTCAGAGATGTAGCGCTGTAGCAGGCGTGTGTCTTTGTAGTCGATGGCGGGCGCGTTCTCACCAGAGAACGGGCAGACCTTGCGACGACGGAAAAATGGTTTTGCAGCCATGGGTTAGCTCCTATCCTCTGATCAACGGCGCTCGCGGCGTTCGCCACGGTCACCACGTTCGTCGCGTTTCTGCATCTGGACCGAAGGGCCTTCCGCATGTTCGTCGACCTTGATGGTCAGCACGCGCATGACGTCATCATGCAAGCGCATAAGCCGCTCCATCTCTTGAATCGCAGGTGCGGGTGCATCGGTGCGCATAAAGGCATAGTGGCCTTTGCGGTTCTTGTTGATCTTGTAAGCCATGGTCTTGACGCCCCAATACTCGTTGCTCACGAGTTGGCCGCCATTGTCGGATACGACAGTACCAAAATGTTCGATGAGCCCTTCTGCCTGTGTGTTAGACAGGTCCTGACGGGCGATCATCACATGCTCGTAAAGAGGCATGAGAGAGCTCCACTTCTATCAAGGCGCATTTCATAGACCGATCTATCAAACCCTGCGGATGGTCACGAGAGACTGCGCGGCAAAACGTATTTGCAGGGACGGGTCCGTATACATGGCTGAGCGTGGAAGGCAAGCGCGGTTATGGGCAGCGTGTGTTGGTTGTGAACACATGGTGCAGTTGTCATGCCATTGGCGTGTTCAGGGCGCATGCCGCGGGTATTTTCTAAGATATCAAGTTCGGGTCTAGATTTCTTGTGCTGCACGGTTGGTATGTGACGACTGTCGTGTAGTAAGGATCAGAACAGACAAATGGTTAAGGGGCGCTTGTTGTATGCTCAGAAAGTATAGCTTGCAAAAGTCCGTGTTTCCAGATCGGAGATCGCTGCACCGACACGTTCGACGTGCAGATGCGCGCACAACCTGTTGAACGTTGCAGGATTGCTTGATCGTAGATTTGGCCCAATTCAACAACATCAACAACGAACCTTGGAGCACAAAATGAAATCTCTTCTTCTGGCCGCCGCCCTCACAACTTCGGCGACATTCGCACTGGCCGCAGATAAATACACGCTGGATGCAAGCCACTCACAGATCCTGTTTTCGTATAGCCACCTAGGGTTTTCCACGACATGGGGCATGTTTTCTGGCTTTGAGGGAGAGATCATGTTTGATCAAGACAACCCCGCTGCTTCAAGTGTGAGCGTTTCCATGCCAACCAAAAGCATATTTACTGGCTGGGAACAGCGCTATGATCATTTTATGTCAGAGGATTTTTTTGGCGCAACCGATGAGGATGTTATCTCTTTCACGTCTACCAGCATCGAAGTCACTGGGGACACCACGGCCAAAATCACTGGTGATTTGACCATGAACGACGTGACGCAGTCGGTAGTCTTGGATGCGGTTTTGAACAAAGCTGACATTAACCCGATGGCCAATGTTCCATGGACAGGTTTTAACGCTAGTACCACGCTTTTGCGGTCTGACTTTGGCTTAGGTGCATTTGCTCCGTTTGTCAGTGACGAAGTGGCTTTGCAGATTTCGATTGAGGCTATGAAGGCGGAATAGGTCTTTCTTTGTGTAACCATATCAAACAGCCCGGCTGCGCAATAATTCGCGCGGCCGGTTTTCGTTGCCACTGTAGAATTGACATGCCTGTCGGCATGACTTGATCATTTGCAGAGTGGCCTTTTCAGACCACTCTGCGTGTGTCGCACTATTCCACAGGCAAGGCGCGGGTATTCATCGTCAGAGCGTTGAGCCAAAAAAACCGCCCGTCAACGGATTGACGGACGGGTGTGTTTTATCACCTGCCGCATCGGTTGGATTTACGCCTGCTGGCTCTTGTGTATCAGCGCAGCAATCACGCAGCTGAGGCAAGGTTGCGTAGCACGTAGTGCAAAACGCCACCGTGTTCGATGTATTCGATTTCGATCGCCGTATCGATCCGACATTTCAGCTGGATGACTTTCTCGGCCCCGTTAGGGAACGTTATGGTGCAAGGCACCTCTTGCAGTGGTTGAATGGTGTCGAGGCCTGAAATCGACACGGTCTCGTCGCCCGTCAGACCCAAGGATTTACGGGTATCTCCGTTGGTGAATTCAAAGGGGATGACGCCCATGCCAACAAGGTTAGAACGGTGAATACGCTCAAAGCTTTCCGCGATGACCGCCTTGACGCCTAGCAGCGCTGTTCCCTTGGCAGCCCAGTCACGCGATGATCCGGCACCGTATTGTTCGCCCCCAAAAATAACCAGCGGCGTGCCGTTTCCCTGATGCGCCATAGCCGCATCAAAGATCGAAGCCTGTGCGCCGTCAGGGCCCTTGGTGTAGCCACCTTCGACGCTGTCCAGCATTTCGTTCTTGATGCGAATGTTTGCGAATGTGCCGCGCATCATAATCTCATGGTTGCCGCGGCGGCTGCCATAGGAGTTGAATTCGCGCGGGGCGACCTGGCGTTCTGTCAGGTACTGGCCTGCTGGTGTGCTTTCCTTGAATGCGCCTGCGGGCGAGATGTGATCGGTGGTGATCATGTCCCCAAGAATTGCCAGCACCTTGGCGTTTTCAAGATTGGTGATTACGCCGGGCTCTGGCGACATGCCTTGGAAATAGGGTGGATTCTGCACATAGGTCGAGGTCGGCGGCCAGTCATAGGTTTTCTGGTTGGTTGTTTCGACATCCTGCCATTTTTCGTCGCCCTTAAAGACGTCAGCGTATTTCGTCAGGAAGGCTTCGCGCGTGACTGTGGCTTCTACCAGTTCGGCTACTTCTTGGCTGGTGGGCCAGATATCCTTAAGGAAAACCTCGTTGCCGTCCTTGTCGGTGCCAATCGCGTCCTGGGCCAGATTGATGTCAAGCGTGCCTGCCAGCGCGTACGCCACCACAAGGGGGGGCGAGGCCAGATAGTTGGCGCGCACATCGGGTGAAATACGGCCTTCGAAGTTGCGGTTGCCCGACAGGACCGAGGTTGCGACAAGATCGCCTTCGGCGATGGCTTTGCTTAGTTCGGGCTGGATCGGGCCAGAGTTTCCGATACAGGTGGTGCAACCATAACCCACAAGGTTGAACCCGACCTTATCGAGGTCTTCCTGAAGGCCTGCGGCCTCAAGATAGGCAGAAACCACCTGGCTTCCCGGGGCCAGCGATGTCTTGACCCAAGGTTTACGGTTCAGTCCAAGCGCTGCAGCCTTGCGCGCAACAAGGCCTGCGCCGATCATGACGTATGGGTTAGAGGTGTTTGTGCATGAGGTGATCGAGGCAATAACGACCTTGCCGCTCTCCATGGTGTAGTCTTCGCCTTCGACGACGACCTGCTTGCCCATTGGGCGTTTGAATGTCTCT
>JABITU010000137.1 GCA_018668195.1 Tateyamaria sp. | reverse complement strand
GACGATTTTAGGCTTTTGGCGAATAGTGTATTCTGCAACGCTGATGATCTGAATCGGATCATCTTGCCGATTTCTTTTGATGATACGAAAGAGGCAGCCAAACTAAACATAAAATCACGCAAGGCCGCTCTGAGCTATCTTGACGACGGCGGTGCTATCGGCATTTTTCCTGGTGGTACGGTCAGTACGGCGGTCCGGCCATTTGCCAGTAAACCTATGGATCCTCGCTGGCGCAGTTTCACAGCGCGGATGGTTACCAAATCTAACGCAACCGTTGTCTCTATTTACTTTGACGGGCACACCAGTAAGTTGTTTCAACTGGCAAGCCACATGCACACAACTCTGCGCATGGGTTTGATGATCCGCGAGTTTCGCGAGCGGGTCGACGCGCCCGTTAAAGTAGTGATCGGCACACCGCTGGATCGGGCGGATTTGGACCCTTTAAGGCAGGATTCAAAAGCCATGATGGAGTTCTTGCGAAAAAGCACTTATGAGCTGGCACCAAGCCCGGTAAAATTATTCGATCTGGGGTATGAGTTCGATGACAAGCATCGTGGGGCAGGGGCCTGAAGCGACGCAGCAAGAGGCAGGTCATAGACCTGATGCAGACATGGCAATTGGTATTTTTGATTCAGGCTTAGGCGGACTAACGGTTCTGCAAGCGGCGCAAAAGCGGCTTCCGGATGTTGAGTTTGTCTATCTCGCCGACAGTGCGCATGCGCCTTATGGCGTGCGCACGGCTGATGATATCTATGATTTGACGTGCACATCGGTGCAGCGTCTGTTCGACGCTGGCTGCGATCTGGTGATCCTTGCGTGTAACACCGCGTCTGCGGCTGCCTTGCGCCGGATGCAGGAAATTTGGGTGCCAAAGAATAAACGCGTGCTTGGCGTTTTTGTCCCGCTGATCGAGGCGCTAACAGAGCGTCAATGGGGCGATAATTCTCCACCACGCGAGGTCGCTGTGAAACATGTGGCGCTTTTTGCAACGCCCGCAACAGTCGCCAGCCGTGCGTTTCAGCGTGAATTGGCATTTCGCGCCATTGGCGTTGACGTAGAAGCGCAAGCCTGTGGTGGTGTTGTTGATGCGATCGAGGATGGTGACATGATCCTTGCCGAGGCGCTGGTGCGGTCGCACGTAGATGCGCTCATGCGCAAGATGCCCGATCCGCAAGCCGCCATTTTGGGCTGCACCCATTATCCGCTGATGCAAGAGGCTTTTCAGGCGGCGCTGGGTTCGGCTGTGAAAGTCTATTCTCAGGGTCATCTGGTGGGCGAAAGCCTCGCTGACTATCTGAAACGTCACCCCGACAAGATGGGGCTAGGACAAACAGCATATTTTACCACGGGTGACCCGGCACGGGTGAGCGACCGCGCAACTCAGTTCCTGCGACGACAGATTGTGTTCGAAGCCGCCTGAATCTAACCCCTTATTCAAGAAGACTGACATGACCTATTCCATCGCTATTCTGGGTGCATCCGGCTACACAGGTGCAGAATTGATAAGATTGATTGCCGGGCATGGCTTAATCGAAATCAAGGCCTTAGGCGCGTTCTCAAAGGCTGGGCAGGCCGTGGCGCAGGTGTTTCCGCATTTGCGGCACCTTGATCTACCGCCGCTGGTTCCGTTTGATGACATCGACTGGTCTGGCATTGATCTGTGTTTTTGCGCGCTGCCCCATAAGACCAGCCAAGAGGTGATCTCTGGCCTGCCTCGTGACCTAAAGATCGTAGATCTGTCTGCTGATTTCCGGCTGCGCGACCCGGAAGCTTACGCAAAGTGGTACGGAAATGCGCATGCGGCAATCGAGATGCAAGGCGAGGCCGTATATGGCCTAACTGAATTTTATCGAGAAGACATCGCCCGCGCTCGGCTTGTTGCCGGCACTGGATGTAACGCAGCGACCGGACAATTTGCGCTGCGGCCTTTGATTGCTGCTGGCGTGATTGATTTGGATGACATCATTCTTGACCTTAAGGCGGCCGTCTCTGGCGCGGGTCGTGCGCTCAAGGAAAACCTGCTGCACGCAGAGTTGAGCGAGGGCTATCATGCCTATGCACTTGGTGGAACGCACCGGCACCTCGGCGAGTTCGATCAGGAGTTTTCAAAGGTAGCGGGCCGCGACGTGCATATCCAGTTTGTGCCACATCTGATCCCGGCGAACCGGGGTATTCTTGGCACGGCCTATGTCAAAGGAGATGCGCAGAGCGTGTATGATACGCTTGCGAATACCTATGCTGCAGAGCCATTTATCAAGGTCTTGTCGATGGGTGAGGCCCCAAGCACGCGCCATATTCGCGGTTCGAATTTTTGCCACATCGGCGTTATCGCTGACCGCTTGCCAGGGCGCGTTGTGGTCATTGCTGCTTTGGACAACCTGACAAAGGGATCATCGGGGCAAGCGTTGCAAAACGCCAATCTGATGTTAGGACTGGACGAAGCCGAGGGGCTGATGATGGCACCGCTTTTCCCATAAGCGGATATTTTCTAGGCATTTGTGCCATTGCAAAGGGTGACGCGCATGAAGAACCTAAAGAAACAGCGGCGGATTCAGATTGTTGCCTTGGCTGCGGTGGCGCTGGCGGTCTCGACCGCGCTGATTGGATATGCGATGCGTGACGGGATTAACTTCTTTCGTGCACCGAGCCAGATCATTGCGGAACCGCCTGCACCCAATGAAGTCTTTCGCATTGGTGGCCTTGTGGTCGAGGGCACGTTGGTACGCGGTCAGGGCGAATCGATCCGATTTGAGGTGACCGATGGCGGGGCGAATGTGCCTGTCGTGTTCACCGGCGTTCTGCCGGATCTTTTTAGCGAAAACGAAGGGATGGTAGGCACTGGCCGTTATATAAACGGTGTCTTTGAAGCGACTGAAATCCTTGCCAAACACGATGAAACATACATGCCTGCCGAAGTGGTGGATGCTCTCAAAGAGCAAGGGGTTTACAAAGATCCCAACGGCTAACGTACGCTGGGGTTAGCACCTTTTAACCAAACTCAGAACAGTCTTCCGTCGCAAATTGGCGAAGGGGCGAAGGATGCTGTCGGTCGAAAAAATAGTGCGAGAAATCGTGCACCGCGAAGGCGGCTATGTGAACGATCCGGACGATCCCGGCGGTGCAACGAACTTTGGTGTTACAATTCATACGATGCGCAGGCTTGGGATGGATTTAGATGCTGACGGTGATACCGATGCCGAGGATGTCAAATTTTTGAAGCCCGAACAGGCCATCGACATCTTTGTGATCCATTACTTTAAACGGCCATTGATCGCAGAATTGCCTGTCGCGCTGCATGCGACAGTTTTTGATATGTATATCAACGCCGGCGGCAATGCGATCAAGATATTGCAGAGACTTCTATGTCAGATGGACCATACCGTCGTGGTTGATGGAGCATTGGGCCCGCAGTCGATTGCTGCTGCCCACGCGGCTTGGTGCGCAGCACCTGATCATCTGGTGGATGCCTACGGGATCGCGCGGCGCAATTACTACTTTCGGATTGCCGACCGACGCCCGGCTAGTCGCAAATACGCTCGTACGAAGACAGGCAGCAAAGGCGGATGGATCCGCCGTGCCGAAGAATTCATTGCGTCGCGCTATCATTTAAGCGCCACACAATTTCAGCAAAGGATTGCATCATGGGACTGATTGAACGGGTGTTCAGCCTGCTGTTCGGCAGCGGCGGCAATGTGGTGAAGGACACCGTAGAAATATTCCGTGAAAACAGCGAGGCGGGGGCTGCGCGGGCGAGGGTGGTACAGATGCAAGCCATTTCGGAGTTTGGTCGAGAATTTATTGTTCCGCGCCACGGGGGCTTTGACCGTTTTATGGACGGGATGAACCG
>JABITU010000136.1 GCA_018668195.1 Tateyamaria sp. | reverse complement strand
GGCCAGCATTGCGAGCCTGATAAAGGCGCGCTCTACCAGCGCGAGAGCTGGCGCGTGCTGGCCCGCGCTGCGCGGTTGCAGATCCGTATCTGTCAGGACGGTCAGCGCGGTTTCCAGCTTGTGTGGCCCCCACCGGCGCGCCTGCGCGAGCATCTTGTCACGATTTGGCCCCCAGATCTGGGGGCGCCCGGTTGTGTCAACCGCGGCACGATGCAGGGTACGAAAGTGGCGCATGGCTCCGATGCACAGTGTCACGGCATTCACGCCCTGCGCCTGCAAGCGCTGCATAACCGGCCCGATGGCGTTGGCCTGACCGTCGCCAATGACAATCAGCACATCGTCAATCTCTGCTTCAAAAGACGTGGGCGCGCAGGCAGCGATATCCTGATTGCTGATCGGGCTGGGATCACCCAGCTTGTACAAGCCGATCTTTTCTACGGTCTGACGAAAATCGCCCGGTTCCAGATTGTGCGCGAGGTCCATGAGCATATGCATCGCCTGTTGCGGCAGATTGGCGATGCCCGCGTCTTTTAGGGATTGCTCGATTTCGTCCCGTGTGGGGGGATTGTCGTAGATACCGACAGCAAAGGCCGCCTTGTGGCTCTCGAATGCCTTGCGCAGTTTAGACGTTGGTTTAAGCGCACCTGCGGTCACGATGATCTGTGCATCGCCCGGTCCCCAATCGGCAAGCGCATCGGTGATGATCGGCCCAACTTGTTCAGTTGCGTTTTCGACCAGAGCGACGCGAGGGCCGGGAAAGAACCCGATTGCCTTTAGCGCATCCATCAACAGCGCGGGGTCTTTTCGCAAATCACTCGCGGCCATGCGCGTCAGGCGCATTTCAGTCTCGCCTTCGGGACCGATTAGAGCGGCCACCGCTTGCTGCCGTTTGAGCGCAATCCGCATCGCGTCTGCGCCATAGATCAACAGGCCAGCGGCGGCAGGATCGGGTTTGGCAAAATAAGCATTGGCCTGTCCGGCGGACAATTTCACAGGCGGCTCATTTGCAGCTGTTGCACAATCAGGTCGGCAAGGATGGTCATCAACCTTGTCTGTGCATCCCTTTGCGCGGCAAGGGTTGCGACGGTGGTGCCGGTGGCCGAATAGCTCACAAAGCTGTCCACTGTGTCAGAGCGCAGCACAGAGCCTGTCGCACTGTCTTTCAAGGTGTAGACCGCCGAACCGATCAGGTGAAAGCGACGGATGTCGCCATCGGGATCGATTGCCCTGTCTTCCTGCGTTACATCCAATGTGACGCTTAATGTGTAAGCGGGATTTGCGGTGCGGCCCAACCTGTCTTCGAGGTGTCGGACAAGCAAAAAGCCCTCTCGGTCCGAAGGTTTGTCTATCAGGACCCGGTTTTGCAATAACGTGCCTGTCCCCCCCGGCCCATAGACCGGTTGAAAGCCGCAGGCGGCAACAAACAAGATAAGGGCAAGGGCACAAATGCGGGCCATGGGCTTATACTACCACGTTCACGATGCGTCCCGGTACAACAATCACCTTTTTCGGTGTCCCGCCATCGAGCGCTTTTTGCACAGCTTCATGCGCCAGAGCCATTTTTTCAACCTCGGACTTTTCCAGGTCGGCCTCAACTGTTAATTCGCCCCGACGCTTTCCATTGATTTGGATCGGCAGAGTGACAGTGTCAGATTTCAGCATTGCTTCCTCTGCGGCGGGCCAAGTCGCGTGAATGATCAGGCCCGCGCCGCCCTGATGCGCCCAGATATCTTCGGACAGGTGCGGGGTCATGGGGGCCATGAGTTGGGCCAGCGTCATGATGGCAGCGCGTTGGGCGGCGTGGCTGGCCTTGGATTTCTGCAGGATCGCGGTAAAGCCGTAGAGTTTTGCAATCGCTGCGTTGAACCCAAAAGACTCAATGCCCATCGTTACGTCATGGATGGTTTTGTGCATCGCCTGCAAAAGGTCATCGTCCCCTTTGCCTGCGGCGTCCTTGTCCATCTGGCTAATACGATCGGACAGGGTCCAGACCCGCATGAGGTGCTTAAACGCCGCTTCAGCGCCCGATGCGGTCCATTCCACGTCGCGTTCCGGGGGCGAATCGCTCAGCACGAACCAGCGCGCGGTATCTGCGCCGTAGCTGGCGATGATCCCAAGCGGATCGACCACGTTTTTCTTGGATTTGGACATTTTGGCAGAGGGCACAACCTCAACTGCCTCGCTCGTCGCACTGAGCCGTGCAATGCCATCCGCCCACTCGATATCTTCGGGCAGGTGATAGATTGGGCGGTTCTGCGCATCGCGGGTCATATATATTTCGTGTGTGACCATGCCTTGAGTGAACAGCGCATCAAACGGTTCAATTGCAGTCTCAGGCAGATGCCCGGTGATGTGCATGGCGCGGGCAAAAAAGCGTGAATATAATAGGTGCAGGATCGCGTGTTCGATGCCGCCGATATACTGGTCGACATTCATCCAGTATTCGGCGTCCTCATTAACTGTTGGGGTTTCAGCCTGCGGTGCCGTAAACCGCGCAAAATACCACGAGCTATCAACAAACGTGTCCATCGTATCGGTTTCGCGCTTTGCCGGTTTGCCACAGGCAGGGCAGCACGTATCACGCCATGTCGGATGCCGGTCCAATGGGTTTCCGGGCGTGTCAAAGGACACGTCATCGGGCAAAACGATGGGCAGGTTTTCTTTTTTCTCGGGGACAACGCCGCAATCCGGGCAATGCACCACGGGGATGGGACAGCCCCAATAGCGCTGGCGGCTCAACCCCCAGTCGCGCAGCCGATATTTGGTTTGCCCTTTGCCAAGGTCGTGCGCTTCGAAATAGTCGATTGTCGCGTCGATGGCCTCTTGGCTTGTAACCTCCGTAATTCCCGCAAAATGGTCTATAAAGCGGACTTTTTCAGTTTTTGCAGGCACGAGGGCCACTGTGCCCACCTCGGTTTCGTCACCAAGCGCATAGAACGCGTTTTGCACTGGCAGGTCATACTTGCGCGCAAAGTCGAGATCGCGTTGATCGTGCGCTGGGCATCCGAACACGGCGCCGGTGCCGTACTCCATCAGAACAAAGTTGCCAATCCAGACGGGCAGTTCAGCGTCAGAATAGATCGGATGTTTGACCCTCAAACCCGTATCGACGCCCTTTTTTTCGGCCTTTTCCATGGCCGCCTCGGTGGTGTCCATTTTTCGGCATTCGTCGATAAAGGCGGCAAGATCAGGGTTGTCACCCTCGAGCGCCTTGGCGACGGGGTGATCGGGTGAAACTGCAACAAAGGACGCGCCGCGCATCGTGTCTGGCCGCGTCGAATAGCACAGGATGGTCCCCGCGCCATCGGTGCGCACAAAGGGAATATCGATACCACGGGATTCACCAATCCAGTTTTCCTGCATCAG
>JABITU010000135.1 GCA_018668195.1 Tateyamaria sp. | reverse complement strand
GATCTCAGCGTCGTGCGCAGGCCTATTGAGCGGGCAAATGGACTGCCAAATGCGCATTACATAAATCACGCCGTTTTTGAAGAAGAGCGCGCAGCCTTGCTCGTTAAGGGGTGGGCCGGGCTGGCTGTAGCCGCTGATGTGCCTGAACCAGGCGACGCTCTGCCTGTCCAGTTTCTCGGTATGCCGCTGCTGATGGTACGTGACAAATCCGGCACTGTCCGTGTCTTTCAGAATACCTGCCGCCATCGCGGTATGATCCTAGTCGATGCACCCCGCAATATCGAAGGTGCCATTCGCTGCCCCTATCACAGCTGGTGTTACGCGACTGACGGACGCCTTGTCGCCACGCCGCATGTGGGTGGGCCGGGTCAGAATACCGCCGATGGCATTGACAGATCCCTGCTGGGTCTGGTCGAAGTACAGAGCCACATCTGGATGGACGTCGTATGGATCAACATCTCGGGCGATGCGCCAAAGTTCGAGATCGCCAATGCCGAATTGCTTGACCGGTGGGCGGAATTTGACAAACCTCTTTATCATGGGGGGGCCGACAGCCGGTTCCAACTCGAGGTCGCCTGCAATTGGAAATTGGCAGTCGAAAACTTCTGCGAAAGCTACCATCTGCCTTGGATCCATCCCGGTCTCAACAGCTATTCCCGCCTCGAAGATCATTATCATATCGAAGCACCTGAGCGTTTCTCCGGGCAAGGCACGTGGGTTTATCGCCAACTCAAAGACGAAGCCGGGCAAAGATTTCCGGATTTCGAGGGGCTGAGCGACAAATGGGACACGGCAGCCGAGTATATTTCCGCCTACCCCAACGTGCTGCTAGGCGTGCATCGCGACCATACATTTGCAATCATACTGATGCCACAAGGGCCGGGCAAAACGGTGGAAAACGTCCATCTATACTATGCTGTGCCCGACACTGACCCAGCCTTGCGAACGCGCAATACAGAACAATGGAAGGACGTGTTCAAAGAAGACATATTTGTCGTGGAAGGTATGCAAAGAGGGCGCCATGCCCCGCTGTTTGACGGTGGGCGGTTCTCACCTGCTATGGATGGCCCGACACATCTGTTTCACGACTGGGTCGCTAGTCGTCTGGCGCAACACCGCGCAAGTGCCTCAGCCGCGCAATGACCGATCTGGATGCGCAGTTACGCGCAGCGCATGACAGTGGCGATGCCCCTGCCCTTGTAGCTCTGTATAAACAGGCAGCATTGGCAACAAAGACCCCGGACGCACGCGGCTTTTATCTGACCCATGCCTTTATTTTCGCATTGGAAACAGGACACCCAGAAACAGCCGGACTGAGGGCCCAACTGGTCGCGATGGGCCGTGAGTTAACTATGTCGCACCCCTAGCATCGCGCGCTGAAAGTGCACGGTAGAGAATGCTTAGAAACGTAGCACAATCAGAATACTACGCCCTATGAGGTGCACAAAGATCACTAGCGCCCAAACCAACAGCCAAATGAATTAACCGTCATTTGCGTCATGCCATGCTGGCAGGGGGCCTCTGAGCAGGCCACTGTGTCGCCTGATGCCAAAGCTCTGCCACTTGTAATAATATCGCATCCGATCCCCGGCGACCGATCAATTGCAGGCCCATGGGCATATCGTGTGGTCCACCAAAGCCTGCAGGCACCGAAATTGCGGGCAGGCCAATCAGGCTCGCGGGAATCACAACTTCCATCCAGCGATGATAGGTATCCATCGTGGTCGTACCAATGCTGCGCGGCCAATCCAGCGTGATGTCAAAGGGCCACATTTGCGCCGACGGCAGCGCTAAAACGTCATATGTGTCAAACGTGGTCGCGGCTGTTCTGAACCAGTTGGAACGCATTTCGCTGGCACGGTGAACCTCCATCGCGCTTAGGTTCAGGCCGAGCTCAATCTCCCAAATAGCCTGTCTGTTCAGATCAGCACGCTTGCGTTCGTCGAAATACAGCGCGCCCATCGAACCTGCGAGAGCAAAGCTGCGCAACGTTGTCCAAGACGCCCAAATCATATCCCGGTCAAAAGGTGCTGCAAGCGGTTCAACCGCGCAACCCAGCTCTTGAAACTGGCCGAGTGCCTGTTCACAGACATTTAACACACCCGCCTCTGTTGGCATTGCACCGTCCCAGTCTGCCAGCCACCCGATGCGCAGGTTCGATGTGCCCTGATCGATCTGGGGCAAGCTCAGAGCCTGGTCCAACCCGTGCGGCACAAGCGCATCGCGGCCAGCCATGGTATCAAGCAGGGCGGCAAGATCGCGCGGGCAACGTGCCATCGGCCCGTGGGTGGCCAGCATTTTAAAAAACGCCTCGCCCTCCGGATTTGGCGGAACCAGACCCCAGCTTGGGCGCATGCCATAAACATTATTCCACCCTGCCGGGTTGCGCAGTGATCCCATCATGTCAGAGCCATCCGCAACGCTAAGCATACCCGTAGCCAGTGCAACGGCCGCACCGCCCGACGATCCTCCTGCGCTCAGATTGGTATCATATGGATTACGGGTTGCCCCGAAAACCCTGTTGACCGTGTGCGATCCGAGCCCGAATTCAGGCGCGTTGGTCTTGCCGATAATGATGGCGCCGGCAGCACGTAACCGCGCCACAAAAAGCGCATCGTTCGTGGCGACTGTTGCAGCATGGGCGGGCACGCCGCCTTGGGTGGATGGCAGGCCGCGCGCATCGTCCAGATCCTTGATCGCGATGGGAATGCCATGCAGCCAGCCCGTTGCGGCCGCCTGATCGGCAGCATGCGCCTCGGCCATCAGAATATCTGGATCACGCAAGGAAACGATGGCGTTGACGCGGTCATTGCACCGTGAAACCCGAGCGAGGGTCTCGGTCATAAGGTCTTGCACCGATATCTGCCCCGCATCCATGCTGGCGCGCAGTGCCAAGGCTCCGTCTTCGATCATGCATCCTCCGGCCACGCAACTGTGCGCATTTCACCCGCAACACCCAGTCGGTCAAAGCGCGGCGGCAGAGTCAACGCCAATTCCAGCGCTTTACCTCAGACCTCTGGCCATTCAGCATGCTGGTTTGCGGTTTCCCCGAACTGCCAAGGTTCCTGACCCTAGTCGCCTTGCGCCTCGGCGCGGGATTTGCCGCTCACGTCAAGTGCTAGCGTCGCCGCCATCAACCCGTCCAGATCGCCATCCAACACGCCTTTGGTGTCCGACGTTTCGTAATTCGTACGCAGGTCTTTGACCATCTGATAGGGCTGCAAAACATAGGATCTGATTTGATTGCCCCAGCCCGCATCGCCCTTGTTCTCGTGCATCTCGTTCACAGCTGCGTTGCGACGATCCAATTCCATTTGATAAAGACGTGACTTCAACGCTTTCATTGCAATGTCGCGGTTCTGGTGTTGCGATTTTTCCGAACTGGTCACCACAACACCAGTCGGCGCATGCGTAATGCGCACAGCGGAATCTGTAGTGTTCACGTGCTGACCGCCAGCACCAGACGACCGATAGGTATCGATCCGAATATCAGCAGGGTTCACTTCGATCTCGATGTTGTCGTCAACCACTGGATATACGCCCACAGATGTAAATGACGTATGGCGTTTGGCCGCGCTGTCAAACGGGCTGATACGCACCAGCCGATGCACGCCGCTTTCGGATTTCATCCAACCATAGGCATTGAGGCCACTGATCTTGTAAGTGGCCGATTTGATGCCAGCTTCCTCGCCGGCACTCTCGGATTGCAGTTCGACTTTGTAGCCTTTTTTATCAGCCCAGCGGACATACATACGTGCGAGCATGGCAGCCCAGTCGCAGGACTCTGTGCCGCCTGCTCCGGAATTGATCTCAAGAAAGGTGTCATTGCCATCAGCCTCGCCATCCAACAACGCCTCAAGCTCTTTTTGGGCGGCGTTTAATGCCAGTGACTTAAGGGCAGCTTCAGCGTCAGAGACGACTTCGTCATCTTCTTCCATTTCACCCAGTTCAATCAGCTCAATGTTGTCAGACAGATCTTGTTTGATGCGATCATGGGTTTGCATAGCATCTACCAACATTTGCCGGTCACGCATCAGTTTTTGGGCAGCCGCCGGGTCATCCCACAGGTTGGGGTCTTCGACCCGTGCATTAAATTCTTCAAGTCGGTGCTGCGCTGTTTCGACATCAAGACGCTGCGCCAGCAACGTAACGGATTTCTCGATATCTGCCACGATGTTTTGTACTTCTGCGCGCATGCGTTACCGGCCTTTGAAAGTTGTAGGCTTGGGTGATAGACCAGCCTCCCGCCCGCTTCAAGAGAAGCTTCAGCGCAACAGCAACCAAGCACTGCGGTGATGCGCTAAGTTCTTTGAATTGCAACGCTTGAATATTTCACCACCCGAACCGAAGCGCTTTATGTGTGTCTCAATATAGTCCGCCAGAACTAAGCGTGCCAAAGTTTGCCTTTTCACCGATCACCGCTTGTTCGCCACTTGAGGTTGTCACTTGCCGGACGGATGTTTGCACCTCTTCAACCAAAGGCAGATCCGACCCCATGGCAAAGCCGCCATCAAATGTGATGCCAAAGATTGGCTCTTCGCCATCCCGAAAATATTCTGCCACCACATTTTCACCTTCGGCATCGTCGCTGAGCCGCGCGCCGGAGAAACGATCGATCTTGATAAAGCGCCCGCCCTCGGGCACCTCAAAATCACCACCGCCAAATTTACCGATCGCAGACTCCATAAATTCGGAAAACACGGGGCCGCACATACCGCCCCCCGACGCACCCTTTCCAAGGCCGCTGGGTTGGTCATAGCCGATGTAGCACCCTGCAACGATATTACTTGAAAAGCCTACGAACCAGACATCCTTGGCTTCATTTGTGGTTCCGGTCTTGCCCGCAATTGGAACCGGCAGATTTACCGTTCGAGAGGCCGTGCCGCGTTCAACGACACCCTGCATCATCGAGGTCAGCTGATATGCGGTGATTGCATCCATGATCCGCTCTCGCGACGATATGATGCGGGGACCAAATCCTGTGTTCAGACTCGCCAACTGAGTGCAATCCTGGCAAATGCGCTGATCGTGGCGGTATACGGTGCGACCGAACCGATCCTGCACCCGATCCACAAGCGTCGGCTGCACCCGCTCGCCCCCGTTGGCAAACATCGCATAGGCCGACACCATCTGATAGAGCGTGGTCTCTTCGGCCCCAAGCGAATTTGCCAAAAACGGACCCATGTTTTCATAAACACCAAAACCTTCGGCATATTCGGCAACAACGTCCATTCCGACCTCTTCGGCCAACCGGATTGTCATGAGGTTACGTGATTTCTCAATCCCGGTGCGCAGCGGAGTGGGGCCATAATATTCATCGGACGAATTCCGCGGCTGCCACAGGCCCTGCGGCGTATCGATCTCGATTGGGGCGTCAACGACAATGGTTGCAGGCGAATAACCACTGTCCAGCGCCGCCGCGTAAACAAAAGGCTTAAAAGACGACCCCGGCTGCCGTTTGGCCTGTGTGGCCCGGTTGAAAACGGAATGTTGGTAGCTGAATCCGCCTTGCATCGCGATCACGCGACCATTGTTGACGTCCATCGCAACGAATCCGCCCTGCGCCCGCGGAATTTGCCGCAAACTCCAACGGAGGAAAGTTTCTCTATTTTCATCCATAAAGGCCCGAACGTGCACCACGTCCCCAAGTTTAAAATTATCGCGAAAGCTGCCCTTGGCCCAGTCAATGTCTGCGCGAGGTACAACGGCCTTGGGCTCGTTCTCTGTCCAGCTTTCAATGCCTAGACGCATCTGTCTGTCGCCAATTTCCAGCACAACAGCAGGCCGCCATTTTCCATCTAGATTCACATCGCGTGCAACGGATATGCCTGCCAATGCTATCGGCCAATTGCCCAACTGCTCGGCGTCAATCTGTTTGCCGGTGCCGCGCCACACCCCCTGCTTTCGGTCATAAATTTCAAGTTGGCGGCGCAGCGCCATAGCTGCGACAGGTTGCATTTCGGCGTCTATGGTTGCGCGTACTGTATAACCACCTGTAAAGAACTCACCCTCGCCAAAGTTTTCGCTCAGCTGACGGCGGATTTCGTCTGTAAAATAGTCACGTGGCGGCAATTCCGCCTTGAAGCTGGCAAAGTCGCCATTCTGAACCGAGCGCAGTGGCATGCTTGCTTCGGTTGCAAACGTAACCGCATCGATATAGCCGTTCTCCATCATCTCTTTGAGGACGAAGTTCCTGCGCGACAATAGCCGTTCCTTGCGGCGCACCGGGTGATAATCGGATGGAGCCTTGGGCAGAGATGCCAGTGTCGCAGCCTCGTGCGGGGCCAGTTCAATCAACGTTTTATTAAAATAGGTTTGGCTTGCTGCCGCCACCCCATAAGAGTTTTGACCAAGGAAAATCTCGTTCAGATAAAGCTCGAGAATTTTTTCCTTACTCAGCGCCTCTT
>JABITU010000134.1 GCA_018668195.1 Tateyamaria sp. | reverse complement strand
TGAACGGGATAGCTTGGATACGACGCCAGATACCGTGATCAGTGTTATTGATCTGAGGGAGGCTATTAGTCGCCAAGAATATCTTCCCAATGATACTGAATTCCAACCAGCTTCCATATAACGGGCGACCTTTAAGAACATCTCCTCCTGTCATCTGTTTTATCTTGGCTTCAGCCAGAGCTTCACCTGCTTCAGTCTCACTTACCGAGATCAATCTAGCCGATACCAAGTCAACCAAATCATCACCGATAGAAGAGCTTCCTTTTGCAACAAGAGTTTGAGAAGAGGCCGCCTTTGAATAATCACCCAGTAGCTTGTTGATCACATTTACAAAGGTAGATTTGCGGTGTGCTTAATAGTGTGTTTTTACTGTCATTTGGAGTTAGAGCAAAATAGCTGTGTTAAACATGGCATAAAAGCTCACGAAGTTCCAAGCGCCATATCTCATACCCCATAACAGAAATGGCACTGGTTCTTCGACTACTTTGCAGCCCACTTTAGGTACATCAGGGTTTGATGTCAGGCTGCCATCCTCATAGTTTGTTCGACAAAATCAATGATAGGGTCATACCTGAGATGCGCCATCTCCAGCGCGGCGGCCAAATACCGCACCTGAAGTGAGACCCGATCCGCCTGGATAGCCTGCGAAAAATACACCGCCAACTATCTCACCACACGCAAACAAACCCTCAATTTTTGAACCATCTTTCCTAACGACACTTCCTTCACCGTCCACTTTCAACCCGCCGTAGGTAAATGTGATCCCGCCCGTGACGGGGAATGCACGAAAGGGTCCCTCGTCAATCGTTTGAGCCCAATTCGATTTGGGCAACGTCAACCCATTAGTTCCTTTGCCATCAAGAACGGTAGGATCGAACGAAGTTTGTGCATCCACCCCATCGTTATAGGCGGCAAGCGTGGCAGTGGCCCCATCGTGGTCGACGCCAATCATCAGAGGCACCAGCGCCTCCAAGGTGTCGGCCTCAACAAAATGCGCGTCATGAAAACGATATTCGGCGTAAAGCAGATCAAAAACTTTGCTGTCAAAAACCTGCCATGCAAATTGCCCCGGCTGCTCGAGGATCGCAGCACCGTATTGCGCATAGGTGTAGTTGCGAAAATTTGCCCCCTCATCGACAAAACGCATCCCTTCGGCGTTCAGCATCACACCCAAAAAATATGATATTTTGCGATAGTTCTTACGCTCGCCCGCAGGCAAATCAAGATTACCAAAATCAGCCATATGCAGATCCATCGGAGTCGCATGACATCCCGCATAAAGACCGTATTCCGCAGCACCAGCGTCCATTGCCATTACAAGTCCGTCGCCAGTATTGTGCGGTGTGCCGCGTACTTTGGCCGCTTTCCAATTCGGGCCCATATGCTTTACCCGCAAGTCTTCGTTTGCCTCAAACCCACCAGAGGCAAGGATCACAGCGTCACCGTACAGCACCTCATCGCCAACGCGCACACCAATGACACGGTCTTCATCAGTCACCAGACCTGTGACTGTACTATTATAGCGGACTGTACCGCCCATCCGCTCAACTGCCGCCAACTCCATATCAAAAAGGCCAACACCTTCGTTCTCTGCAGCGAGTGTCAGACCACCCCAAAACACATGACGTCCATCTTTTTCAAAGCTTTGGCGGCTAAAGATCGGTTCGAACTTTACATCATGAGATGCAAGCCAGCGCATTGTTTCTCCCGAAAGGTTGACCAGCGCCTCTTGTTCCGCAGACAGCGGACGGCCATCGTTAAAGCCTAACAGGTCACCACCAAATTTTTCGATGTCATAGCTGCCAAAATCTGCATTCTGAACACGCGGATCATCAGGGTTGCGCAACAAAGGCAAAAGATCTGCTGCACCATCATAAGCAAAGCGCATGGCACCTGCCGTATATTTTGTGTTGCCTCCAGCCAATGCCTGATCCGCTTTTTCAAGAAGGGTCACTTTGGCCCCGTTTTCAAGCGCGGCGATGGCAGCACAAAGGGCTGCGTTACCTGTTCCGACGACAATCACTGATTTTGACACTGGCATTTCCTCTTTAATGGCGTATTGTATCCAAGTGGATACAATTTGGATTTACTTAAAATGCCTGACCCAGAATTGCAAGACATGTCTCAGGGCGACGTGGCCTATCACCGATTGTTAGAAAAAATCAGATCCGGGCAATTTCGCCCTGGTGATCGCCTACGTGAAACCGACGTTGCAGAAAATCTGGCCCTTTCCCGCACGCCAGTACGTGAAGCCCTGCGCAAATTGGAAAGCGACGGCATTGTTGAACATCGCCCCCGCTTGGGTGCCATAATTCGTACGCTAAGCACGCCTGAAATCGTTGAGCTTTATGAAATGCGGCTGGTCCTTGAACGCACTGCCGCAGAAATGGCCGCCAAACATGCAAACCCCGCCGAGATCGACATGCTTAAAGATATAAACGCCCAAATTGACGCCGCAGGGCAATACACGCCGCGCGCCGCAGCACTCAATCAAGATTTTCACAGCAGCATCTATCTGGCCACGCGCAATCGTTTTTTGCTAGCTTCGGCCCGTGCGCTTAATAATGCGCTGATCTTGCTGGGGCCAACAACACTAGATGACGAAGCACGCATAAAGACCGTAAGCAGTCAACACGCACAGATCATTGCAGCCATCGGTGACGGAGATCAAAAGGCAGCGGGTGATGCCGCAGAGGCCCACTTGCAGACCTCCCTGCGTCACCGGCTCAAAGTGTTGCAGCAATGATGCCCCAGGTTTATGCTTTCGCCGTTGCAGGATTGGGGGTGTCCGCGTTCAAGCTTTTGCACTTGCCCTTACCTTGGTTACTTGGCCCCATCTTTGCCTGCCTCATCGCCTCGCTTTGCGGTGCACCTATGCGCGGAATCAAAGTCGTGAATGACGCCATGCGCACCATTTTAGGGGTGGCCGTGGGAGCGACATTCACCTCAACACTGCTCGCCTCCATGCTGGGAATGTGGCCGACCCTTCTGATGATCCCCGTGATGACCGGCTGTATCGGTGTTGTCGGGGTGTTTTATTTTCAACGGCTTTGGGGCTTTGATTTTGCAACTAGTTACTATTCTTCCATGCCTGGCGGCTTGCAGGATATGCTAGTGTTTGGGGAGGAAGCAGGTGGAAATGTCCGTGCCCTATCGCTCATCCATGCCACGCGGATCATGGTGATTGTGGTCGCCTTGCCATTTTTACTGACATGGGTTTGGGAGGCCGATCTGAGCAATCCTCCAGGTGTACCAGCCACCACGATCGAGCCACTACAGTTAGGAATAATGTTGTTCTGCGGTATTGCTGGTTGGCAGATAGCCAAGCGACTGGGCATGTTTGGCGCAACCATTTTAGGTCCGCTTCTGCTGGCCGCTGCCCTCGCGTTGACTGGTATCCTACAACACCGCCCACCAGTAGAGGCAATCTGGGCGGCACAGTTTTTCATAGGCATAGGTGTGGGCAGTAAATATGCAGGTGTAACCATGGCCGAAGTACGCACAGATGTGACCGCAGGTTTGGGGTTTTGTGTCATTCTGTTGGTGTTAACCCTCATCTTCGCCGAGACTATCCACCTCTTGGATCTTGCCCCACCCATGGAAACAATCCTTGCTTTTGCGCCCGGCGGGCAAGCAGAGCTGACAGTACTGGCCTTGATCGTAGGAGCCGATATGGCCTTTGTGGTGGCCCATCATGTGTTGCGAATATTTTTGGTCATCCTCGGTGCGCCGCTTTTTGCGCGGCTATTCCATATTGTCGCAGAAAAAAGGAAACGATGATTCAATCTGACTTTAAAACTAATTTGAAAACCCTGGCACGTGACGGTGTATTGCGCGTGGCAATCAACACGGGTAACCGCGCTCTGGTCCAGCAGGACAGCGACATACTTACAGGGATTAGCCCCGCGCTCGCGCGAAGGCTGGCGGGAGAAATTAACGCACGGATGGAGCCCATTATTTATAATGGTGCAGGCAAAGTCTTTGAGGATGCGGGTTGCGACAAATGGGACATAGGTTTTCTTGCCATTGACCCAATGCGCGCCAAAAAAATTACATTTACCCAGCCTTATATCGTGATTGAAGCGAGCTTCGCTGTGCGCAACGATGCGGCTTTCAAGGATGTCACAGATGTGGATGCAGCAGGCGTGCAGGTTCTGACATCAACTGGGTCAGCTTATGACATGCATCTCACCGAAACCCTCCAGAATGCCACTTTGGAACGTTCTGGCACCCCACCCGAAAGCTTTGAGGAATTTCGCGCAGGTCGGTGCGATGCAGTTGCCGGTGTTCGTGCCTCATTAGAGGGGGCTTTTGCCAACTCACCCAACATTCGCATCCTATCCGGTGTGTTGACCTCGGTGCACCAAGCGATGGTTTTGCCTAACAACAACGACATGCGCATTGCAGCGCTCGATGACTTTGTGGCCCGCGCAAACAAAGATGGGTTCATCGAGGCAGCGCAGAGAGCCTAAGAATAGACCTCAGGATTGATCATATGGATCGGTGAACCAGCCGCATAGGCGTTGATCTGGTCAAAAATATCGGAGAATTGAATGTCAAATTCATCCTCAGTTACAAAGCCAATATGCGGCGTGGCCAACGCATTGGGATGGGTCAGCAAGATGTTCGAGGTGTCGGTCATAGGTTCATGATCAAAGACATCAACGGCAGCGTGCAACTGGCCTTTGGCCACCTCCGCTTCCAGCGCGCCCATCACCACCAAACCTGAGCGTGACGTGTTCACAAACAAAGCGCGCGGCTGCATATGCCCCAAATCGGCGGCTGTGATCAGCCCCTTTGTTGAGGCATTCATCCGCACATGGACACTCACAATATCGGACGTCGCAAAAAACGCCTCGCGCGATGCGGCGATGGTCTCACCCGCGGCCAGCGCGCGCGCGCGCCCCTGCTCCGAACCCCACCACTGGACTTTCAGGCCAAGCGCCTTTGCCGTCTGAGCAACAGCGCCAGCGATCTTGCCATGTCCATAAAGCCCCAGTGTGCGGCCCCTCAGCGTACGACCCACACCAGACTGCCAATTCCCAGATTTAATCGAAGCCGTTTGCTGCGGGATCTGGCGGTAACTTGCAAGGATCAGCGCCAGCGTATGCTCGGCAGCGGCATAAGACGGCACGCCAGCAATCATGTTGGAACTTAGCAGAACGTTTTGTGCCGTACAGGCCGCAACATCCACATGAGGGTAGACACTGCGCTGGGAAATCAGTTTGAGGTCTGGCAGGCCTGTCAGCAACTCTGCACCAACCTTCGTGCGCTCACGAAACAGCACCAGCGCGTCAGCGTCCTTCACCCGCGCAGCCAGCTTGACCGGATCAGGTTCGTGATCGGTCCAGACGGTGACCTCATGATCTGCCAGTTTGGCAAAGCATGGTAAACTGCGCAGCGTGTCGAACCAATCATCGAGAATATGAACCTTCATGGGCCGTCCTTTGTAAAATACAGTTTCAGTGGCCAGCCCATACAGATAAAGGAATAAATACCTCACCAGCAGCAATTTTGCGCGCAGTGCGGATCAACCCTGCGGATTTGACCTGAAACCCTGCATCGGTTTGCGTGTAATCCACTGCCACGTCAATACTGCCAGAGGCATGTTCGAGCGTAATTGGTGCAGGGACTTCATTCGGTTTGACCGCCAAGCCCTCCGCCACCGTGCCAGGTGTCAGAACACAAGACGCCAAACATTGTGCACCAGTCACTGCCATGGTGGGGTGTGCGCTCCACGGCATGAAGTATCTCGTGGCAATAGTGCCGCCAGCGGATGCGGGTGCCAACAAGCCAAATTTCGGTGTTACGGATTTGGTGACATCACCCATTCCCATCAGCGCACCAGCCTTGAGGCGCAGCGCTTCCATTCGGGCGAAGAACTCACGGTTTTCGTCCAATTCGGCGGCGCTTTCGTATCCTGTCAAACCAAAGTCGGTTGCCTTGGCGATGACCATCGGCATGGCGACATCCATGCAGGTGACCGCTATGCTATCGATCACATCGATTAGATTGCCCGTGGGCAGAAAGGCACCCGTGACGCCACCCACTGTTTCCATGAACTGCAAGGCCACCGGGGCCGAGGTGCCCAGCACGCCGTCAATCTGTGCGTGACCTTCGTAGATGACCTTGCCGCCCGGAGTTTGCACAACTGCGGCTACGCGGGCCTCTGTGTTGACGGCACGGATATTGACCAGCGTCTCCCCGTCTTGGGCTGCGACCAGCCCCATCTCTATCGCTGCAGGGCCGACACCAGACAGGATATTGCCGCAGGTTGGTTTGAAATCGACCAGACAGTCTTCAACACCCACTTGAGCAAAGAAATAGTCAACGTCTGCCCACGGGTCATCAGATTTCGACAGCATCGCAACCTTTGTCGTCACTGCAGCCCCACCGCCAATCCCATCGATGTTGAGAGAGTGGCCAGAGCCAACAATGGCGATCAATACTTGGGCCAGCGCCTCAAGGTCTTCCGGCAAGTCCGCGCGGTTCAGATATGGGCCACGCGATGTGCCGCCACGCATGAAAAGGTAGGGAATTGCAGTCTGTGTCATGTGAAGGGCCATGGTAGTGTAAAGTATTCCTGTAAAAGACCGGGGGGGAAATCACGGTGCAGCAACCATGCCATCGCGCAGATAAACACAATGCCTGAGACTGTATAGAGAGTGGCAAACACTGTTCCAACCCGCGCACGGATGATCATAAAGGCGAACAAAAACAAGGCCAATGCGAGGATGAACCCCAGCAAAGAGGTCAGCACCAAAAGGGACGCGAACCACGCCAGTGTAGACCACAATCCGTGGGTCGCATCTGCATCCTCTCCATTCAGTTCGCGATCGGCAAACATCGTATCTGTCTCGGACTTGAGCATCATTAGGATGATTAAGAATGCGCACCCAATCAGACAAATACTTGCCACAAAAATCGGAAAGACTCGGTCGCGACTATAACTGGGGATCGCGTTGGCATCATACAGTGCATAGCCGATAAATGCAGTAACGAGCAGCATAAAGACCATTGGCGCGCGTTTGGATCCGGCTTTGATATCGCCCTCTACCATGATGTGTTTGGCATGACGCAAACCCAACACGACCGAGATCACGGTGATCAGCATCAAGATGATAACGATGGGTGAGAAGATGTAGTCAATCCCCTCCCCAAAGCCTTTGCGAAAGCGCGAACTGGCAATCTGGACCGCTTGGTTGGCGTAGGTTTCAGCAGGGTTTGATAGCACAAAACCAATCAGAAACGCGGGCCGCGACCAATCAAACCGGCGCATCAGGATACCCAGAAAGCCGATCGCAAACAGCGCAACAAGATCCATCAGATTTTGCCCCGACTGGAAAGCTGCGAAACTGATAATCATAAACAAGAAAGGGGCCAAAAGCACAAAGCGGATTGTCGTCAATTTAGCAATGCCGCCAGAGGCCGCGATGCAGATCAGGGTGCCCACAACATTGGCCAGTGCCAGCAACCATACTATCGCATAAGTGATATCAAGGTTGTTTTTCAACATAGAAGGGCCAACTTCGATCTGCCCAGAGCCCAGCAAAGCAATCGCACCGATGAAAATTGCCATCGATCCGGATCCCGGAATACCAAACAGCAGCGTCGGCACCAGCCCACCACCCTCCTTGGCATTATTGGAACTTTCAGGGCCAATCACGCCGCGCACTTCGCCTTTGCCAAAATTTGATTTATCAGGTGTGGATTGCACCGCATGGCCATAAGCAATCCAGTCAACGACTGAGCCTCCCAATCCAGGGATAACTCCGACGACAACACCAATGATCGAGCAGCGCACAGACAACCATATGTTGGCGAACCAATCTTTGACACCCAGCAACCAGCCACCACCAAGTTGCGGTTCTTGGCTGATCGCGCGGTCTTGGCGCAGCAGCGAAATTATCTCGGGGATGGCAAAGATGCCTAAACCAACTATGACCAGTTTTAATCCGTCAGTCAGATAGGGGAAATCATAAGATGACATGCGCAAATCACCTGAGGAGGCCCCCTCCCCGATGGTGCCAATCAGCATGCCTAACCCCGCCGCAACAATCCCCTTGATCGCGACACGACCCGCCAGGATACCCACCATCGAAAGGCCAAAGATGGTGATCATCAGCAACTCTGGCGTCCGGAATTCCAAAACGATAGGCCGTGCAATCAAAATAAAGACCGTGAGGAATGTGGCCCCAACCAAACCACCGAAAAGCGATGATGCGAAAGCGGCAGAAAGCGCGCGCGCCGCCTGCCCTTTCTTGGCCATTGGAAAGCCGTCGAGCACAGTGGCCTGTGAGGCGGACGATCCAGGGATGCCCATTAAAACCGAAGCGAACGTGTCGGAGGTTGGCACCACAGCGACCATACCGATCATTAACGCGAGGCCAAGGACAGGTTCCATCCCGAACATAAAGGGCAGCAGTAACGATAGCCCAGCAATCCCACCAAGGCCGGGGAAAACGCCAATGCACAACCCCATTAGAACACCTAGAACCAAATAGCCCAGAACAACAGGCTGCAGGATCAATCCCCAAGCATCGCCGAGTGCGGGCAGCGCCTCCATGATAATTTCCATATGCTTCAGCCTCCCCTTCGCTTGCAAAAACGCCCCACCAAAAAACAGGCGGGGCGTTCAAAAAACGAAGCTTAGTTCAGCGATACGCCGTATTTTTCCTGCAGCCAGTTCACGATAAACGCTTTGGCTTCAGGGGATACTTGGGTCGCGCTTGCCTTGGCTGTTTCAGCCGCAGCACCCGTCATCTGTGGGTATTTGCCCAAACGCTTAGCAGAGATTTCAGAGAAGTCCGCACGCGCTTTCACGGTTTCAAATGCAGCCGTGTAAGTCGCCATTGCATCTGCGCTTGCACCTTGTGGTAAGAATACCATTTTTTGTGCAGGGAAACCCGCGATAAAGAAGGCTTTCCACGCTTCCCATTTCTCGCCGGATGTCTCGCAGACGTCTGTGGCTTCGCAGACTTCTTTGAACGTTGGCATTTCTGGGAATGTCGGGTCACGTACAATGTTACCCGCATCATCCAGCGCGCCCCACGACATCATTGGCACAGCTGTGCCCGCTTCAACAAGCGGCGTCACGCCAGACAAGTAGGAAGAAGATGTCTGATAATCAATGTTGGCTTCACCACGTTCAAACATCAAACGGCCATCGCCACGACCTTTAATGCCCATAACGCTTTCAACGTTCAGGCCAAGCATTTCCCATGCCAATGTGGGAACAAGGTCAAGACGTGTTGCGCCTTGGTTGCCATAGATGAAATCTTCACCCTGTAAACCAGCAGCATTCATACCGTCCATTTTTGCAGCCAGCTCTGGCGGGAGGTAAGCAACACCGCCGGTGCCCGATGCAAGAACAACGTTCCAGTCATCATATTCAAACTTCACACGTGGGTCACCCAACAGATAAGGGAACTGAGTGGAACCGGAAGACCCAAAGATCAGCGTGCCATCATCATAGGTCTGCTCTTGGAAAAAGTTCGCACCCTTCGTGGAACCTGCACCTGGCATGAATTTCACAACAACAGTAGGTGTACCTGGCAGGGCCTCAGACAGCAAAGGTGCGTAGAAATTAGCCCATTTGGCAGAACCACCTGTTTCGGAGAACGGAATGATCCATTCAACGGTTTTGCCCGCCAAATCAATTCCGTGACCACCTGCATTTGCCTGCAAGCCGAATGTAGCTGCGGCCACGGCCACAAGACCCATGGCTGCGCGATGCGTAGTTTTAAAAGTGGACATATAAACCTCCCAGTTTTGAATGCCCCTTCTCCCGAAGGGGTGTTTATCGAATCGTCATAGGGGGTGTCCGCCCCCAGTTGATTTTACGTTACTAACCTGCGAACCTTGCACGAGACTTGCACAGTTAAGAATTGCCAAAATGCGGATCACACTTGTTGAGGACAATATTAGCCTTGCCAAAGGCATTGCCTACAGTCTTGAGGACGCAGGCCATGCCGTGGATGTGTTACATAATGGCGGAGCAGCGCAGGGCTACTTGTCTCAGGATCAGGCGGATCTGGTGATCCTTGATATCAACCTGCCCGGACTGGATGGGTTAACGCTGCTGTCGCAAATGCGTGCACGCAGCGATAACCGTCCGGTGATCTTGCTCACTGCGCGTGCTGAAACACAAGACCGTGTTAACGGCCTCGATGCAGGGGCTGATGATTACCTGATCAAACCTTTTGAGATGGCAGAACTTAAAGCACGCGTGCGTGCACTACTGCGCAGACGCGCTATTCCACAACAACAACGTCGCACTTTTGGTGCTTTGCAGTTTGACCCGACATCGCGCCAATTGTTTGACGGCGAAGTCGAGCTTGATCTGCCACGTCGCGAAATGTCTGTATTTGAATGCCTGCTCGCCGCAGAAGGGCGTACTGTTTCAAAAAACACTGTACTGGATCACGTCTATGGAACGGGAGCAGATGTCGAAGAAACGGTCGTAGAGGTATATGTATCGCGATTGCGCCGCCGACTGAAAACTCATGGCATCACAATCGGAATGCGGCGTGGTCTAGGCTACCAGATGTCAGCTGAGACGACGAAATGAAACTGAACTCCCTGCGCGCGAGACTGACGGTAATCATATTGCCCCCCCTTCTGGTGATATCGCTCATAGCTGCGGCATGGCAATTTCGCACAACAACAGATCGCGCCGAAAGCATTTTCGATCGTGGTCTCTTGTCTGCCGCGCTTGCCATTTCGCGCGATGTGGCTCTTTCGGATGGTGATGCAATCAGTCCGCCCACGCAGCGACTTTTGAACGATACATCGGGTGGGGCAATCTTTTATCATGTGTATGCACCGGACGGTGTTTTCGTCACAGGGTATTCAACCCCACCAGTGTTACCAAACGCGTCTCCAACCGATCCACAATATTACAACAGCATCTATCAGGGTGCGAAAGTTCGCGTGCTGCGCTATCATGACAGTACTGTTGTCAGTGGCGTTGCCGGCGTTTTCAGCATCACCGTCTGGCAAAGCGCGGATGTGCGCAGCAGTTTTGTGCGTGATGTTCTTTCACGGTCTTTCGCCGTAATCTTCCTTTTGGTTCTTAGCGTTGCTATCGTAGTCTGGTTTGGCGTCGGGCTGGGCTTGCGCCCCTTGCTTGATCTAGAAAGGGCGATCGCAAAACGCACACCAAGCGAACTTGAACCCATACGCCGTACTGTGCCTGCCGAAACGCAGGGGCTTGTGAATACGCTTAACGCATTATTGGACCGCATTTCGCGGCGGATCAGTTCCAAGGACGAATTCATCTCAAACGCGGCCCACCAACTCAGGAACCCAGTAGCTGGTGTGCTTGCGCTGGCTGAAGCCGTTGAAAACGCACCAAACCCGATAGCCGCAAAAAAGCGTAGTGCCGAATTGGTCACGGCCGCTAGAGAGGCTAGCGACCTGACAAACAAGCTTTTATCATTTGAGCGGGCAAGCGGTACTGACATTCTACGTTCAGGATTGCCTGTTGAACTTGTAGCTTTTGTGCGCAACGTCAGCACAGCTTTTACCCAGAAATATATTGATTGCGGCGTAGAGCTGATTTGCGTCCTCCCCACAGGTGACGTCATGGTCATGGGCGACTCAACGATGCTGCAGGAAGCGGTGTTAAATCTGCTAGACAACTCACTCACCCACGGTGGTGATGGCCTGACACAAATCACAATATCTTTGTCACAGGACGGATTAAACGCATTTCTAGTCATCAACGACGATGGCATTGGCATTCCCATCAGCAAGCATATCAAAGCACTCAGCCGTTTTTCGCAAGCCAGTGGCGGGCCAGGCAGCGGCTTGGGGCTGCCTATTGCAAGCAGAGTGATAGAAAACCATAATGGGTGCCTGGAACTTTTAGAAACCGCTTCCGGGGCTTTAATAAAATTGACGATACCTTTAGCCCATTAACCAATTTTTGGGAGCTGTCAAACTAATGAGAACACGCACCAGATTGCTGGCACAACCTAAATCTATGCGCTCACTAATTGACGCCACTCAACCAGAGCAGCATCACGGTTTAGCTTGAAATGAGTGCGTCAATAAAAATGGCGTTAATTAGCAATATCTCTCTGGTCCGATCCATTGCGCTTCAGAATATCGATCCCCGTGAGCCCAGCCAATTGGTAAAATGGATTCAATTGCTTCAAGGTCGCCAGAAGTCAAAGTGCAGTTGGAGGCTTGTAAGAGCTCGGCAAAATGCGAGACAGAGCGAGTACCTGGAATTGGGAGGACATGATCACCTTGTGCTAGAAGCCATGCGATGGCTAGGCCCGCAGCAGATAGCCCCTTATCTGCCGCCAGTGATCGGAACCCTGCAGTGGCAAGAAAATTTGCTTCATAATTTGGCGTCATAAAGCGAGGGTTGTTTTTTAAGAAGGCAAGATCTTGTGCGGCAGCCATGCTTATTGGACAGTCGGTCAGCAAGGAGCGACCTACAGGTGAAAATGCAACCATCGAAACGCCAAGCTCTGCGCAAGTTTGGATAAGGCCTAGTTCAGGTGAACGAGTCGAAAGCGAATATTCAGATTGCACAGCAGCCACAGGATGAACCGCATGCGCACGGCGCAGCGTGGTGGGTGCTATCTCTGAGAATCCGATCGCTTTAACTTTGCCAGATTTAACAAATGCGGCAAGCGTCTCTGTCACTTCCTCAATCGGAACATTGTGATCACGACGATGGAGGTAATAAAGATCAACAGCTTCCACACCCAAACGTCTTAAACTGTTTTCGAGTTCGGTTTTCAAATGCTTGGGGGAGTTGTTGAAAATATTGCCTGGACCAGTCGGATTGCGAGTGATTCCGCCCTTGGTCGCGATAACAAAATGGTCCTGCGCTTGCGAATTAGCTTTAATGTAGTTGCCAATAACTGTCTCAGATCGGCCCATTCCATAGACGTTTGATGTGTCGAGATGGCTGACGCCAGCGTCCATTGCCATATCCAAAATAGCGTGACTTTCGCGCTCGTTGGTTGTTCCATAGAAATCAGAAAATGACATCGCTCCAAAGCCAATCGGATGGACCATTGGTCCTTCATGTCCAAGCTGTCTGTTTTTCACAATCAAAACTCCCAAAAATCTATTAAGCGTATGATTAACTTGGCAGCCCCGAATGGACAACTATCGGTCAGCTCAAGTCTCACGGTTCATGGCTGAGTTATGAGTATTAAGCGTGCTTGCCTTTGGCTCACGCCCCATCTTTGCACGCCGCCACTCATAGAAGTCTTGGATTTTCTGGTAATCGATTGAGGTGACAAACTGTGCTCCAAAGAAGGGAATGAGGTAGCGCTCTATACACACGATGTAATC
>JABITU010000133.1 GCA_018668195.1 Tateyamaria sp. | reverse complement strand
TGCTTCGGCGGATACAAGAATTTTCGTTGGGGAGAGTTAATGGCTGAAATCCAGTTGCGTAACCTGTCAAAGCGATGGGGCAGTTTTGTTGGTGTGGATAATTTTAACCTAACCATTGCAGATAAAGAGTTTCTGGTTCTGCTTGGTCCGTCGGGCTGCGGGAAGACGACCACTATGCGCATGATCGCCGGGCTCGAAGACGCCAGTGACGGAGATATTCTTGTGGATGGAAAGCGGGTCAATGATCTTGAGCCAAAAGATCGTGATGTGGCGATGGTGTTCCAGAGTTATGCGCTTTATCCCCATATGAATGTTTACGAAAACATTCGCTTTCCTCTACGAGTGCGTGGGGTTTCTTCCAAAACCCATGACGAAAAAGTGCGCCGGGCAAGCGCCATGGTTGAACTTGATGATTTTCTGCATCGTAAACCTGCCGAATTATCAGGGGGCCAGCGCCAGCGTGTTGCGCTTGCCCGGGCGGTAGTACGCGAACCGAACGTTTTTTTGATGGATGAGCCGCTGTCCAATCTTGATGCCAAGCTGAGGGTTTCGACGCGGGCGCAAATCAAGAATCTGTCTCACGAATTGGCTGTAACAACGATCTACGTGACGCATGACCAGATTGAAGCGATGACTTTGGCTGACCGGGTTGTGATCATGAAAGAGGGTATTGTTCAGCAGGTCGGTACGCCGGTTGAAATTTATGACAGCCCGGCCAATGCATTTGTTGCCAGCTTCATTGGAAATCCAGCGATGAACCTAATTGAGGGTGCCGTTAAAGATGGTAAGTTTTCTGCAAAATACACAGATATAGCAGGTCTGGACGCAGCTGAGGGACCGGTAACGATTGGATTTCGCGCAGAAGATGCTAGCGTCGTTGAAAGCGGCGGTCAGATCAATGCGCCGATATACACGATGGAACTTTTGGGTGACGCAACAATGGTGAGCGTACGCATTGGCGGCGCACTCGTGTCGGTCAAAGCTGACAAAAATTACCGCGCCAAAATCGCTGACATGGTTTCAATCGAGGTTTCTGATGTTCATTGCCACCTTTTTGATTCTCAAACCGGTGCGCGTATTGGAGGCTAACGACCTCCGTTTTCCCGCATAGGCGGGGTCAACGGATGCAGGCTTCGAAGATGCATCCAACAACAGGGAGAGAAACGACATGTTTCTAAAAAAAGTAGCGCTTGCAAGCGTATTAGCAATTTCTGCGGCCACAGCACATGCGGGCTGTCAAATTTCTGGCAATGTCAGCATTGTTGGAAATGAATTTCCTGCAATCCACACCGTTGCGAATGGCGCAGCCGCTTGTATGGGCGGAGAGGTTAAGATCAACTTAACGGCGGACCACCAAAAGATTAACGTGGACGGTATGAGCGGTAACCCGGCCGAGTATTCGTCTGCGATTATCGCGAATTCATCGATTGTTGCATTGATGAACGAAGGCGTTATTCGCCCGTTAGATGATTTGGTGGCTGTACATGGTCAGGATATCCCTAAGAATCAGCTAATCACGATTGGCGGCAAAGTAATGGCCGTTGCCTTTATGGCGAACGCGCAGACACTGGCGTATCGTAAAGACGTGTTGGCAGAGATTGGTGTTGATGTGCCCAGCAGCTATGAAGAGGTATTAGAGACTGCTGAGAAAATCCGTGCAGCGGGTCTTAGCCAATATCCTGTTGGTGGCGCTTATGCAGCGGGTTGGAACTTGGCTCAGGAATTCGTCAACATGTATATTGGGCATGGTGGGGCGTTTTATAAGCCCGGCACAGCTGAGGTCGCGATTAACAATGAACAGGGTGTTGCAGCTTTGGAAATGATGAAAGCGCTAACCGAATATATGAATCCTGATTTTTTGACGCATGATTCCAATGCCACTGGTGCTGAAATGGAAGCAGGCAACGTCATGATAATGAATATGTGGGGATCTCGCATGGGCCGTCTGATGGATGATGAGGGCGCAGAAGAGCAGGTTTACTCAAACATCACAGTGGGTGGTCCGCTCACCGTTGATGGAGGCTCTACTCCTGCATCGACCCTATGGTGGGACGGCTGGACCGTAGCCAAAAACGTATCTGACGAAGATGCTGTGGCCACCTTCCTGGCTATGAAACATGGCACTAGCCCGGCAATCCTGAATGCAGAAACCATGGGTCAGGCTGTGTGGATGATCGAGGGCTATACCCCTGCACCGGTCAATGACGGTGTTTTCGCCGCAATAGCTGCGGGCACAACGTCTTATCCGATGTTGCCTTATCACGGTCTGTTGCACACTGCGTTGGGCGCCAATATCGCAGATTTCTTGCTGGGTAAAGAAAGTGCCGAGCAGGCTTTGGCTGATGCCGAAGCGGCTTATACTGCAGCCGCAAAAGAGAAGGGTTTCCTTAATTGAGGGATCTCAAGTTTGGGGCGGATCTATGGTCCGCCCCTTTTTATTCCAAAATGCTGACTGGCGCCTGGGGGCATCAAGACCATGAAACATAAACCCTTTTTTTGGTTTGTTTTTCCATCCGCGCTGGCAATGTTGCTGTTTATCTTTTTTCCGATTGTTTCGGTTATTGTGCAATCGGTGCATGTTGAACATGAGCAGGTGATTAAAATCGTTGAAACCTGCGATCTGTTTGGCTGCAAAGAGTCCACAACCGTTGATCATGATGCTAATGCCGCATTGCGTTCAGAACGCCCGTTGGGGCAGTTCTCCGGCCTCAAAATATATGCAGATCGTAACCATCTCGCGATTGACGATTTGGGCGGCAATTGGACTAGTTCCAAGTCATGGCGCGATTTTGGGACGCAAATATTAAATCTACCCTTTTACAAGGCGATTACGTTTACGCTAGTTTTTACATTCGTTGTGACTCCGCTGGTCATCATTTTTGGATTTGTGGTCGCCGTTTCGGTAAACAGCGCTGTCAAAAAAATCCGGGGTCCACTGATTTTTTTCTCGCTTCTTCCGATGATGATCACACCGCTTGTGGGGGCACTCATCCTGTTTTGGATGGTGGATGCACGTGGCATTGTTGGGTCTACATTGCAATATCTTGCAGGTGATCCTGATTTATCTGTCAAAGCATCAACGCCGCTGACTTGGGTCATGTTAATGGTATATGGCGTATGGCACGCGGCACCGTTTGCCTTTATTGTCTATTATGCGGGCCTGCAGTCTGTAAGCCAGGACACGCTGGAAGCAGCCCGTGTGGATGGGGCCAATCGTTGGCTGCAAATTCGCCATGTTATTATTCCTCATTTACTGCCTTTGACCACCTTTATTGCCTTGATGCAGCTGATGGATAATTTCCGGGTTTTTGAGCCCATTGTCAGCTTTTCGGCCGAGGCGCATGCGACTTCTCTGAGCTGGGCCATCTATAACGACCTAGGGGGAGAAACCCGTCAACTCTCATCGGCAGCGGCAACGTCAGTTCTTACAATAATTGGCGTAGCGATTCTTTTATCGCCTGTCTTGGTGCGCACTTGGCGCGAATATGATCGGAAATAGGTGTAGTATGTCAAGCAAAGCACAACGCCAACCTGCTACCGTCACATGTCTTGTTGTGGCTATTTTGGCCATCTGGATGATTCTTGCTGCGTTTCCCTTCCTCTGGACGCTTTGGGGATCGTTTAAGGTTGAGGGGGATTTCTTTTCCAAGGCCAATTGGGCCAATGCTCTGACCGGCAGGTTGACCCTCATTGAAACGGGCGGCCCATTTACCAGCGATGGCTATTACGGAGCTTGGGTGCAAGAAGAGTTCTGGCGCGCGGCGTTGAATTCTACGATTGTGTGTTTCTTTGTGGTAACAATATCACTGACTCTCGGAACGCTTGGCGGTTACGCGTTAGCGCGGTCTACTTATCGTTATGCTTTTTGGTTCTTGCTCGCAGCGCTTATATTTCGAGCCATGCCGCCAATCACCTTGGTGTCGGGCTATCTGCCAGTGTTTTTTCAGTGGAATCTGTGGGGTCATACGGCGACAACAGTGATCGTTCTGGTCGCTATCAATCAGCCTTTTACCCTATGGATGTTGCATTCCTTCTTTAAAAATATTCCTGCCGAGCTGGACGAAAGCGCGATGGTGGATGGCTGCACTCGATTTCAGGCTTTTCGCAATGTTATCATCCCAGTGATGTGGCCGGGCGTCATTACAACAGGATTGTTCTCCTTCTTGCTGGCATACAACGATTTCGCCGTCACGACGATGCTGCTGTCCAAAGAAAACCAGACAATGATCCCGAAGGTTGCGAGCTTCCTTGGAACCACGCAGACCAAAGGCAACGTCATGTTTGCTGTATCGTCGGTTGTTTCCGTCACGGCCCCGCTATTCCTTATGGTCTTGTTCTTCCAACGCCAGATTGTCAGCGGTCTTACCGCCGGCGCGGTCAAAGGGTGATGCTAATGTCTATTAGCTTGCCAGAGCGACAAGGAGTTTGAGATGAACGCACGCGTTAACCGTCCGGCGATGGGAATTGCAACAGAGACATCGCACAACAACAAGGCGCTTTATCGCAAACTGTTAGACAGTTTTGCTATGAACAAAGTGGAAGCGGCTGTATCAAGCCTTTTTCACGAGTCTGCGAAAGTGAACGCCAGCCACCCGATCAACGAGGCGCAGGATGGTGATGGGTATCTCCACAACATCATCGCGCCAATCTTCGCTTCGTTTGAGGGCTGTACCCGACAAAACTACATCGTGCTTGGGGGCGAATACCTTGGTTCAGAATGGGTGACCTCGACCGGGTATTTCCACGGATATTTCTCCAAGCCGTTTTTTGGCATCCCCGCCAGCGGTAAGTTGGCCTATCTACGCTTTGGCGAATTTCATCGGATGGAAAATGGATCAATCGTCGAAAGCCATGTATTCCTTGGGTTTGCAGAGTTGATTATCGCGCTTGGCCTTTGGCCACTCGAAGAAAGCCGCGGCTATGAAGGCGTTGTGCCCGGACCGGCAACATATGACGGCATCGTCGATGGGCCATCTGACCGCATTGGGTCAAGAGCCTCTGCCGATCTGGTAGAAGCCATGCTTAAAAAGCTTACAACAGCACACGAAGCATGGAGGCCCTACTGGCACGACAAGATGGTTTGGTACGGGCCTGGCGGGCTTGGCTGTTATGCTACTGTTGATGCATTCGCCACTTTCCAACAACCGTTTGAGCAGACCTTTGAGGGATGGGGTGACGGCAGCGAAGTTGGCATCAAACATGTTGGCGCGGACTGTAAGTCCGCTGACGGGAACTATGCATTCTTAAGCGGTTGGCCAATGATTACAGGTGTCCACGTCAAGCCATTCCTTGGGCTTGAGCCAACAGGAAAACGTGTGTTCATGCGCGATTGTGACTGGTGGCGTTGCGAGGATGGCAAGATCATCGAAAACTGGTGTATGCTGGATATCCCGCATGTGCTGCTGCAACTCGGCTTTGACGTTTTCGGTGAACTCGAAAGGGCTGCCGCATGAGCACGGACGCGGATTTCATTGTCGTCGGCGCAGGCTCAGCCGGATGCATCGCTGCTGCTGAACTGGCGCGGCGCGGCGTTGGGCGTGTTCTGGCGCTGGAAGCAGGCCCGTCAGACAACCACCCGCTGGTCAAAATGCCATTCGGTTTGGCCTGGCTTATGGGAAGCAACCGCGACTGGCGCTTTAAATCAGTGCCGCAAAAGGGTCTGGGGGGCCGGCACTTGAATGTTCACCGCGGACGCATGCTTGGGGGATCGGGGTCCATTAACTCGATGGTCTGGTTTCGCGGGCGGCGCGACGACTTTGATGGTTGGAACGTCAAGGGCTGGGCATGGGGCGATGTCGAGAACGCATTCGAAGCGGTCGAAGCCAAGCTTCAGCCAAAGCAGATGACGGGTGCCCATCCTTTGGTTCAGGCGCTGTCCGGTTTGTTCGGGGGAAACTCGACCGAGGCCCCGTCGCCCGAATATGAAAGCGCTGGTACCTTCCGGTTCAATATGCGCGCCGGGCGCCGCTGGTCGGCGGCAGATGCATTTCTGCGCCCTGCGCAGGACGCGCATGGTCTTCAAGTCAAGACAGGGGCCGAGGTCGATCGGATCGAGTTTGACGATGGGCAGGCAAAGCGTATTGTCCTGCTCGACGGCACGAAGCTGAGCGCGTCCCGTGGCATTGTTCTTTCAGCGGGGTCCATCGGTTCCCCCGCGATCCTGATGCGATCCGGGGTCGGACCGGCGGACCATCTGAAGGAACTTGGCATTTCGCTCACCCATGCCTTGGACGAGGTGGGCGAAAACCTGCACGATCACCCCGCTGCCGGAATTCATTATGTTGGCCCGAAATCTGGATATGGACTGACACTGTCCCAACTGCCTGCGTGGATGGCTGCGCTATTTCGCTATCTGTTTACGCGCACGGGACGCTTTGCCTCGCCAACGGTTGAGGGGGGCGCTTTCTTCAACGCGCGCGGCGAGTCAGGTGAGCCGGATGTGCAATGCCATTTCATTCCCTTCATGCTGGATTGGAAGGGCAGTCGGTTTACCCAAGGGTCTGGATATTTCGCGGATGTCTGCGTGTGTCGGCCCAAGTCACGTGGGCGTTTGCGCCTGACCTCGGCTGATCCAAACGTCGCGCCAGATATCGATCTTGGCCTGTTTCAGGACCCAGAAGATGTCGAAACATTGCTCGCTGGCTTCAAGCGTCTGCGCGCGCTGATGAGCACGGCGCAATTTGGGGACTACCGTGCGCCCGAGGCTTTTCCTGGACCCGAAGTAACCACAGACGCGGCGTTGCGCCAGCATATCATGGACCGTGGTGCGACGGCATATCATCCTGTCGGGACTCTACGCATGGGCGAAGGCACTGCCCCTGTCAACCCGCGCCTTGCCGTGGCGGGGGTCTCCGGCCTTTGGGTTGCAGATGCATCAGTTATGCCAGCAGTGACCTCGGCCAATACCAACGCGCCCTCTATGATGATCGGATATCGGGCGGCACAATTCATAAGTGAGGATATAGTATGAAGGGCACCCGCCCAGAGCAAGCCACGCTAAGCCGCGAGACGGATATGTCTAAAACAGACGAAACGCGGGCCGTTATCGAGGCCATGGTGGATGGGTTGAATGATCACCGGATCGCCGATATTGGCGAGTTTTTCAGTGATAGCTTCCGCTGGATGGGCAATGCAGGCTGTGGCACGAAGTCTGGCCTGACAGAATTTCAGAAAAATTGGCAAAAGCCGTTTCAAGCCGCCTTTTCAGATAAG
>JABITU010000132.1 GCA_018668195.1 Tateyamaria sp. | reverse complement strand
TCATCCTAAGCTGGGACGAGATTGTCGTGACGCTATTCATCTCAAAATACAGCGTCTATACCCTGCCGCGCCGCATGTGGAACGGCATCCGCGAAAACACCGACCCAACCGTGGCCGCCGCTGCAGTGGTACTGATCGCCATCACCTTTATCGCTTTTGTGATCTTTGCGATCCAGTCGCGCCGAAACGCTAGCAATAATGCAACCTAAATGAGGTTTTTATGAACATGGTAACATCCGTTGAAAACGACCTGTTGATCAACACGGTCCGCCGCTTTGTCGAAACCGAAATGTTTCCCCACGAGGAAGAAGTGGATCGTTTGGGCCATGTGCCAGAAGTGATCGGACGCCGAATTGAAGCCAAGTCCAAAGAACTGGGCCTTTACGCCTGCAACTTGCCCGAAGAGGTTGGTGGCGGCGGCTTGGGCATTGCGCAAATGGCGTTGATTGAACGCGAATATGGCAAGACCAGCCATGCGTTGCAAAGCTGGGCGGCGCGGCCCACTGAGCTGCTGATGGCCTGCGACGCAGAGCAACGCGAGCGGTACCTCCTACCTGCCGTGCGTGGTGAAAAACGCGAGTTGTTTGCCCTGACGGAACCGGACGCGGGATCAGACGTCATGGGCATGAAAACTAACGCGCGGCGGGATGGTGCCGATTGGATTTTGAACGGCTCAAAGCATTTTATCTCTGGACCCTGCATGCCCGACTTCGCCATTGTCTTTGCGGCGACTGGCGTTGATGAAACACCGCGTGGGCCACGCAAACGGGTGACGGCTTTTTTAGTTGATGTGGGCATGGTAGGGTTTGACTGCCGCGAAGGCACGCGCTGCGTCAGCTACCGCGGGTACAAGACGTTCGAGTTGCATTTCGATAATGTGCGGCTTGGCCCTGAGCAAATCTTGGGCGAAGAGGGGCGCGGGTTGGAGTTGTCGGGTAAATGGCTTGGCATGGGGCGTATCTGGGTCGGTGCCACCTGCTGCGGCAAGGCAGAGCGTATCCTGAATATGGCGACCGATTGGGCCGCAACGCGCAAGCAATTCGGCAAACCCATCGGGACGTTTCAGGCGACGGGCTTTCGTCTGGCGGATGGAGCGATCAATCTGCGCGCGGCAGACCTTTTGGTGAATGACGCCGTGGCCCGCGCTGAAAAGGGCGCAATGGAAGACGCTGATGCGGCGATGGTCAAGGTCTTCTGCGCGGAAATGTTGGGCAAGATCGCCGATGATGCTGTGCAAATCTTCGGCGGCATGGGGTTGATGGAAGAAATGCCGATTCAACGCTTCTGGCGTGATAGCCGTTTAGAACGCATCTGGGACGGCACAAGCGAAATCCAGCGTCATATCATCACACGCTCCATCCTGCGGCCGCTTGGTGCATGACCCCTGAACGCCGCGCAAATTTCCAACGCCTTCTGAGGCCGCGCCATATCGCATTCATCGGTGGGCGCGACGCGACGATCGCGATCAACGAAGCGCGCAGGCGGGGCTTTCAAGGACAGATGTGGGCCGTGAACCCCAAGCGGGCAGAACTGGGCGGGCTGCCTTGTGTCGCGTCGATCAGCGATCTGTCTGAAGCGCCCGATGCGGTTTACCTTGCCATTCCGGCGGGTGGGGTTGTCGCGGCGTTGCAGACTCTAGCGCAGATGGGCGCAGGCGGGGTTGTGTGTTTCTCGGCTGGCTTCAAGGAAACCGGCGACGCGCTGGCCGAACAAGCACTAGTCAACGCCACAGGTGACATGGCTTTGATTGGCCCCAATTGCTACGGGCTGATCAACTACATCGACAATGCCGCCCTGTGGTCGTTTGAACACGGCGGTTGGTCGCCGGGCTATGGCGCGGCGATAATAACGCAATCGGGCATGTTTTCTTCCGACATTACAATGAGCCAGCGCTCATTGCCGCTGGCCTATATGGTCTCGGCGGGCAATCAGGCCGTGTTGGGGCAAGAGGATTTTCTTGACGTTTTCGCGGATGATCCTGCCGTGCGGGCCATTGGCCTGCACATCGAAGGGTTGCAAGACATCCCCCGCTTTGAACGCGCCGCACTCAAGGCGCAGTCCAAGGGCATTCCAGTTGTCGCGCTCAAGACCGGCAGTTCCGAAATCGGGTCTGCATTGACCGTCAGCCATACCGGATCACTGTCTGGCGCGGCCGAGCTTTATGAGGCGCTATTCGCGCGTACTGGCGTGATCAGCGTGACGAACCCTTCGCAGTTTATTGAAACGCTTAAATACCTCTGTGTGGTCGGTGCACCCAAGGGCGTGCGCGTGGCTGGGTTCACCTGCTCGGGCGGGGGGGCCACGATGCTGGCGGATTATGCCGAAAAGATCGGGCTGGTGTTTCCACCCGTTGCGCCTGCGGACGAGTCGGCGCTCAAAGCTCTGTTGCCCGAGATCGCGACAGTGTCTAACCCGCTGGATTATACCACGCCAATCTGGGGGCAGGGTGATATGACCTATCCTGTGTTTGCAAAGGCCATGGCGGCAGTGGATGCGGATGCGGCTGTCCTTGTTCAGGATTATCCCGCAGCGGGGTTGGATGCCTCGAAAGGGTATTATCAACAGGACGCAGCAGCCTTTGGGCGTGCTGCCAACGAACAAGGTCTGCCTGCTGCGATTTGTGCGACTTTGCCTGAGAACTTGGACCTTGAAACCCGTCAGTTACTGATCGCTGAGGGGCTGGCCCCAATGCAAGGGATTCATGAGACGTTGAATGCCATTGGCCAGGCTGCCACTTGGGCGCAGACCCGTGCGCGCATTTCCTTGCGGATGCTCGCACCGTTGTTGCCTGCGGGGCAGGTCGGTGCGCTGGAAATGTTTACGGAAGACAAAGGTAAAGACTGGCTGGCCAAACAAGGCGTGGCTGTGCCGCAGGGCAGGGTCGCCACTGCAGAACAACTTGGCGATATCGCGCGTGAAATCGGCTTTCCGGTAGCGCTAAAGATGATGAGCCCGCTTCTGGCCCATAAGACCGAAGCAGGAGCAGTAGCGTTGAATTTGAATGATGACGCTGAAGTTTCCAAAGCAGCGGTGCAGATGCGCGCTGATGTCACGGATTACAAGCCCGCAGCTGTCTCAGACAGGTTTCTGATCGAGACTATGTCGCCGCCTCCTTTGGC
>JABITU010000131.1 GCA_018668195.1 Tateyamaria sp. | reverse complement strand
GGGCGTCTTGCCATCACCCTCGACCATTTTTTCGCCTCTGGGTGCAAACCCAAGGTCAATTCGATACGTTTCGAGAACCTTGTCGCCGTGGAACAAATACATGTTCCTAGCTTCTTTATTTACCACAACAAAAGTGACTTCAGGCCCACGATAGGTTTTGAATTTGGAACTCTGACTGCACGCACCAAGCCCAAATGCTGCCGCAACTCCAAACATCAAATTTCGGCGTCTCATACGGATTTTATCCTGCTCTAAATATTTTTGCGCGGCGCATACCATTCTTTCGGCGTTCTGACCCAGCGAATTTTATAACGGACAAACCAGTATCACCCGAATGTGAATTATAGATCACGCTTAGCCAGACGCTTTTCGATGGCTTCCAGCCGCTCCAAGACAGCATCACGATAGCTATCTGTCGCCGCGTTAGACTCTTCGGCGTGAGCGTCTTGCATCGAGTTTACAATCAGGCCAACCAAAAGGTTCACCACGGCAAATGTAGTCACCATTATAAACGGTACGAAGAACATCCAAGCATAGGGATAGACTTCCATCACTGGCCGCACGATGCCCATGGACCAAGATTCTAGCGTCATAATCTGGAACAGCGAATACGCACTTAACCCAAGATTACCAAACCACACCGGAAAGCTGCTGGCGAATAGCTTTGTCGCCATGACCGACCCGATGTAAAAAATCAACGCCATCAGCATGAAAACGCTGCCCATTCCCGGAAGAGCAGTGACAAAGCCTTCGACAACCCGGCGCAGACTGGGCGCCACGGAAATAACCCGCAGCACCCGCAAGATCCGCAAGGCGCGCAGCACAGACAATCCGCCGGCCCCTGGCATTAACGCAATGCCAACAATCACAAAGTCGAACACGTTCCAGCCATTTCGGAAAAACTTGAACCTGTGCGCAATCAACTTGGCCATAATCTCGATTACGAAAATACTCAGGCAAAGCTGGTCAATCCTCATGATCAACGGGCCCGCCGCATTCATCGCATAAGTCGATGTTTCAAGGCCAAGCGTAATCGCGTTCACGACAATTACCGCGATAATAAAAGTAGCGACGCGCGGGCTTTCAAGCCAATCGGCCAATCGGATGCGAACAGACATAAAGCTCCCCTTCATACCGACATATGGGCCAGCCGGAATGCGCCCACAAGCTCCACATGAGATGACCAGCGAAATTGATCGACCGGCTGAACCCAATCCAGAACATAGCCCGAGCCGCATAATGTTTTAGCATCTCGGGCAAAAGTCTGCGGATTGCAGGACACATATGCAATCTGGGGCACACTCGCCTTTGCAAGCTCTGCAATTTGTGCCGCGGCCCCGCTACGTGGCGGGTCAATCACAATTGCATCCAAACGTGCAAGTTCGTCCGGCATCAGCGGCCGGCGAAAAAGATCACGGGTTTGGGCCACCAACTTTTTCAAACCTCGTGCCTGTCGCCATCCAGCATCCATCGCAGCGACCATCTCTGGGACGCTTTCATAGGCAAAAACCTCGGCTTGTTCCGCCAAGGGTAAGGAAAATGTTCCGCACCCGGCAAACAAATCGGCAACAGTTTTGGAGTCGCCAACGATTTCGGTAACTAACCCCAAAAGTACGTTCTGCCCATGTGCAGTCGCTTGCAAAAAGGCACCCGGAGGCGGCAACACCTGAGCTCGGCCCATTCGCTGGGTCGGCGCCTGCCGCATTCCAATCAATTCACCATCCCAATCCAGTCGCGCCAACCTATGTTCTTCGCAGCAAGCCGCCAACGCAATGCGCAATGGCGCATCCAGCGGCTTTCCACCTTTCACCGCGACATCCAACCCTTCCAAACTGCTGGTTACCGTTACAGTTAGTGTCGCCTTTCGACTGGCACCTACCAGTGCCAGTGACTCTGCCACTTCTTGGCCGAAAACAAGTTCTGGGCTTACAAGAATGCACGACGGCACAGGAACGATAGTATCAGATCGGCGCCCATGAAATCCGACAAGTGTGCCCTTTTTTGTACGTCGCGCAGCAAAACTTGCCCGTCTTCGGGATTGGTCAGGCGAAGTAAGCGTATCCCGAACAACTGTTTCTACGCCCTGAAAGTGCAGTGCAGTTGCAACAATGTCTCGCTTGAATGCGGCTACAAAATCCTTGCTCGCATGCTGCAATTGGCAGCCGCCACAAGACCGGTAATGAGGGCATCCTGCTGCGATCCGATGGCTCGACGGGGTCTCGATGCGAATTTCGGTTAGCTCATCACCAACAAGAGTGCCGTTCACCACTTCGCCCGGCAATGTGCGAGGTGCATAAATTGGCCCAACGGCAACGCCATCGCCCTGCTGACCCAAGCGATCAATCGTAACTGTCTTCATGCCAATGGTCCCATGTGTGACGCGGACACCGGCAAAGGATTTATTCCGCAGCTTTAGTGCTGATAAACCCACCAGACTGGCGTTGCCAGTACTTGGCATAAAGCCCGCCACGGGCCAGCAATTTATCATGACTGCCTTCTTCGACGATCCGGCCCGCATCCATAACGACGATGCGGTCCATTTCAGTCAATGTGGACAGTCGGTGCGCGATCGCCATAACGGTCTTGCCCTCCATAACGTGGCTTAGAGCCACCTGAATAGATGCTTCGACTTCACTGTCTAGCGCGCTGGTCGCCTCATCCAGAACCAGGATCGGGGCATCCTTGAGAATGGCGCGGGCTAAAGCAATCCGCTGGCGCTGGCCACCGGACAGCTTCACGCCGCGCTCTCCAAGGTGTGCCTCAAAACCGGCGCGCCCTTTGTGATCCTGCATTTCGGTGATGAAGTCATACGCCTCAGCCTTTTTTGCTGCAGCCATCATGTCAGCCTCTGACGCACCGGGGCGCCCATACAGGATGTTGTCGCGCGCTGAGCGATTGAACATGGCCGTTTCCTGCGTGACCATTCCGATAGACTGACGAAGGCTTTCCTGAGTGACTGTTTCAGAATCTTTCCCATCAATCAGAATGCGCCCCTGTTCGGGTGCATACAACCGCAACAAAAGGTTAACCAAGGTCGACTTGCCAGCACCCGAAGCGCCGACAATACCAACTTTTTCGCCCGGTTTAATCGTCAGGTTAACGCCATTTATACCGCCCGTCTTACGGCCATAGCTGAACCCCAGATCCTCAAACGATATCTCGCCCGTTACCCCCTTCAACACATGAGCATCGGGCTTGTCTTGAACTCTGGTGCGCGGCGTGAGGGTGCGCATCCCGTCTTCAACTTCACCCACATTTGAATAGATCGCCATAAGCGTGAAGCTGACCCACCCTGTCATTTGAGCAATGCGGATCGCAATGGCGCCCGATGCAACGATATCGCCTGCGGTTGCCTGACCCGCTTGCCAGATAAAAATTGTTCCACCCAACAGTACAACCGGCAACACACCGGCCAACGTCATCAGCGCAAGGCGGAAACTTGCAGCGAGAACACCGAACTTTACAGCGGCCGTCCGAAACAGCTCCATAGCGCCAAGCGCTGCCTGGTCTTCATGATCATCATGCGCAAACAACTTAACAGTCTTAATGTTGGTAATCGTGTCCACAATCTGCCCTGACACCATCGCACGCGCCGCCGCTCGGCTGGCCGACCGCTTGCGAACACGTGGTAAAAACCAGCGTATCAGCGCAAAATAGGCTATTAGCCAAACCCCGAAGCCCAGCGCAATTCGACGATCAATAGCCAGCAGCAAGACCACCGAACCGGCCAAAGACGCCAGCGCAAAGGCAACAACGTTGATAAATTCGGACACGACATCAGTAACAGCCCGCGCTGCCTGCATTTGCTTTTGCGCAATCCGACCAGCAAAGTCATCGTCAAAAAACGTAACCGCCTGACCAAGGGTCCAGCGGTGCAGGCGAGACAGGACCAAGGGATTCACGTTCGGCTGCACGATAATCGCATTCGCCGCTGAGGACAGACCATAAAGCACAGGTCGGGCCAGTACAAAGAACACCAGCGCACCAATAATCAAACCCATATTACCCGGTGCAAAAAAGCCGTTTGGACCGAATTGCGCCGTTGCATCGATCACTCGCCCCAGTATCAGGGCGGTCCCGGCCTCAAGCACACCGGCAACTGCAGATAAAAATGCCGCAAGCCAAAGCGCAGGCCAAGCGCCCGACAGGCACCACCGCATGAACGGCCCAAGCGTTTCTGGCGGCGGCCCTTCCGCGTGACGAAACGAATCGATCCAGTTCGAAATTTTCACTCTGCTGCCTCGGCCTTTAGGAACCCGCCGGATTGGCGTGCCCAGAGGCCTGAATATAGGCCGCCTTGCTGCAAAAGCGCGTCATGAGTGCCATCTTCGACAATTTTTCCTGCATCGAGCACGAGGATCCTGTCCATCTTGGCAATAGTAGACAACCTGTGGGCGATCGCGATTACGGTTTTCCCTTCCATCATTTGATAAAGTGTCGACTGTATCGCTTCTTCCACTTCACTATCGAGCGCGCTCGTTGCCTCGTCCAGCACAAGGATAGGCGCATTCTTGAGGATCACGCGAGCCAAGGTGACCCGTTGGCGTTGACCGCCCGAAAGTTTTACACCGCGCTCGCCGACATGGGCATCATAGCCGGTGCGCCCTTCTGGGTCGGCCAGCTCAAGAATAAACTCATGCGCTTCGGCTTGTTTGGCAGCTTCGATCATCTGCTCTTCGGATGCACCCGGCCGCCCATACAGGATATTGTCGCGTACAGACCTGTGCAGCAACGAACTGTCTTGCTGCACCATACCGATGTTTAGCCGCAAACTGTCCTGTGTCACACCGGAAATATCCTGGCCGTCGATTTCGATGCGGCCAGAATCGCTGTCGTAGAATCGCAATAGCAACTTAACCAGTGTGGATTTTCCCGCGCCAGAACGTCCGATCAAGCCGACCTTTTCGCCTGATTTAATGACCGCTGTTATAGCGTTTAGCCCACCGCTTTCGCGACCATAATGATGTGACAGGCTGTGCAGTGAAACCTCGCCCTTAGTCAAGATTAATGGCTTTGCATCAGGGGCATCGACTAAGGTGACTGGCTGGGCGATGGTCTGCATTCCCTCTGCCACCACGCCAAGCTGCCGAAAAAACGTCGTCAACGCCCACATTATCCAAGCAGTCATCGAATTAAGGCGCAGTACAAGCGCAGTTGCCGCCGCAACAACGCCCACGCTGGCGGCACCTTGTGTCCACAACGCAATCGCCCAACCCACAACGCCAACAATCAACAATCCGTTCAGTATGACCAGAATGACATCCATAGTCGTATAGATCCGCATCTCGATCATAAAGGTTTCACGCGCGTGTTCGATTGCATCCTTAGCATAGCTTAATTCCAGATCATGATGAGCAAACATCTTCACGGAATGAATGTTGGTATAGGCATCAACAACACGCCCGGTTACAAGGGACCTTGCGTTGGATGACGCCTGCGATGCAGGGCTGATCCGCTTGACGGCCCAAGCCACAAGACACAGGTATAATGCAAACCAGATGACCATCGGTACCAACAAACGCAGGTCAGCAACGCTGAGCAACACGGCTGCGCCCACAACGTAAGCCAGAGAAAACGAGATTGCGTCAAACACCTGAAATACCACTTCGCCAGCAGCGGGTGGCGTTTGCATGATCCTATTGGTGATGCGCCCGGCAAAGTCTTTTTCAAACCAGCCAACGGACTGACGCAAAACGTGTTTGTGTGCGCGCCAGCGAATTAGGGTCCCAAAATTGGGCAAGATGGTGTTGTTAAGAAGTAGAACATCGATCATCTGGACTATTGGCCGCGCAATCATAACAAATATCGCAACAACAATGATTTCGGTGCCGTGATTTTCCCAAAACGCCTCTGGTGACTTACCCAGCAAATCGACGACACGCCCCATGTAATAGATCAGCCCAATCTCGACTGTGGCAACGATCACCGACATTAAGGCGGTTATCATAAAGACGAATTTGAACGGTTTGGAATAGTCACGCAGAAACGGCCAAAGTTTGGTCGGCGGTTCGTCGATTTCCTGATACTTGATATAAGGATCGATAAGCGATTCAAAAAATTTGAACATTTGGGAGCGCCACAAAATCAGAGTACAAAGTGCAAGTTATGTCGGCCAGAAGGCCAACCTAACAACAGTACTGTTGGTAACATTATCAGTGGTCGTACCAGATTTCACAAAACATAATGCGTCCCTGTTGACTACGGTGGTACGGGTTACTCTTTAACTGCACAAAAGTCACGCCCTCAAAAGATCAGCCTTAGTTTTTGTCAGGTCAGAGATCAGCCAGTCCTTTTTGATAGCGGCCAGACGCTTTCCAAGTGCTGGACCAATCAGTTCGGGCAGATCACGGGCAGAGACCGGGAATTTCATCGCCGCACCGTATGCGATGTCTTGGGCAGTGCTGGCTAAAAGCGGCTGCTCGGTCAGCGTCGCACGCAGCAAGATCGCTCCAGTGCCAGCCGCAAGTCCCGCGCTGTGCCCAATTGCTCGGGCACCCATCAATGATCCTGCATGTTCAAGAGTGAGTGCAAGTTGCTTTTGATCTTTTCGTGACAACCTCAATCGTTGCACCACATCGGTCCCTCCAAGCGCTGCAAGCCGGGTTATTGGATCTCTCGACGCCGCAATCTGCCCTTCGATGTGGATCAGCAAACCTAACAGTTTCGCATCCGCCCCTGGCAAAATACTATTCAATACTCCTATTCTTTCCATAACGGCGACCGGCCCAACCGGATCTGATGCCGATAAAAGACGCAGCATCTCTGACCCGACACGTTCGGCTGAAAGTGTCTTTAACCCGTTCAGATTTTCAGCAATGGCAGCCAAAGCGTCTGCATTCCAACCATGGTTCGGTTGTCCATAGAATGCGCTGAATCGAAAGAACCGCAGGATGCGAAGATAATCTTCGCGGATGCGTTGCGCGGCATCATCGATGAAGCGCACGCGCCCTTCTAGGGCGTCTTTCAATCCGTTCACCGGGTCATAAACAGTGCCGTGACGATCTGCATAAAGTGCGTTCAGGGTGAAATCGCGCCGCGCGGCATCTTGGGCCATATTCTGTGAGAATGCGACGACAGCGCGGCGGCCATCTGTTGCAACATCGCGGCGAAAGGTGGTCACTTCAAACGGCGTTCCATCCACAACAACTGTCACTGTTCCGTGGTCAAAACCCGTCGGAATCGCACGCAGGTTAGCAACCTTCGCCAGATCCATTACAGTCTGTGGTGCGGCTGTTGTTGCGATATCCACATCTGAAGGGGGGTACCCCATAACAGCATTGCGCACACAGCCGCCTACGAAATAGGCCCGGTGCCCTGCATCTTCGAACATCGCACACAGCTTTTGCCCAGCTGGATCAGCCAGAAAAGGTATATCAGCGCTTAGCCTGAGGGTATCGCGTCGGTCCATGCGCGCAGTATACGCGCGGTCGCACCCCAGATGTAATAGGGACCATAAGGAACCGCATAGTATGAACGACGCGCACCGCGCCAATGACGCGATTCCACGACATATTGTTTAACATTCAGAACATGGGCCAAAGGAACGCGAAACACCTCGGCAACTTCGCCCTCTTCGGCCTGCACCTCGAATTCTTGGGTGATCAACGCCAGAACAGGTGTAACAGAAAAGCCCGTGACTGTCTCATGTGTCGCTAAAGTACCAAGGATTTCCACGTGCTGCGTCGGCAGGCCAATTTCTTCGTTCGCCTCGCGCAGTGCTGTTGCAATCAGATCGGCATCAGAACCATCCTTTTTGCCGCCTGGAAAAGCTATTTGACCCGGATGATGCTTGAGCGCCGACGACCGCTTTGTCAGGATTAATTCAAATCCACCGTCCCCCTCGATGATCGGGGCAAGAACCGCTGCCTCTCGTAATTTACGATTTGGCGCAAGAATAACATCCGAATTCAGGTCGAAGTCTGATGAGCCGACCCGGGTCTGACCCAATGCAGCCCGCGTCATTGAAAGTAGGTCACTCACCCGGCTACGCTTCCGCCTCAAACCCGACGGTCTTGGGATCAAGATCGTAATGAGCGCCACAAAACTGACAATCTGCTGTCACCCGTCCATCATCCGTCGTCATCGTTTCGATATCCTTGGCCGAATAAATTGACAGGCTTTGGCGTACACGGGCTTCAGAACAGGTGCACCCAAATTTCACCTGCTGCGGTTCGAACACGCGAGGCGTTTCTTCGTGGAACAATCGCAGTAAAAGATCGCTGGGCGACAGTTGCGGGCCAATGAGCTCGAGCTCTTCGACCGTATCAAGAAGGATATTAACCCGACCCCAATTGTCTGACTGGTCACCATCCAACAAGTCGTCAGCCTTGAGAATTTCGCCTGTGCCTTCACCTGACGCCAGTAGCGGGGACGCCTTCGGCATGTGTTGCAACATCACCCCACCAGCACGCCAGTGCTCGTCCACACCTGGCTCTATGGATTTACCAAAGCTCAATTGGAAGCGCGTTGGCAATTGTTCGGACTGCGCAAAATATGCCTCTGCGCACGATGACAGCGAATTTCCTTCAAGTGGGGTTATGCCCTGATAGGGCTTGGTTCCTTCGCCCTGATCGATCATGACTGCAAAATATCCATCGCCAAGCTGCTCAAACGGGACATCGCCCTGCAGTCTGTCCGCATCATAACTGGCGTAGGCACGCACGCGTGCCGCATCTCCTTCGTCATCGGGGCCATAGTAATCCGTCGCGATCATGCGTACCGGGCCGTTGGTCTGGACTTGCAGCGACAACTTCCAGCGCAGCTTGATCGTTTGACCAATCAATGCAGTCAGCAGTGCCATTTCGGCCACCAGCGCTTCGACCAGTGAAGGATAGTCATGTTGTTTGAGAATGCCGTTCAAAACTCCGTCAAGACGCGCCACGCGCCCACGGATATCCGACGCATCAAGTTGAAAGGGCAGGACCGTATCATCCCACGCAAGTTGCGAACCGAGTATCATTAGGGTTTCCTTTAGCGCCGGTGCTTGCCATATTGTGCCTATATAGGCCCATGGTTAAAAACTGAAAGAGGGGTTGCATGATCCGTAGGATCGGCCAGCCGCCCATAGACGGGCGTTCTTACACCCTAAGGGCTGGCGCATATGCCATTCTGCCGAGAAAAGGTCAGTTGCTGCTGACATGCCAATCCGACCAAAAGCCCGACATTCAGTTGCCAGGCGGCGGAATTGTTCCCGGCGAGTCGCCGTTGAGCGCGCTGCATCGAGAGGTTATCGAGGAAACGGGTTGGCGAATTTCCCGACCAATTAGGCTGGGCGCATTCCGGCGTTTTACCTACATGCCTGAATATGATCTCTGGGCCGAAAAACTATGCCACATTTATTTGGCAATGCCTGCGCGACGACTGTCTAAACCGATAGAGCCCGACCACCAGGTCTTGTGGTTGAGCCCAGAGGATGCAGTCCGTTTGCTCGGAAATGATGGTGACAGAATGTTTGTTGCGCGCCATCTCGTATAGAGACTTTTGGCGATCATCTTGATGCTATGAGTGCCTTGATCCGGGTCCAGGACGCTGCGTAGCTGCAATCTGTTTTATCGTTCATTGTGTTTATCGCGCTGAATTTTGTGGTTGGCTGTAGGTAAGATCACGACGGTTTTACCGCGGTGGTCAAGGTTTTCTAGAGCCTGTGGTCATTCAGGTTTCCCATTGCGCCTGATTTCCGATTCAAGATTTCAAAATGGAGGTTTGAATGAACGGTCAGCGGTTTGTGGTATCGAGCGTTTTGTTGCAGCGGCTTGAGCCAGTTACGTCACTGCATCACAGTTGTTGCATTCTCTAGACCGCCAACCTTTTCAATTCCTATGGAGGATTGGCATCATTCGTTACAGAAACATTGCGGTGCATATTCGGCAGTCAATCATGCGACATTTGGTGAATCAATCAAAGCGATCAGCTGAACTGAAGGCGCACTACTACTGCATATCGTCTTTTAAGCTGCACAAAGCATTCTCATCACGCGCGCGGGAATCCTTTGACTCCGATGCCGCGGCCCTGCTTCGCTGTGGTCATTAAAACTTAAAATGCCTAATATCGCAGTGAATTCGACTGGATTATCCAATCTGCACCAAGATTCGATTTAAGCAGGTTGCAATGCAAGCACCTACTCGCTTTACATACAAATAACGAAGCGGAATATCGCTGAGACAAAATGAGGAGCCTACTTTGGCAGACACTGCGACAGACAAGGCGTTCGTCGAGTTTGAACGTGTGCAGAAAAGCTACGATGGCGAAACGCTTGTCGTTAAAGACCTCAACCTTTCTTTGCCACAAGGCGAATTCCTGACAATGCTTGGGCCCTCTGGCTCCGGCAAGACCACCTGCCTGATGATGCTGGCTGGATTCGAGACAGCCACCCACGGCGATATCCGCCTAAATGGCGTTTCGATCAACAACATCCCCCCGCACAAACGCGGTATTGGCATGGTGTTTCAGAACTATGCGCTTTTTCCTCATATGACTGTTGCCGAAAACCTCAGCTTCCCGCTTGAGGTGCGCAAGATGGGTAAGTCAGATCGCGAAAAAAAGATCATGCGCGCCCTTGGTATGGTGCAAATGCAGGATTTTGCGGGTCGCCGTCCCACACAATTGTCCGGAGGGCAGCAACAGCGTATTGCTTTAGCGCGCGCGCTGGTGTTCGAGCCCGAGTTGGTCTTGATGGATGAGCCACTGGGCGCGCTGGACAAACAGCTGCGAGAGACACTGCAATTCGAAATTACGAAGCTGGCACATGATCTGGGAATCACGACTGTCTACGTAACCCATGACCAGACCGAAGCGTTGACAATGTCAGACCGGGTTGCCGTGTTCGATGATGGCCGAATTCAGCAACTGGCCCCGCCGGATAAGCTGTATGAAGAGCCACAAAACAGTTTCGTTGCCCAGTTTATCGGCGAAAACAACACGCTCGAAGGGGTGATTAAAGAAATTAGCAATGGTGTGGCGCTGGTTCAGTTAGATGGTGGCGATTTGATCGATGCAAAGCCTATCAACGTCAGCAAGCCAGGAGAACGGACGCGCGTTTCCATCCGGCCAGAACGTGTCGAGATGAACCCGGATCGCCTCAGCGCGGACGCACACACACTCAAGGCCGAAGTGCTTGAGTTTATATATATGGGCGACATCTTTCGGACACGCCTGCGCGTGGCGGGAATTGATGACTTTGTCATAAAAACGCGCAACGCTCCGGATCAGGTGCGTTTAACGCCGGGTTCGCAGATTGAAATTGGCTGGATGGCCGAAGATTGTCGCGCACTCGATGCATAGAACACTTCGTGGCCAGTAGATTGGTCGCGACGCGTAAAGGGGCGGTTGGGATGCCCGTAGTCTCTGCCTCAAGAAACCAAACACGGGCTTAAACAGTGGGAGAAGAGTTATGAAACTCACCAAAACACTTATGGCCACCACGGCCTTGACGGTTGCTGCCGGAATGGTGGCTGCTGATGGCCATATGGCCAGCGAATTGACAATCGTTTCGTGGGGCGGCGCTTATTCCGCGTCACAAAAGAACGCGTATCATGACCCCTATTCGGCGATGACCGGCGTGACGATCATCAATGACGACAGCTCTGCGGAAGCCGTGGCGAAACTGCGTGCGATGAACGAAGCAGGCAATGTCACATGGGATGTTGTTGACGTTGTGGCCGCCGACGCCATTCGCCTCTGTGATGAAGGTTTGGCTCTGGAAATCGACGCCGACACACAATTGGCTGCTGCCCCCGACGGCACACCTGCGTCCGAAGACTTTGGCGATCTGATTGTGTCAGACTGCTTTGTCCCCCAAATCGTCTATTCGACGACTTTTGGTTATCGCACAGATCTGGTTGGCGACACGCCTCCAACGTCCGTTTGCGCGGTCTTTGACACAGAAGCCTATCCAGGCAAGCGTTCGCTGGAAAAGCGCCCAATCAACAATATGGAATGGGCTCTGATCTGTGATGGTGTGGCCAAGGACGATGTCTATGACGTTCTTGAAACAGCAGAAGGGCAACAGCAGGCTCTCGACAAATTGGCAACCATCAAAGACGATGTGATCTGGTGGTCGGCTGGCGCGGATACGCCTCAGTTGCTGGCGGATGGCGAGGTTGTCATGGGTTCAACCTATAACGGTCGCTTGTTCTCGGTTATTGAAGAACAAAACCAGCCAGTTGGCATGCTATGGGACGCGCAGGTGTTCGACCTTGACGGCTGGATCATCCCTGCGGGCCTGTCGCCTGAGCGCCAAGCACGTGCTATGGATTACATCATGTTCGCCACAGACACCCAGCGTCTGGCGGATCAGGCCAAGTGGATCTCTTATGGTCCGGCACGCGCATCTTCGGCACCGCTGGTTGGCAAGCATGCCGATCTTGGCATCGACATGGCACCACACATGCCAACTGATCCAAACAATGCCAAAAACACGTTCTTGTATAACTACGAGTTCTGGGCAGATTATCGCGATGACATCGACGCCAAATTCCAGGCGTGGCTCGCTCAATAAATTCGTAGGGCGGGGATATCCCCGCCTTACCCAAAATTTTTGCGGGGCGCGCCAACAGCTTGCCCCGCAAACCCTAGCACCGGAGAAAACGATGCCCAAAGGCTACATCATCGGCCATATCACCGTGAACGATCCCGAAGCCTACAAAGAGTATGTCATCAAAGACACGCCTATTCTCGAAAGTCACGGCGCCAAACCTTTGGTGCGCGGCGGGCACGCCGAGGTGATGGAGGGCGAAACACATGATCGCCATGTCATCTTTGAATTTCCGTCGTTTGAGGCTGCCAAAGCCGCCTATAACGATCCGGCCTATCAGCAAGTTATGAAAATCCGCCATCGCACGGCCACCAGCACCATTATTCTGGCCGAGGGCGCATAAATGACGGACGCGACCGATACAGGCCCGGTTCTTGCCGCAGATGGCTCTCCGCTAAAGCGCAGTCTTGGCCGTGCATTGCGCCGACAGAAACTGCGCGCTCTTGCCCTCGTCGCCCCACTTTTGATCTTTGTTCTGATTACATTCATTTTTCCGATCGCATCGATGCTGTTTCGTTCAGTGCAGAACGACATTGCCTCCAACACACTGCCTTACACTGTGCAAGCACTGGCAAAATGGGACGCAGAATCCAGTGACCTACCTGCCGAAGAAGTATACCAAGCAATGTATTTCGACATGTTCCTCGCTGCCGAGGCCAAGCGTCACACACGGCTGGGAACGCGCCTTAACTACGAACAAACCGGAATATCATCACTGTTTCGTCAATCAGGGCGAAAGCTGGACGATTTAGGCAAAGATGTTGAACGTGCTCTAGGCAAATTGAATTCTGACTGGAAAGACGGTGGGACGTGGTACCATCTGCTAAACGCAGGCCAAGGCACGGCGGACATGGCATTGCTAAACGTGCAGCGAAATCGGGTGGTTGCGTTGACTGACCGCAGTGTCTCGGGCAACCTCAACTTCGCTCCAAGCGCCGAAATGGCCGAACTTTTACCTGCAACAACAAAGGCTTATACCGTTTGGGTTGTCTACACTGCCACGCAAAGCGACAAAGACCCGGCCACCAAAAGCCCATGGGAAGCTATTCCAGTGGCCTTGGCCCTTGATCTGCAAACCACAGATCTGAGCGGCTATTCAGGGACTACAGCCGATCTTTTAATACAAGCACAAGCCGCAAATCTGCCACTGCCCACCTTCACAAAAGCCTTTGCAGAAATTGATGAAGACTGGGCCACGGCAATACCCTGGAAAACCATTCAGACCCATTCTGGAATTTACACCTCGGGTTATTTTCTAAACGCCGTCGACGCTCAGAAGACGCCGCAAGGTATCGCTTGGCAGCCCGAAGACAAACAGATCCTGCTAAAACTATTTGTGCGTACGCTCATCATGTCTTTAGCCATCACCGGGTCTTGTATCCTGTTGGGTTATCCGATCGCGTGGCTGCTAGCGAACCTGCCAATGCGCCAGGCTAACGTTCTACTGATTCTGGTACTTTTACCGTTTTGGACATCGCTTCTGGTGCGAACATCTGCATGGAAAGTGATGTTGCAGCAACAGGGCGTCATCAACGATGTGCTGGTCTGGATTGGGTTTGTGGCCGACGATGGGCGGCTGATCATGATCAACAATCAGTTCGGTACGATTGTGGCCATGACGCATATCTTGCTGCCCTTTATGATCTTGCCAATGTATTCAGTGATGCAGACAATCCCACCCAGCTATCTCAGGGCGGCCAAGTCACTCGGCGCTACTAATTGGACAGCTTTTTGGCGGGTGTATTTCCCACAATCGGTCCCAGGAATTGGGGCGGGGTCGATACTCGTCTTCATTCTTGCCATAGGCTATTATATCACCCCGGAAATCGTAGGTGGCACCAAAGGTGTCTTCATTTCAAACCGTATAGCTTATCATATTTCGTCTTCACTCAATTGGGGTTTGGCAGCCGCTCTGGGGACAATCCTGTTGGCTGCGGTCCTTGTACTTTATTGGGCCTATGACAGGATTGTTGGTATCGACAACGTCAAGCTGGGATAAAGATCATGGGCCTTCCTCCTTATGCAACGCTCGGCCAACGAGTCTGGTATTATACCTTTCGCGTAATCTGTGCGCTGATCTTCATCTTTCTGATTACGCCAATCCTGGTGGTTATGCCGCTCAGCTTCAATGCGCAGGATTTCTTTACTTTCACGCCTGAGATGCTGCGGCTGGACCCGGCTGGTTACTCTCTCAAACACTATGAAGATTTCTTTACAAATTCCGAATGGCAACGCAGTTTGAAAAACTCATTGATCATTGCCCCCATTGCAACGGTAATCTCGGTCAGCCTTGGAACCCTCGCCGCCATTGGCCTAAGTCAAAGCCACGTTCCGTTCAAAGGGACGATTATGGCCATTCTGATTTCACCAATGATTGTACCGTTAATCATCTCGGCCACAGGCATGTTTTTCTTTTACTCAAGCTTGGGCAACTGGATGGAAAGCAGTCTTGGACTCGATAAGAACTTTGTTGGGTATATCAAAGTGATACTTGCACATGCCGTTCTTGGCATTCCGTTCGTGATTATCACAGTGACGGCTACTCTAGTGGGATTTGATCAGTCTCTGACACGTGCCGCAGCAAACATGGGTGCAAACCCGGTTACCACCTTTTTTCGGGTGCAGATGCCACTGATACTGCCTGGCGTTATCTCGGGCGGTTTGTTTGCTTTTATCACGTCCTTTGACGAGGTGGTCGTTGTTTTATTTGTCGGTTCAGCCGGTCAAAAGACCTTGCCCTGGCAAATGTTCACCGGCCTGCGAGAACAGATCAGCCCGACCATCCTTGCCGTGGCAACCCTTTTGGTGGTGATCTCAATCGCCCTTTTAACCGTGGTTGAATTGTTACGTCGCCGCAGCGAAAAGCTGCGAGGGATGTCTCCGGGTTGAACGCCAATGCAGATCGAATCATAAAGAAAACCCAAGATCAGCGCAGCCGTTTCAACAAGCCGAATGACGCATAACCATCCGGCACTAAACCCTTGCTGCGCTGGAATCGTCGCACCGCCTGACTAGTCAGCGGGCCAATCTTGCCGTCTATACCTCGCGTATCGAATCCAGCCGCCGTCAGTCGGCGCTGCAACTCTTTACGCTCAGAGAATGTCAGGGCACGGTCGCTGCGTGGCCAACTTGCCTTGATCTTTGGACCGCCTTTGATCCGATCACTCAGATTGCCCACGCCAATAACGTAAGCATCCGCCGTGTTGTAGCGTTCGATCACCGAGAAGTTCTTGAAGATCATAAAAGCAGCGCCCTGTCCGCCGGCGGGCAAAAGGATCGAGGCCATCCCATAGTTTGGCACAGATTTTCCATTCGCACCAACCACGCCCAATTGGGCCCACTTACTCGGGCTGTTGCGGATATTGCGGTTGGCAAGCGCATAATTAAAGCCATGCGGCAGGTTGACTTCGACACCCCAGGGTTGGTCTTTGATCCACCCAGAACGCGCGAGGTAAGCTGCAGTCGAGGCCAGCGCATCGGTTGGGTCAACAGACCAAATGTCACGTTTACCATCACCGTTGAAGTCCACGGCGTAGGCCAAGTACGACGTTGGAATGAATTGCGTATGACCCATCGCGCCAGCCCAAGAACCAGTCATATTAGGCGGTGATGTGTCGCCATTTTGCAAGATCTTCAATGCGGCGATTAGCTGTGCCTCAAAGAACCGGCCACGACGCCCATCAAAGGCGAGCGTCGCGAGGCTTTGCACCACATTATTGTCGCCCTTAAAGCTTCCATATGCACTTTCCAGACCCCAAATCGCCACAACGACTTCCTTGTCGACGCCATACCGCGCCTCGATCGCGTTCAGCTTAATACGATGCTTTCGTAATGCGGCCTTGCCATTCTTGATTCGTGGACCAGAGACAGCACTGTCCAAATAGTCCCAAATCGTCTTGGTAAACTCCGATTGATTGCGATCACGCCGGATCACATCTGGATCATAGCGAGCACCACGAAAGGCGCGATCAAAAGTCTGGACCCTGATCCCTTGCGCGGCGGCGCGGTGGCGAAAATTCCTGACCCAGTGCTTGAAACCAGCGTCTCCACCCGTCTTTTGGATTGTAGGAGGACCATAAGGTGCAAGATTGATAAACGGGCGTAACATCGGCGCACTTGCAAAGGCAAAAACCGTCTGCGTCTGGGTTACCGTATGCGGAACACGCCTAGGCTCAGGCGGTAATGTTTGAGCATACACATCTGAAATATTCATGAGGTTAAGATAAACTGCGGCACAGATCGCAACTAGAATAAATGCACACCGCATTGTTGCCTCATGTTCACTTTTTGCATTGCTTCTTAAGCGTATCGGAAATGCCCGTCTCAAGAAAGAGCCCGATCAGGCGGATGGCAATCCTTTGCCGTTTTACCCTTAGATTGAACGCGATGCCGGATATTGTCAGCAGC
>JABITU010000130.1 GCA_018668195.1 Tateyamaria sp. | reverse complement strand
CTTCATTGTCTTTCTCATCGTCCACTCCTCGGTGGTTACGATGAGCAACAAACACTCTCTTAGCAAATCACACTATTTGGACCCACAGGCGCTGACGTCAGACAGGGGGGATTACCGGGGAAGCACAATCTCAGGCCGATTTGTGCAACAAAGCCATGAAAAAGGCAGATCGGCGAGGATCTATCTGATCATCCGCGATGGAACAGCTACTGGTTCACAGTTGATGTGTTAAAGAAACCAGACTGAGTAATGCATATGGAATTATTATTGGTCGCAACTTGATAGACATACGCAGTGTTGTTTTTCCCGGACTGTGTGATTTCAGTGGAATTCTCTTTGCCAACCTGTGTTACGGAAACTACAAGATCGCTTCCGAAGTTCTGGTAAACGGTTGCTGTAACTCCTAAACCACCGCTTAATGCTGTTTGACTAATATCAACTTGATTGTTGGTCCCTAATGTCTGCTCCACACGAGCATCGGCGTTGTGGCCGCTTTGGAAAATTGTGCTTGTGGTATTATAACCGGACTGTTCCACACTAGCGAAACCAAAATAGCCGTTCTGAGTAATAGTGCTTAGTGTATCTATTCCCGTTGCCAGCGTGGTAGCACGTGCAGTGTTTTGCCAAACCCCAGCGGGGCGATTTGCAATCTGGTCAATAGTGCTGACCCCACGCGTTCCTTCCTGCAACACAATTGCATTTTGGTAACCATCTTCTTGATTGATAATGCTGACATTTTCTAATCCGGATTGTGTCGACTTTGCTGTCGCACTTCTCCCACCAAACTGGGTGATTTCACTCTTGCCACCCGTACCGCTCTGAGAAACGGTAGCATTCCCATCATAAACGCCCCCGTCAGCGTTGTCATACTGAGATGGGTCAAAATATGCCGCTTCGACCATCGAAGAACTTGGAATATTAATGATCAGGATGCCAAATAGTGCGAAACCACGCAGAACACCAATGCTCGCTATCCGATTTTGAACACTAACTAGTGCTGCGAACTTTGTCACTTGCCGCTTCCTGCTTTATTTCTGAAGCATAGCGTGGGCTTTTATCACTTTAAAGCTAGCATTGAGGGTAGTAATTAGCACTTATGGGTATAGCGTAGTCTCAACCGACACTCCCCAAGTGGAACGCCGTCTCTGTCATATTGACGCCCAATTGCGCACTGATCAAGCCTTATGGGCGCATGGTGCCGATGTCTGGGTATCAGGCGCTCGAGTTGTGCGTGATTTCTGGTTTCATCGGCGGGGACTGCAGGGCTACAGTTGGGCCATTGCCACATACATCCTTGGGGCTGGAAACATACCTCATCCATGACCACAAGTCTTTCTGAGGGTGCTTGCCTTTCCGCTCAACCTAAGGCAGGTGGACTGGTAACGACGGAGGGGCCCATGAAAACGCGGTTAGATACTAAATTCCAAGAGCTGAACGCTGCAGGTCGTAAAACATTCGTGTCCTATATAATGGCAGGCGATCCCGACTTTGACCGCTCTCTCGAAATTGTGCGCGGCCTGCCCGCCGCCGGCGTGGACGTCATTGAGTTGGGGTTGCCCTTTACTGACCCGATGGCCGATGGCCAAACAATCCAGCTTGCCGGTCAACGCGCACTGGAAAGCGGCATGACCCTCAACAAGACACTAGATCTGGCTCGGGCCTTTCGCAAAGACGATAACACCACACCAATTGTGTTGATGGGATATTACAACCCAATCTATTCGCACGGTGTCGACCAGTTTCTTGCCGATGCAAAAGCGGCCGGCATTGATGGGTTAATCGTGGTCGACTTGCCTCCAGAAGAAGATGTTGAACTGTGCATCCCCGCGCAAGCGGCCGGGCTGAATTTCATTCGCTTGGCCACGCCTACAACAGATGACAAGCGCCTGCCCCGCGTGCTGCAGAACACATCTGGCTTTGTGTACTATGTCTCGATCACCGGCATCACCGGGGCCGCTGAAGCTGACACAGCGGACGTCGCACCAGAGGTAGCCCGCATCAAGGCGTCGACCAACTTGCCGGTTATTGTGGGTTTTGGCATCAACACACCCGAAAAGTCACGCGCCATCGCAAGCGTCGCCGACGGCGCCGTGGTTGGATCTGCGATTATATCGCGCATTGCAGCAGGTGACAGCGTACCTGACATCCTCAGCTTTGTGAAATCCCTCGCCGATGGTGCGCACGCAGCCTAACCCACCAGTAAAAAACCTAAATGACCTAACGCTGTCTAAAATATAATATTTCAATGCGTTAGGTGATGTTTGATGTGTCAGACATTACGTCAAACGCTGCTACGCTTGGACTGCACCCAGTCGATGGCAGCCATAACTGCCGCATCAATGCTAAGGTCGGACGTGTCCAGGATCATAGCGGTATCGCTTGGCCTTAGCGGTGCTGTGGCCCGTTCAGAATCGCGCATATCCCGGGCGCGCACATCGGCCAGAACCTGCGCATATTCCGCCGCTTGGCCGCGTTCAAGCATCTCAGCATGGCGGCGTTTGGCGCGCACCTCGGGGCTGGCTGTCACGAACAGCTGTGCTTCGGCCTGCGGCACGATCACAGTGCCGATATCGCGCCCATCCAACACTGCGCCCCCTGCCCTACGGGCAAAGGCCCGCTGAAAATCCAGCAAAGCGGCGCGCACTTCGGGGATCACTGCGACCTTACTGGCCGCCTCGGCCACCTCTGCCGTGCGCAGGCTTGGATCTTCGAGGCCGGCACGGTCAAGATTAAGGGCCGCAGTGATCGGTGCGACCCCGCGCAAGACTTGAGCGCCCACGGCGCGGTACAAAAGGCCAGTGTCCAAATGCGCCAGGTCGAAATGTGCTGCCACAGCACGCGACACCGTGCCCTTACCGGCAGCTGCAGGCCCATCTATGGCAACTGTAAATGGCTTTATCATGCGCCCCTCATTGAATGACCATACGCCAGCACAAGGACGCAGCGGCCAGCAAAGCTGCACTTTCAAAACACTCTGGCACAGCGCGATCAGTGCCTGTCCGTACAAACGTCCATATCGGCGCAACACCGGCGGTCAAATTGACACTGGCAATATATCAACCCCGGCTTAAGCATGAGCCTAGCCGAGCCATCAGCGGCTCAAATATCGGAAAGGATGTCGCAATCGGGCCACCGTCATCAACAGACATCGGCGCGTTGGTCGCCATCCCCATGATCAGGAACGACATTGCAATACGGTGGTCAAGATGGCTGGCACAGGTGACGCCCCCCGGAACATTGCCGTGGCCTAATCCGGTTACAGTCCACCAATCGAGCCCATCCTCGACGGTAACGCCTGCCGCACGCAGGCCTGCAGCCATCGCATCGATGCGGTCACTTTCCTTGACGCGTAATTCCTTGACCCCCGGCATGTGTGTTTTGCCATTAGCGAAACAAGCGACCACTGACAAAACAGGATATTCGTCGATCATGCTCGCTGCACGCTCGGCAGGGACTTCGATACCTTTTAGATTGGGTGAGAACCGCGCTCGCAGATCGGCGACCGGTTCGCCACCTTCGATGCGCTCGTTTTCATATGTCAGATCCGCACCCATATCGCGCAACGTCTGGAACAGGCCCGCGCGCGTCGAGTTCAGCCCGATCGTTGGCACCAGTATATCCGAGCCCGGAACAATGAGTGCCGCGCAGACTGGGAAAGCTGCCGAGGACGGATCGCGCGGCACGTCTATATGCTGCGGTGTCAGCTCTGGCTGACCTTTCAGGGTTATGACCCGGCCCTCGTCCGTCACTTCGGTGCGGATGTCAGCGCCAAAGCCGGCAAGCATTCGCTCTGTGTGATCGCGCGTCGCCTCTGTTTCGATCACCACAGTCTCGCCGGGTGCATTGAGCCCTGCAAAAAGTACCGCCGATTTCACCTGCGCCGACGGCACCGGCACGGTGTATTGCACCGGCACCGGATCAGCAGCGCCCACCAACGTCATGGGCAACCGCCCGCCCGTGCGGCCCACGGCCTGCGTGCCAAACGCGGTCAATGGGTCAGTGACCCGCGCCATGGGGCGTTTGTTCAGGCTCGCGTCGCCGGTAAAGGTCGCTGTGATTGGTGATGTCGCCATAACGCCCATGATCAACCGCACGCCAGTTCCAGAGTTGCCGCAGTCGATAACCTGATCTGGCTCGGCAAACCCGCCCACACCGACACCCTGCACCGACCATTTACCGCCCCCATGATCCGTGACCTCTGCGCCAAAGGCGCGCATCGCCTTGGCAGTGTCCAGAACATCCTGCCCCTCAAGTAATCCGGTGATCGTTGTCTCGCCCACACAAAGCGCGCCGAGGATCAGCGAGCGATGCGAGATCGACTTGTCGCCCGGGACTTGCGCGGTGCCAGAAAGCGGCCCGCAGGCCTCTGAAGTCATTGGGATCGGTGCGCCGTGGCTGGACATGAAAAAGCTCTCGGGTTGGGGTGGCTTTGCGTTGCCGCACACCTAACCGTTGTGATTGGGGCAGTCCAGACCAAGCAACACAGCTCGACGCACGCCACCGATGCTTTCCGCAGCTAGCCCAAGCGCCGGAAGGTCAGGTAATGCGGCACGCGTCCCTCGCGCAGCGCCTTTTGTTCATAGCGCGTCGACAGCCAGTCATCCCACGGCTCGCGCCAGTCTGCCGGACGCTTGGCAAGCCACTCAAATCCTTGGCCTGGGACCTCTTCGAGTGTCTGGCGCACATAATCGGGAATGTCTGTTGCCACACGCAGCATCGCACCGGGCTGCAGGACACGCGCCAAGGGGCCGAGATGTTCCGGTGTCACGAAACGACGCCTGTGATGGCGTGCCTTGGGCCATGGATCAGGGTAAAGCAGGAATGCGCGCGCGATGCTGGCCGGGGGTAATACATCCATCAGATCACGCGCATCGCCGGGGTGCACTGCAAGATTGCTGACGCCGGCGCGACGAATTTTTCCCAACAGCATGGCCACACCGTTGATATAAGGCTCAGCTCCAATAATTCCGACATCTGAGTTCGCACGCGCCTGATGCACCAGATGTTCGCCGCCACCAAATCCGATTTCCAGCCAGACCGGCCGCCCGCCGAACACAGCGTTAAGATCAAGCGGAACACGGTCGGGGTTGCTTTGCCAAGACACAGAGCCGGGCGACAACGCCGCCAGATCCTCTTCCAGATAGCGTTTCTGACTGTCCTTCAGGGCTTTGCCCTTGAGACGTCCATAAAAATTACGATGAGGGCGCAGTGACATGGCGCGCGATGTACCGCGAAGGGGTTCTGGGCGCAATGCAATGCGATACCGCTCTGCACACGTTCAATATTGCACATTTTGGAAACTTGTTTTGGCATTTGCCTTGAAAGCTCGCTATTGGTAAGCAAAACTACCAAAAAGAGTGCTGCGCCATGACAGTTATCACCCGCATCGAAGATCTGAAACGCATCTATGAGCGCCGGGTGCCACGTATGTTCTATGACTATTGCGAATCAGGCAGTTGGACCGAGCAAACCTTTCGCGACAATTCATCGGATTTTGACGATATCCGCCTGCGTCAGCGCGTGGCAGTCGATATGACCGGGCGCAGCACGAAATCTCAGATGATCGGACAGGATGTGGCCATGCCAGTGGCCCTTGCGCCCGTTGGCCTAACCGGCATGCAGCACGCCGATGGCGAGATGAAAGCCGCGCGCGCCGCTGAGCTTTTTGGCGTACCCTTTACTCTGTCGACCATGTCCATAAACTCGATCGAGGATGTAGCAGAGCACACGAACGCGCCGTTTTGGTTTCAGCTTTACACCATGAAAGACGAAGATTTTGTAAGCCGCCTGATCCAAAGGGCCAAAGACGCCAAATGTTCAGCGCTTGTCATCACGCTTGATCTACAAATCCTCGGTCAACGCCACAAAGACCTCAAGAATGGTCTTTCCGCCCCCCCCAAGATGACCCCCAAGACGATTGCCAACCTTGCCACCAAATGGGGCTGGGGGATCGAAATGCTGACAGCCAAACGCCGCGAATTTGGCAATATCGTTGGACATGTGAAAGGCGTCTCTGACATGTCGCGTTTGGGGGCATGGACCAATGAACAATTTGACCCGTCGTTGGACTGGAACAAGGTCGCCAAACTGAAAGAACAATGGGGCGGCAAAGTGATCCTCAAGGGAATCCTGGATGCCGAAGACGCAAAAATGGCGCTCAAGGTCGGGGCGGACGCGATCATCGTCTCAAACCACGGTGGGCGGCAGCTTGATGGGGCACTCAGCTCGATCAAGGTTTTACCCAGCATACTTGACGCGGTCGGCGATCAGATCGAAGTGCACCTAGATGGTGGTATCCGTTCCGGCCAAGACGTGCTGAAGGCGTTGGCCATGGGGGCCACAGGCACATATATCGGCCGTGCCTTCATCTACGGGTTGGGCGCAATGGGGCAAAAAGGCGTGACCCACGCGCTGAACGTGATCCAGAGAGAGCTTGACCTTACGATGGCGCTGTGCGGCGAAAGATCGGTGCACGAACTGAATCGGGGCAACCTTTTAATTCCGCAGGGTTTTGAAGGCGTCTGGCAAGACTAACAGTTTTATTTTGACGATATGCTCAAGATATATCGGTCCTGATCCTAAACGGCAGTGATAAAACACGCCAATAATCGTATTGGCATGTGAATGCGGCCCCCTGCACGCGCTGTCATCTCTTTGCCTGACGGACTTGCGCCGCCAAAGGTGGTAATACAACCGTTATTACAACAGCCAACACTGCAGCAATGACGTAAAACGACACACGCAGACCATAGAATTCAGCCACAAACCCCATCATCGGTGGACCGGCAAAGAATGCCGCATACCCCAACGCAGCCGCCCGGCTGATCGCTTTTAGGCGCACAGCAGGCAGCACCGTGCTGCCCACCAATGCCAGTGCCAGCGGCGCCACGACAGAAACCCCAAAACCCGCCACGCCAAATCCAAGATAGGCGACCGCAAGTGACGGCGCGGCCCCCGCCAGCGCCGTCCCAAACGCGGCAAGCGCCATCGCCAGCCCGATCAGCATAAGCGGGCGCATCCGGTTCGCCAGAAAATGCCCAAAAAGCCGCCCAAATCCCATCGTAAGCCCCAAAATCGCCGGGCCAAATGCCCCCTCCGCAGCACCTCCGCCCAATGTCCGCTCAAGATGCAGCGCGGACCAGCCTTCGGTGCTGGCCTCACCCAAAAATGCCACGAACACAATGATGCCCGCGAGCCAAACCAACATATGCGGCATCGACGTAGGCACCGATTGCGTCTGCGCCCTGCTGCGATCGGGCGTCCGCATCACAAAACAAAGCAGCGCCACGGCGACAGCCAACACCGTAAAAACAGCCATCGGGCTCCAGCCCGCATCACGCGCCCCCCCAACCAGCAGCGCTGAAAACGCGTAGGCAAAAGAAAATGCCGCGTGGTTCAGGTTCATCAAGCTGCGCTGTGTGTCGGCCTCTAGCTCTGAAATCTCGGCATTTGCCAATACATCAGCCACGCCCGACCCCATCGCCGCCAATGCCATAGCAAAGCCAAAGCCCAGAGCGTCGCCCGCGAAGCCCGAACACAGAAAACCCACCGCCATGCCCAGTGCCCCCACAACCAACGCTGCCCGGCCTGCAAACCGATGCGCAAGGGGCGCGAGCCACATTGCCATGACTGCGCCGATCGCTGCTAGCAACATGACCGTGCCAAACATCGCATCAGACGCGTCGATCTGCGCCTTAAGCACCGGCACCTGCGCCGCATAAGCCGCCCAGCCAAAACCGATGGCAACAAAGCACGCCATGGGCCGATAAGATGTGACAAGATCGCGCAAAAT
>JABITU010000016.1 GCA_018668195.1 Tateyamaria sp. | reverse complement strand
GCTTTCGCTGCGGCTGCGCCAATGACTGCTTTCAAGCTTCGGTCTCAACGCGAGAATCTGTCATTCTTGATGAATTTCAAAACTGCTTGCACCTTAGCGGAACGGTGCAGATCCGTGTGCGTCACGAGCCAAAACGGGACCACCCAATCTGGTTGCGGCGCAAGCACCTCGACCAAATCGGTGCGTTTTTGCGCGTATATCTCAGGGTGAAATCCGATCCCCATTCCGGCCAACAGGGCTTGATAGGCGACGTCTTGGTTTGCGCTGATTAAGACTTTGCTTGTCTCGGGCACATTTTTCCGCAGCCATCCCGTGAAGGGAAACGGTGTTTTGTCCTGCTCCCAACAGACAAATCTGTGATTGCGATAGTCGCCTTGCGATTTCGGCACGCCATGGCGCGCGGCGTAGGTCGCATGGGCGTAGAGACCGAGCTTGAGGTCCAGATAGGGCTGAACGACGTTGTCTGGCTGATCGGGCTTGGGGCCGGACCGGATAGCGACATGGGCCTCGCCATATTCCAGTTTGAGCACGGCCGGAGTGGCGACAAAACGGATCACCGTGTTTTTGTTTTCGTCCTGAAACCGCTGCAGCGCGGGCAGCAGAAGGGGAGCGATGCGCTCATGCGCCGTCACGATGAGATCACCGGTAATCGCCGCGGAGCGGCCCCGTGTTCGCCCGGCCAATTGATCAAACTGTTCTTCCGTGGCTTGTGCGACACGCAGTAGGTCCAGGCCGACTTCTGTGGGCACATATCCAGTCTTGTTGCGCAGAAAAACGCGCGCACCGAGTTCAGCCTCCAATGTGTCGATATGGCGGATCACGGTAGCCCGATGCACCCCCAGCAGATCAGCAGCGGCGCTGACTGTCCCAAGGCGGGCGACGTGGTAGGCGGTCTTGATCTCTCCATTTGTCCATAGCGTATGATGTCATATTTTCGCACGTCAGATGCGCATCTCGGCCTCTATAATCTGTTTTTGCAGCATGGCACAAGCGGCCAACCGACAACAGCGAAATGAACTTCTTGATTTCCACCATGAGCAACGTAGTGAGGACTAAAATGACCAACACAACACGACCCCGCATCCTGATGACCATCATGATGGCACTTACCTTCTCTCGCACCTCTGTTGCCACGTATTTCCCCCATTTGGAGATGTATGGCGGCGTTGATGCAAATGCCTGGTTCGCCCCATGGGTCAGCGATACAATTCTCGGCCTTATGGTTCCGGTCATGATCTATCTTTTGTGGCGCCAGACCGGTGCGAAAGTCTGGGCCACATTGATCGCCTATAACGCGCTTGGAGCCTTTGATTATTCTCATGGGCTGGCCACACAATGGCATTATCCGCAAATGACCGAAGGCTCGGTGTCCGCAGTTATCTACACAGCCATTGGACTGGGCATGGTTTTGAACCTCACAGTCGCGCTAATGATGTTCCGCGGCGACATTATGCGTCATTTTCTCAAATAATCCACGCAAAACTCAAAACTCTGGAATGAAAGATACAACATGTCTGTATCAACGAAAATGCTTCCCGATGGCTCCAACCCGGAAGGCGTCGCCCCGAACCCACCTCTTGGATGGACGGGCAAGACCGACCTGAAAGATGTGATTGTCCACGGACCGGCGTTCTCTCACGCGACAACAAAGCTGCGCACGTTTCTTGTGTATGCAGGCGTGCCTTTCCGGCATGAACAGCATCTGAAAGCCAAGCCACAAGGGATCAAGCCGAACTCCAGCTATCGAAAAGTACCGGTCATCGACGTTGCCGGACGCCAGGTGAATGACAGCTGGATCATTCTGCAAAACCTTCTGCCCGCGCTCGGGATAGAGATGGATGCAGCATGGGAAGAACGTATCGTCATGGAACTTGATACAACCTTCAAGCTGCACTGCACCTCGACCGATTGGGCGCGGCTGGCCGTGGCGACGGTGGGTGCGCCATCGGTAATGAAATGGTTGATCGGGCCAATGCTTGCGCGGATGGAACGCAAGCAGGCGCGTCACAACATCGCGACCACCGGCCTTGGCCACCGCGAAGGGGACGAGATTGCCTTTGCGCGGGATTTCAAACGATCGATGCGGGGTAAATTTCATGGCGGAACTGAGCCGGGCCATGTCGACCTGTCGTTCTACGGCTTTTTGGCGGGATACCTCCATGCCGGTTCGCCCATTGCTGCCAACATGGTCAAGCAGGCCGGTCTTGAGCCATGGGTCAGTGCAATGAAGAAGGTCGTTCCGCTGGAAACGCTGTTCCCGATAACCACCAAATAGGACCGCGTCATGGCGATCCGTCGTGATATCAAGATTGCTGTTGTCG
>JABITU010000129.1 GCA_018668195.1 Tateyamaria sp. | reverse complement strand
GTGTTCAACTGATCAAGGCGTTCGGCCATAGCTGCTGCCTCGTGCTCGGTGTCGCAGGCCAATAAGCGTGCGCCCAGATCCGCTTGGCCAATGCGACCACCTGCATTCACGCGGGGACCTAAAAGAAACCCAAGGTGATAAGAAGATGGGGTCGTATCCATACGTGACACATCTGCAAGGGCTGCGATGCCAGGGCGATCGCGCCGCGCCATTACACGTAGGCCTTGGCGTACAAACGCGCGGTTCACACCGATCAGTGGGGCAACGTCGGCAACTGTGGCCAAAGCGACCAAATCCAACAAGGACATCAAATCAGGGCCTTGCTGGCCTGCGCCGCGCATCTGACGACCCGCTTCGACCAACATTAAGAACACAACACCGGCCGCACATAGATGGGCCAATGCCCCGTCTTCATCTTGGCGGTTGGGGTTTACAATGGCCAATGCATCCGGCAGCGTTTCACCACCCAAGTGGTGATCTAGCACAATGACATCCGCACCAACTGCCGCAGCAATAGGGCCGTGAGACAGCGTACCGCAATCTACACAAATGATCAGGTCATGGGCGCGGGCAAGGGCAGACATTGCCTCATCATTGGGGCCATAGCCTTCATCAATGCGATCGGGGATATATAGGGTGGCTTGCAAACCCAAAGACCGCAGCCAAACAATCAATAACGCAGCAGAACTGCCGCCATCAACATCATAATCTGCAAAAATAGCAATGCGTTGACGGGATGAAACGGCTGCCAAAAAGCGCGTCGCTGCTTTTTCCATGTCATGCAAAGATCGCGGATCAGGCAAGAGCTCACGCAACGAGGGGGCAAGAAACGTAGCAGCTGCCTGAGGGGCAACGCCGCGACGGGCTAACACTTGGGCGACAGGGCGGGGCAGGTCAGTCTGCTGGGCAATCGCCTCAGCGGCACGGTCAACTTCGATTGGAGGACCAACCCAACGGCGTCCATTTAGTGAATGCTCAACCCCAAGAAATGACACGAAATCCCCCGTTCATCTTACGAAATAAACTCCCGCCAGAGGCATCCATAGATGCGTCAGGCAAAAGCAGTCATGTTTGGGGGAGTATGCCCTCAAACTTCTTCAATGCGAAGCGCAACGGGGGCAGCGGCCAAGACGCCTGTGCTTTCCATCGCTTCCAAAGCAGCTTCAATGGCTGCGCTGGAAACTTTGTGCGTCACGATGAGAACTGGGGCAGATGTTTCAGCATGGCCGTATTGGCGCATGCGGTCGATACTGATCCCAGCCTCGCCCAAAACAGTAGCGATCTTTGCCATTGCACCAGGCTTATCAACCACGCCCATGCGCAGATAGTAAGGGGCCGGCGTTGTCGATTTTGCAGGCTTGCTTTCAACCAGCATTTCCACAGGCTGTCCAAATACCGGTAGATGGAAATCGCGTGCGATGTCACAAACGTCACCCATCACAGCACTGGCTGTTGGGCCCATGCCAGCACCGGGGCCGCGCAAGACAACTTGTTCAATTGCGTCGCCTTCAATCACGATCATGTTTGTGCCGCCCTGCAACTGTCCCAAAGGAGAGCTGGTTGGCACAAGGCACGGCTGCATGCGTTGCTCTAGGCCACGACCTGTCATCTGTGTCACGCCCAGCAATTTGATTTTATAGCCCATATCGGCTGCTGCTTTGATATCTTCGATGCTGACGCGCTCGATGCCCTCAAGAACAATGGCGTCAAAATCGACTTTGGTGCCAAAGGCGATTGAACTGAGGATTGCAAGTTTATGGGCCGCATCAATGCCACCAACGTCCAGTTGTGGATCTGCTTCGAGATAGCCAAGGCCGTCGGCCTCCGCGAAAATTTCTCGATAGCTAAGGCCTGAATCTTCCATGCGGGTCAGAATATAGTTACACGACCCGTTCATCACACCCATAATGCGGGTGATCTCATTACCAGCCAGACCCTCGGTCAGCGCTTTGATCACAGGAATGCCACCTGCTACGGCAGCTTCGTAACGCAGTGAGACGCCTTTGGCTTCGGCCGCTTGCGCCAGAGCGTGACCGTGCATTGCAAGCATAGCTTTGTTGGCGGTGATCACGTGTTTGCCCGCAGCGATGGCAGCCTCGGTCGCGGCTTTGGCTGGGCCATCGGCACCGCCCATAAGTTCAACAAAAACATCAACATCATCACGCTTTGCCAATGCAACAGGATCATCTTCCCATGCATAGTTATTGAGCGCCACCCCGCGATCGCGGCCTTTGCTGCGCGCGCTTACGGCGCTGATTGTGATCTCACGACCTGTGCGGGCTTGTAAAAGAGCGGCTTGCTTGTGGATGATTTTAACAACCCCAACTCCAACAGTTCCCAAGCCGGCAATACCAAGACGAAGAGGCTGTGACATAGTTTGGGTCCTTTTGGATGATTGGTCGTTTGGCGC
>JABITU010000128.1 GCA_018668195.1 Tateyamaria sp. | reverse complement strand
CGCAGTGCCGCTCTCACGGAGTGGTTTCAAATCTGCGCTTCATAGATTTGTGTGATCATGGTACTTTGAGACCTGTTAGACTTTGTCTGACAACACCATCTTCCAGTCAAATCCATTAAGCGTTAGGGATCGGGCGGCATTGGCCTGCTGCGGCAGCGCAGGAATGCGTATATGTTCTCCGTCACATCATCAATATCGTTAGATTTGGCAAAGTACATTCCCAAGGGTTCTTGCTTTCCATAACTAAGTCAGTTGGGCCGTTGCTTCGATTTCGACCAATGCGTCATCTTCTATCAAACCTGCAACTACCAACATCGACATTGCAGGAAAGTGTTTGCCAAATACCGTACGATAGGCGGCCCCCACTGCGCGTTGATTGGCGACATAAGTCGCTTTGTCGGTGACAAACCAAGTCAGTCTAACAACATCGGATGGCTTTCCACCCGGCGCAACCACGATGTCAGAGATATTCTGCAGGGCTTGGTGCATCTGCGGTACAAATTCCTTTGACTCAAAGACCTTGTCTTTGTTCCAGCCGATTTGTCCACCGATATGCAAAGTGCCATCTTTGGTGAGAATACCGTTTGCGTACCCTAACGCTGGTGCCCAGCCGTCTGGTTGAATTGTTTTGTGTGTCATGATGATATCTTAGTGAAGTCAGTTAATCGCTGCTTGATGCTATCAGGTAGCGGTGTTGGTTTGCCGTCCAAGTCGATGTGGACAAGGGTTGTGTTCGTAACAAAACGTTGTTCGTCCCCGCAATGACACCTCATTTCGTAATCAAAACTGGTCCTACCAACCCGTGTCACATTTAGCCGTAGGTCCAAAAGATCACCATGGCGACTTGGCCTATTGAAAGTTGTGGTGATGGTTGCTGTGGGGATGCCAGCCGTTTGGAGAAACTGTTCAAACCGGTATTCTAGACCATGGTCAAAAAAGGCCTCAATACAATCATTCATCATTTCGAAATATCGCGGGAAGAACACAATCCCCGCGGGGTCGCAGTGCCTGAAAAGTACTTTTTGTTGGACTTCAAACATCGCCTACACTCCGATCAGACGTTCAGATATATCAGAGGTCAAATCTGTCATCGCACCGTCCCAAACAGTTTTGCCACGTTCAAGAATTGTGGCGCGGTCACAGACTTGTCCCAATTCGGCCAAAGATTTGTCGATGACGATAATGGCCATGCCAGTCTCATTTTTAAGTTGGGCTATAGCCTCCCAAATTTCCTGTCGGATAATCGGCGCTAGTCCTTCTGTTGCTTCATCAAGGATCAACAAACGAGGGTTGGTCATCAGTGCGCGTCCAACGGCGACCATCTGCTGCTCGCCGCCCGACAATGTGTTTGCGCGCTGGTGTTTGCGTTCGTCCAAGCGCGGAAATAGTGCGGCGACACGGGCCAAATCCCATGGGCCGTGTCGAGATGCAGCTACCAAGTTTTCGGTGACCGTGAGATCCGCAAAACAACGACGTCCTTCTGGCACAAGCCCTATGCCCAAACGGGCGGCTTGATGGCTCCCAAGGCTGCTAAGGTCTTGGCCGTCAAAGATGAGTTTGCCAGACGCAGGGATCATCCGACATATTGTTTTGACGGTTGTGCTTTTCCCCATGCCATTACGCCCCATCAAGGCGACAACTTCTCCCTCTGACACGGTTAAATTGACGTCAAACAACGCTTTGGACGACCCATAGCTGGCCTTAACATTTTGCAGAGTTAGAAGGCTCATGCGTCACCTCCTAGATAGGCTTCGCGCACAGCTTTGCTGGATTTGATTTGATCAACTGTGCCGGTTTCGATGATTTTACCGTAAACTAACACACTGATCCGATCGGCCAATGCAAAGACAGCGTCCATATCATGTTCGACCAGAAGGATTGGGGCTTCTTCGCGTAAAGCGTCCAGAAAACCTGTTAGTGTTTTTGAGCCTTCAGCACCCAGTCCAGCCATTGGTTCATCCATGACAAAGGCTTTTGGTTTGAGTGTCAGAGCGACCGCGACTTCTAACTGACGGCGCTGTCCATGACTTAAGTCAGAGGTGCGTGTTGCAGCGTGGTCTTGCAGACCTACGCGCTTCAAAGCGTCGGCGGCTTTTGAACGTAATGATCCATCGTTGAGCACTGGTCGTAAAAACCGCCACGGTGACCCAATGTCACCCACTGCACCCAGCAGGACGTTTTGCAGAACCGTATCTTCCATCGCCAATGCCGAGATCTGGAATGTGCGGCCAATACCTGCCTTTGCGCGTGTCAGGGTGTTGGTCAGGGTAACGTCTTTACCTAACAATTCGACACGTCCTGCATCGGGTTTTAACCCACCGCAAATTTGGGCAATCAATGTGGATTTACCGGCACCATTTGGACCAATAACAGCGTGTATTTCCCCTGGGTATAGGTCGATGGAAATATCGTCAGTCGCCATTAATGCCCCGAAAGATTTTTGCAAGCTGTGCGTGGCGAGGATTGGTTCAGTCATGTGCCACCTCCCGACCAGCAATAAGGCCAACCAGACCGCCGCGGGCAAATAACACGACAAGCAACAACAACGCACCAAGATAGATGTGCCAGTATTCGTTGAGCCCGCCAAGGAAGTGTTCGAGCATCACAAAGACGACTGCCCCCACCACGGGGCCACACAAACGTGCGTTACCGCCGAGGATGATAAATATCATGATCTCACCCGACATTTGCCAACTGAACATTGTGGGGCTGACAAAGCGGTTGAGATCAGCAAACAACGCACCCGCCAATCCGGTTATCACACCTGATATAACAAAGGCGACGAGCTTTAGGCGTTGCGGGTCCAACCCGACGGTCTGCACACGTTGGGGCGCCTGACGTGCCGCGTTTAGGGCCAAACCAAAAGGGGATCGCGCAAGCAACCCGTTTAGGAGGAGGACCAAACATAGGATCGTGAAACAGATGGCGAAAAAGTTAATCGGAACCAACGTATTCAGCCCGGGAAAGTCGTTACGAACGTAAATCAACAACCCATCTTCACCGCCATAAGCAGCCCAGCTGATAGAGAAAAAATAGAACATTTGTCCGAATGCCAGCGTGATCATAATGAAATAAACGCCTGCCGTGCGTAAGGACAAAATCCCGATAAGAAAGGCTGCAATGCCGGATGTGACCATCGCCACCAGCCAAATCACTGGCATCGATTTTGTGCCCTCAATCAAAAAGGGCAGTTCCATCACTGGCGTGTAAGTTTGTGCGTGATGGGCAAGAATACCCATCGCGTATCCGCCAATACCAAAGAATGCTGCATGCCCCAAGCTAACCAAACCACCTAACCCAAGGGCAATGTTCAAGCCAACGGCAGCCAATGCAAAGATCACTGCACGTGTCGCCAGCGTGATCGTAAACGGTTGATCGTTGAACATGGCCCATAGTGGCACAGCAAGTAAAAGCACCAAGACGAGCCCATTCAATGTGCGTTCGCGTATCATGGGCGTGCTCCAAACAAACCCGTCGGTCGCCATATCAAGACAGCCCCCATCAAGATATAAATCGCCATCGACGCCAGTGCCGAACCTGAGGATTGCGCCGCGGATGGTTCCATGAATAACTTGAACAATTGGGGGAGGAAGACGCCGCCCAACGTATCGGTTAACCCTACCAAAAGTGCGCCAATGAGTGCCCCCTTGATCGATCCGATACCGCCAATCACAATGACCACAAAGGCTAGGATCAACACAGGTTCACCCATCCCAACCTGAACCGACTGAATCGCCCCCACCAGTGCGCCAGCTAAGCCAGCTAGGGCAGCCCCAAGGGCAAAGACCAGTGTGTATAATTTCGAAATATCCACGCCAAGGGCAGCAATCATCTCACGATCATTTTCACCTGCGCGGATTTGGATGCCAATTCGGGTGCGGGTAATCAAAAGGCCCAAACCAGCGGCGACTAGCAGGCCTACACAGATGAGAACCAAACGATAAAAAGGATATTGTATGCCGCCGGGTAAAGTTACGGGGCCAGAAAGGTAATCAGGGATGTCTAGGAACAGCGGGAAGGAGCCAAAGACCCAGCGTGTCCCCTCGGAAAAGATCAAGATCAGAGCGAAAGTGGCAAGCACTTGATCAAGGTGATCAGTCGCGTAAAGCCTGCGGATCACCAACATTTCGACTAGAACACCAGCGATGGCAGCAGCGGCCATTGCAGCGATCAAGGCCAATACAAATGATCCTGTAAGTCCAGCTACTGCCGCCGCCGCAAATGAGCCAATCATGTAAAGCGACCCGTGAGCGAGATTGATTAACCCCATGACACCAAAAATTAGTGTCAGACCAGCCGCCATTAAAAACAGCATAATGCCGGATTGCAGACCGTTTAGAATTTGCTCAATGATTAGGATTGTGGACATATATACTGTGAACCCTTTGCGGTTCGGGAAGGCATGCCCCCCGAACCAATTTCAGCTTAGAATGAGCAATCAACTGCATAGGCATCGCTGTGATTTTCAAGTGCAACACCAATAATTTTGTTGGTGTAAACGTCACCTTCTTTGATCACTTCACGCGCATAGATGTCTTGGATCGGATGGTGGTTTGGTCCGAATTCAAAATCGCCACGTGTGCTGTCAAAGTTAGCCGCCTCTAAAGCGGTACGGAACGCATCCGCATCATCAGGATGTGCAATTTCCAACGCAGAGATGAGTAAGTTTGCTGTGTCAAATCCCTGGCTGGCGTAAAGCGATGGGAGGCGGCCATATTCAGCCTGAAAGGTTTCGACAAATGCGGCATTGGTCGCGTTGTCGATGTCTTTGTTCCATTGGCTCGTGTTCACGACACCAAGGGCCGCGTCACCGACGGCTTGCAAGATACCCTGATCAAAGGAAAACGCTGGGCCTACAACAGGCAAATCTACGCCACTGTCAGCATATTGCTTCAAGAATGAAATCCCCATGCCACCGGGCAAGAAGAAGAACACGCTGTCAGCGCCAGACGCGCGGATTTGTGCAATTTCTGCGGCGTAATCTGTTTGGCCAAGTTTAGTAAAAATTTCGCCAGCCAGCTCCCCATCATACATCCGCTTGTAACCGGTCAACGCGTCTTGGCCTGCTGGGTAATTGGGAGCCAAAATGAAGCTGTTTTTGTATCCTGTGCCCTTTGCATAAGCACCAGCGGCTTCATGTAGGTTGTCGTTCTGCCAAGCGACGTTGAAATAGTTCTTGTGACACCCTTTGCCGGCAAGTGCTGACGGTCCGGCATTTGGCGATAGATAAAACTTACCTTGGGCCGTCGCGCTTGGGATCACAGCCATCGCAAGGTTGGACCAAATGATCCCTGTCATGACGTCGACTTTTTCAGACTGGATCATTTTATCGGCAAGCTGAACGGCAACATCAGGCTTGCGCAGATCGTCCTCTATGACGACCTCGATATCGGTGCGATCCGATTGACCAATGGCCAGCATAAATCCGTCACGGACATCAATGCCCAATCCAGCACCACCGCCCGAAAGCGTGGTGATCATGCCAACCTTGACGCCTTCAGCTGATGCGCCGCTAGCGAGCGCTGCAAGGGCTGTCGAAAGAATAAGTGATTTCAGTTTCATAGTAAGATCCTCTGTTGGAAAGATTTGTCGTCTTAGGCATTTTGCCCTTATTTTTAGAAACACCGCATCAGAAAAATGACGCGATGATTAGTGTTGTATTTGATCGTCGCCTCCGGGTTTTAGCAAAAACCGTTGGATTTTCCCAGTTGCGGTCTTCGGCAACGAAGGTGTGAAGACAATGTTTCGTGGATATTTGTAGGGTGCTATCATGGATTTCACATGTTCTTGTAGCGCTTTTACCTGCGCTGTGTTGGGCGCTGCGTCATCCACCAATACGACATGTGCTTCAACGATAAAGCCCCGTTCTGGATCGGGCGCGCCTATGACTGCACATTCTGATACTGTGTCATGAGCAAGCAAAGAGGCTTCTACCTCGGGCCCCGCGATATTATAGCCTGATGAGACGATCATATCGTCGTTACGTGCCGAGAAATGGAAATACCCATTGTCGTCTTGGATGAATGTGTCACCAGAGATGTTCCACCCGTCTTTCACATATTCTTCCTGTCGGTGACCTCCCAAGTATCGACATCCTGTGGGGCCTTTGAGGGCAAGCCGTCCAGGGGTTCCGCGTGGTTGCTCGGTTCCATCTTCTGCGATGACTTTGGCTAAATATCCAGTGATCGGTTTTCCCGTACAGGCGGGGCGGTGATCATCAAACCGGTTTGAGATGAAAATATGCAACATTTCAGTTGCGCCAATACCGTCCAGCATCGGTTTGCCCGTCTTGGCGATCCATTCATCATAAACAGGAGCAGGCAGCGTCTCTCCCGCAGACACAGCAGCCCTAAGAGATGACAGGTCTGCCCCTTCATCCATCGCGCGCAGCATTGCGCGATACGCTGTTGGGGCGGTAAAGCAGACGGTTGCGCGATATTTCTCGATAATTTCGATCATGTTGGGTGGGGATGCGTTTTCTAAAAGCGTCGCTGCTGCGCCAAACCGAAGTGGGAAGATGGCAAGCCCGCCAAGGCCGAAGGTAAACGCAAGTGGGGGTGATCCGATGAATATGTCATCTGACGTCACACCTAGAACTTCTTTGGCGTACCCATCTGCGATAATCAATAAGTCGCGGTGAAAATGCATTGTCGCCTTGGGGTCACCGGTGGAGCCAGAAGTGAACCCAAGCAAGGCTACATCATCTTGGGTGGTTGGTATTGCGTCAAACCTTACCGGTTTTTCCAATGCCAACCTGTCCAATTCTGCCTCATGATTGGATGTGCCATCAAAGCCCATCACCCTTTTCAGCGTTGGATTTCTGGCAGCGCACGCCTCTAGCTCTTCCATCAACCGTGTGTCGCATAGGGCAAAGGCGATCTGTGCTTTGTCTACGTATTTACTAAGTTCACTGGCGCGCAACATAGGCATCGTGTTCACCACAACTGCGCCAACCTTGGTTGCGGCAAGCCAGCAGGCAACCATCGCAGGGTTGTTCGCAGATCTTATTAAAACGCGATTGCCGGGCTGCACCCCTAGGTCATCCACAAGGACGTGGGCAATCCGGTTGGTCCAATCGGTCAGTTCTTTGTAGGTGCGTCGGCGGCCATTTCCGATCAATGCGGTGTGATCGCCGAAACCCTTTGTAACCATCGCATCAGTCAATTCTGTCCCGACATTCAGATGGTCAGGATATTCGAACCCGTCCAGCAACAATTCTGGCCACGTATCGATTGGTGGCAGGTTATCGTGGGCAAAGGTATCGGTATGGGCTGACGCATGCGCCATAATTATGGACCCTCCTTATGGGTGCCTAAGGTTTGTCTTGCGATAATGATTTTTTGCACATCCGAGGCACCCTCGTAGATACGCAAAGCACGTATTTCGCGATAAAGTCTTTCGACAGTTTGACCTGTGCGGACGCCGTCACCACCATGAAGCTGTACAGCTTTATCAATGATCACCTGTGCCTGTTCGGTCGCAAATAGCTTGGCCATTGCCGCCTCGCGGGTGATGCGCGGCGCACCGCTGTCTTTAGTCCAGCCTGCGCGATAAATCAAAAGGGCAGCGGCATCGATGTCCAGTGCCATGTCCGCAATATGACCTTGCACCAACTGTAGTTCTGCCAAGGCTTGCCCTTGTACTTGTCGTTTGGTCACACGGGTTAAAGTCTCATCAAGAGCGCGTCGCGCAAATCCAAGGGCGGCTGCCGCAACCGTAGAACGGAACACATCCAAAACCGACATTGCTATCGCGAACCCTTGCCCCGGATTCCCAATCATATCTGCGGCTGGGATGCGGCAATCTTTGAATTCTAGTGTTGCTAAGGGGTGTGGAGCAATGGTTTCAAGTCGCTCTTTGACGTTTAATCCGGCGGTGTTTGCGGGCACAATAAAAGCTGAAAGGCCTTTGGCTCCGGGTGCTTCGCCTGTGCGGGCAAAAACTGTGTACACATCAGCGATACCGCCGTTGGAAATCCACGTTTTCTCACCATTTAGAACGTAGAAATCACCATCGCGGGTTGCTGTCATCGTCGAATTGGCAACGTCAGATCCGGACTGCGGTTCGGTCAACGCAAAAGCTGATATAGCACTGCCTGCGCGGGTTTGCGTGAGCCAAGTGGCCTTTTGTTTGTGCGTTCCGAACAGAGTAATTGCACCCGTTCCTAGGCCCTGCATTGCGAAAGCGAAATCGGCCAAACCGTCATGACGCGCCAATGTTTCGCGGATCAAGCATAGCGTGCGGACGTCAAGCGTTCCGGCCTCTGATGCTGAGTATTCCAACCAACCAGCATCGCCCATCATACGTACCAGCTTGCGACAGGTCGCGTCTGTATCTGTGTGATTCAGCTGCGATAAATTGGCTTGGGCCCAGCTGTCTAGCCTGTCGGCCAAAACACGGTGACGGTCTTCAAAGAAGGGCCATGTAAGAAAGGAACGGTCTACCATCAGTCACCCCCAAACACTGGTTTTTCTTTTGCGACAAACGCATCATAGGCACGTGTGAAATCATTGCCTTGCATACAAAGCGCTTGGGCTTGGGCCTCGGCTTCAATGGCCTGATCGATGGTCATAGACCATTCTTGGGCCAACATCGTTTTGGTGATCGAATTGGCAAATGTTGGACCTGCAACAATTCGTTTCGCCATATCCGCTGCGGCTGTTTCTAACGCATCGGCTTCGACAACAGTGTTGAAGAACCCCCAACGTTCGCCTTCATCTGCACTCATCGAGCGACCAAGATAAAGCAACTCTGCCGCTCGACCTTGTCCAATTATGCGGGGCAGAATGGCGCAGGCCCCCATGTCACAACCCGCCAGACCAACACGGTTGAACAGAAACGCAACCTTGGCAGATGGCGTTGCGATGCGAAGGTCAGAGGCCATTGCAATAATTGCACCTGCACCAACGCAAATTCCGTCAATCGCTGCGATAATGGGTTTTCCACAATGTATCATCGCCTTGACCAGATCACCGGTCATACGTGTGAATTGCAAAAGTTCTTTCATCGACATCTTGGTCAACGGCCCGATGATCTCATGCACGTCACCACCCGAGCTGAAATTCCCACCGTTTGACCCGAAAACCACGGCATGGACATCGTCGGCATATACAAGATCGCGAAACCAATCGCGCAGCTCTGCATAGCTGTCAAAAGTCAGCGGGTTTTTTCGGTCAGGTCGATCGAGATTTACAAACGCGATCCCGCCAGAAATCCGGCATTGGAAATGTGTTACGTCACTGCGCATTGGTTTATCTTTCTGTTTTTCCAAGTAAAGTATGAAGGATGGCCGCATCATCGGCGTCCAATCCCTGCAACAGTTCATCAAGCCAAGCTTCGTGCGCTTGGGCCAATTTGGTAAAGGCAACTTGCCCTGCCGGTGTCAGCCGCGCCAATTGCGCGCGACGATCACCGGGAACAGCGACGCGCAATGCGTGTCCATCATTCGTTAGGCGATCTACGATGCCTGTGACGTTGCCATTTGAAACACGCAAAAGATCGGACAGTTCGCTCATTTTTAGACCATTTGGAAAACGCGACAGCGCTGCCATAACGTCAAAGCGAGGAAGCGTGGTCGCATATTCATCGCGAAGACGACGCCGCAATTTTGCTTCGATCCGACCGCTGGTTTTAAGAAGTTTTAACCACAGCCGCAGGCGGGTTTTCGACATTGGTTCGGTTGGGGGTTCCGATTGTGGGATCATATCTCTCCTCCCGAAAGCGTAAGGGCGTGCCCATTTACGGAACGTGCCGCGTCCGAGCAAAGCCAAAGGGCAGAACCCGCGACTTCATCAGTTTGAATATATCGCCCTTGTGGGTTGTCCGCTTTCAAGGTTTGTGCGGCATCTTCTGCACTCATGCCCGTTGCCTTGGTGATATTCGAAATGGAGCGTTCCAGCAGCGGGGTTTCTATAAATCCCGGGCAGATCGCATTTACAGTGATGCCTGTGCGTGCCAATTCCCGCGCCAAGGACCGCGTGAGCCCAACAACAGCGTGTTTTGCAGCACAATAGGCGCTGACATAAGGATACCCACGCAAACTCGCGGTCGAAGCGATTGCAATCATACGACCCCAACCCTGCGATTTCATATCAGGCAATGCCGCTTGCCAGCAATTGACGACCCCGCCCAAGTTGACAGACATCATGTCGTTTAGGGCATCAGGCGTGAGTTTCGCAAATGGGACACTTGATGCAGCCCCGGCGTTGGCCACCATAACCGCGACAGGCCCGTGGACAGCTCGTGCTGCATCAAAAGCAACCTTGACCGCTTCCGGGTCGGTGACGTCACAAACCTGATAGGGCAGGCCCTGCTCAATTAAGCTTTCTGCGGTGCGGCCCATGATTGTAACCCGTGCCCCAGCCTCGGAAAATTGGCGAGCAGTTTGTGCGCCTACACCAGTGCCGCCGCCCGTTACGACAACGTGTTTTCCAGAAATGTTCATAGTTTCTCAGCCATTTCTGCTGCGCGGTCAGCAAGCCGCCAAAGCTGATCGCGGCCAGCCTCGTAAGGTTTTGCCCAATCCGTGGCCGCACGGTCCCCGATTTTTGCAGCCTCGTGCAGCGTCCAATTGGGATTTGCAAGATGCGGGCGACCAACGGCCACCAGATCTGCGCGGCCCGCCATAAGGATTGAATTGGCGTGATCTGCTTCATAAATATTACCCACAGCCATAGTGCGCAGGCCCGCCTCGTTGCGGATCAAATCAGAAAACGGGGTCTGGAACATTCGGCCATAAACCGGTTGTCCGTCAACCGTTGTTTGACCCGCAGAGACATCGATAAGATCGGCACCTGCGTTCGCAAACATTTTGGCGATCAGGATAGCCTCATGCGGTGTCACGCCATCCTCCCCGACCCAATCATTTGCCGATATCCGTACTGACATAGGTTTGTTGGCAGGCCATGCGTCGCGCATAGCTGCGAAGACTTCCAGCGGCCAACGCATTCGGTTTTCAAGGCTGCCGCCATAGGCATCTGTGCGGGTGTTCGAAACAGGCGAAATGAATGACGACACTAAATAGCCGTGGGCGGCATGCAACTCGATCATGTCGAAACCCGCGCGATCGGCCATTTGGGTTGCCGTGACAAATTCTGCCTTCACTTGGTCCATTTCCGCCTGAGATATCTCACGCGGAGTCGCGTTGTCTTTGGACCACGCAATCGCGGAGGCAGACATAGTCCCCCAATTTCCCGAGGCGAGCGGCGCGTCCATGCCTTCCCAACCAATGTTGGTAGAGCCTTTGCGTCCCGAATGACCAATTTGACAGCAAATTTTTGCATCTGTCTGGGTGTGAACAAACTTTGTCAGCCGCAACCAACCCGCTTCGTGTTCGGAGGCATAAAGCCCCGGACAACCCGGCGTGATCCGCCCCTCAGCACTGACACAGGTCATTTCGGTATAGACCAATCCTGCGCCACCCTTTGCACGTTCACCGTAATGGATCAGGTGCCAATCATCAGGTATGCCGTCGGTTGCCTTGTACTGCGCCATAGGGGAGACAACGATGCGGTTCTTAAGTTGCATATCCCGCATCTTGAAAGGTGTGAACATTGGTGCGCGCAGTGGGGCTTCGGCTGGCAATCCAGCTTGATCCATAAACCAGCGTTCCGCTGACCCAAGCCACTCTGGATCGCGCTCACGTAGGTTTTCATGGCTAATCCTTTGACTGCGGGTCAACATGGAATAATTCAATTGAACAGGATCCAATTCAAGATATCGCTCTACTTGCTCGAACCATTCAAGTGAATTGCGTGCAGCAGATTGAAGGCGCAATACTTCAAGCCGACGATCATCTTCATACGTTGAAAGTGCTTCTTGGAGGGTTGGCTTCTCATGGATCAGGTTTGCAAGTGCTGCTGCACTCTCAAGGGCGAGTTTGGTTCCTGACCCGATTGAGAAATGGGCGGTCGCCGCGGCGTCACCAAGCAACACAACATTTTCGTAGCTCCATTTTTCGCACAAAACACGAGGAAAGCGGATCCAAGCGGACCCACGGATATGATTGGCGTTTGTCATTAAGGGATGACCACCCAAGTGGTCTTTGAAAATGTCTTCGCAGATGGCGATGCTTTCTTGCTGAGACATGTCACCAAAGCCCCATGCGTCAAATGTTTCTTGTGTACATTCAACGATGAAGGTCGCAGTACTTTCATCGAATTGATACGCGTGGACCCAGACCCAACCGTGTTTGGTCTCCTCAAAGATAAAGGTGAACGCATCCTTGAAAGTTTGCTGGGTGCCGAGCCAGACGAACTGACACAACCTTTCATCCACTGCAGGTTTGAACGTGTCTTGATACAACGTCCGAGTCTGCGAATTCAGCCCGTCACATGCCACCACAACATCGTATTCGACGCGGTAACTATCG
>JABITU010000127.1 GCA_018668195.1 Tateyamaria sp. | reverse complement strand
GAAGTCACTTTTGTTGTGGTAAATAAAGAAGCTAGGAACATGTATTTGTTCCACGGCGACAAGGTTCTCGAAACGTATCGAATTGACCTTGGGTTTGCACCCAGAGGCGAAAAAATGGTCGAGGGTGATGGCAAGACGCCCGAAGGAATGTACAAAATCAACCGCCGCAATCCAAACAGCAAGTTCCATTTGTCACTGGGTATTTCTTACCCCAATGCGAAAGATAAGGCTCAGGCCGCCGCGCTCGGCAAAAGCCCGGGCGGAGATATTTTCATCCACGGCAATTCTACGCGTAATCGGCGAGACAAAAAAGACTGGACATGGGGCTGCATCGCTATCACCGATCGGCAGATGGAAGATGTATACGCAATGGTGCGCAATGGAACTCCGATCCAGATTAATCCCTGAAGCTCCCGGTGAAAAAATACAATATTCAAAACCAACTGAAAATCAGAGGTTTTAACTCGTTATATTCCGCCTGATATTTCGGACATCTCGTCAAACACTGTGATCAACTACTGGGCAGAGTGGTGACTGTTACAATTTCTTCATCTGTGTCTTCCACGGCGTTTAGCTCTGGGGTGTCGACGCTTGCAGGGACCAATCGTGTTGCCGCAGGGTTGGTCGTCGGAACCATCGGTGGCTTTGAGGGATCTCCAAGTACCAATGTCCACCAAATTTTGCCATTCGGCTCTTGGAACCAAGCAAAGCCCATGTCGCGTGCGGATGGTGCTAAAATGGTTCGCCGTGTGTCGGATTGTGCCATCCATGCGGCCAATGTCTCGAGTTCAGTTTCGTAAGTTTCTGAAATAGTCTCACCTGACAGCGTACCGCTATAGTTTACCCGTGCCAGTCGATCAATAGGCGACGATCCATCTGATCCAAAGTGCCAAGGTCGGTTTTGCAGGGCCATGTCACGCGAATGTGTGGCAGCCGCAGCGTTGAGCTGCGGATTTAAGTCAACTGCGTCGACCCCTTGGGATGTGCGCAACGCGTTAACCGAATCGAGCATACGAAATTGCAGCTTGGCTGTGTCATTGGGTCGGATGCGGTACAATTTTGGAAGCGGGCGACCATCTGCGCCAAGGGTAGGCGCGCTTGGAACATCACATGCCGCAAGTGAAATAAGAGCAATCAAAAGAACAGAAAGGACCCTCATTGTACCGCTCATGTTGTTATTATTAGACGCGACGGTACCCCTTTCCGGAAGTGAGTTCAAACAAACATCAGAAAGATCGCGCAAGATAACATCTGTTTGATTTGCGACTGAGTCTTTTGAGCAATAAGATTGCTTTCAATTGCTAAACGCAACTAACGGGTGGAATATATGTCAGAAGAAACGTTTAAAACTCCTAGCCGGCGCGCCTTTCTTGTCGGGTCAGCTGCGGTGCTGGGTGCACCTGCGTTGGCACAAGATCTGCCTGCTGGACAGGCGGAACGTGATCCGACAGTTTCGGTGCGCCGCAATATCTCAAGCTTCCGTACGTTGTCGTGGGAATCTTATTTCGACAATTTGCGCGGCGGAGCAATTCTAGTCGATATCGACAGCCGTGCTGTGCACTACTGGAACGAAGAACAGACTGTTTACAAGCTGTACCCGTCAAGCATCCCCTTGACTGAGGAAATGACCCGCCGCGGACGGACCAAGGTCATTCAAAAGGTCGAAGGACCTAGCTGGCGGCCAACCCCGTCGATGCTGAAGCGAAATCCTGAATGGCCGGCTTTTATCGGACCAGGCCAAGAAAACCCGCTTGGTACCCATGCGCTGTATTTGAGTTGGACATATTATCGAATTCACGGCACGCACGATACCCGCAAGATTGGGCGTAAATCATCAAATGGCTGCATCGGACTGTACAACGAACACATCGCTGAGCTGTTCGGCATGGCAAAAGTCGGCACGCAAGTGTTGCTAATTTGACGACTTTACCACGTAAGTGCTGGTGACCATATGAAACAAGGTTTGCATTGCAGCCTGAATACTGTTTAGAACGGAAACTGCATATTTCTTTTGTGCGATCCAAATATTAGATTTGGCGCATATATTTGGAGGTTAACATGAAGAAACTCGTTCTCGCCGCCGCTTTGACAGCCGCTGCTTCGACTGCTTTTGCCGGCGCACCTGCCGATCCGATCATTGAAGCGCCGGTGGTAGTTGAAGAAGCCACAGGCTCGTCAGCTGGTATCCTTTTGCCGCTGATGCTGTTGGCTGTAGTACTTGCGGCTACTTCAGACTAAGGCTAACAATGATAAATAAAAAAGGCGGTGCTACAAGCGCCGCCTTTTTTTGTGTTTTGCGTAGCTTTGATCATTATTCTAACCAACCACGAAGATTTTCTTCAATAACAGTGCTGAGCGCATCTATATGTGCGTCATCGTCGTTGAGGCAGGGGATATAAGTAAAGTGCTCTCCGCCCGCCTCTTCAAAGCTTTCTTTGATCTCTTCGTTGATCTCTTCCAGCGTCTCTATGCAATCGGCAGAAAAAGCCGGAGCGCAAACTGCGATGTTTTTCTTCCCAGCTTCTGCTAGGCGGGCCACTTCCTCTACCGTGTAAGGTTTTAGCCACTCTTCTGGCCCGAACTTGGATTGGAACGTCGTCTTGATTTCCTTGTCTGCCCAGCTCAGCCGTTCCTTAAGTAGGCGTGTCGTTTTCTGGCATTGGCAATGATAGGGGTCACCCTCCATCAGGTATCTTTTGGGCACACCGTGATAGCTGCACACCAGAATGTCAGGACGCTTTTCCAACGCGGCATAGGTTTTCTCTATCGATTGCGCCAACGACTCGATGTATTTTGGATGGTTGTAATATGGTTCGACAGTACGCGTAGAGGGCTGCCATTTTTCTTCCATCAGCGCACGAAAGAATTCATCATTCGCCGTGGCCGAAGTTGCGCCAGCGTAGTGCGGGTAGAGCGGGAAAAATAGGATTTTCCGGCACCCGGCCTGTACCATCTCGCGGACTTTGGACTTGGTCGATGGATTCCCATAGCGCATGCAAAAATCAACCATGATCTGATCGCCGTAACGGGCGTGCATTGCCTCTTTGATCTTGATGGTCTGATCTTTGGTAATTGTCATCAAGGGGCTTTCGCCGTCCTCGTGATTCCAGATAGATTTATACGCAGCACCTGAAGAAAATGGCCGTTTCGTCAGGATGATTAACTGCAAAAGGGGCTGCCAAATCCATGGGCTGTAGTCGATAACCCGGCGATCAGATAGGAACTCGTTCAGATACCGGCGCATTGACCAGTAATCATAATTGTCTGGTGTGCCAAGATTCGCCAGCAATACGCCTACGCGGGCCGGGGGGATCGCGGGATGATCTTCGGCTGCATGCGCTGGGCGTGCGGCGGTTTTGCTGGTATCAAGCATCTCGGTCGGTTCCATTCATGAGAATAGGCTTCAGATAAACGGTTTTGGCCGCAGGTCAATCAAACAGCGACTTTTCGTTTGTTTGCAAGGCATCCGCCAGTCGGACCTTTGCAGATCCGGGCCGCATTGGTTTCTGCTGGCTTGCATCCGGCGCCCAGCCAGTCAGCACAATAAGTTCAAAGGTTGCAATTATACCGCCTTCATCTGCTGGAAAATTTTTTACATAGCTATCGGCAGCATGGTCGAGGATAGAGCGGCGCATGGTCTTGCGACCGCGAGCTGCCATGGCGTTCGCCTCTCCCATGGCACGTAAATCACGCATCAGGTGCCACATTGATTTATATACGGCCCTGAGTGGTACGCAGTCGGCCACGGGCAGCGCGAAACCAGCACGTTGCAAAAGCCCGCCCAAGTCACGAATTTCGGCCATTGGGGCCACGCGCGGTGACAGCCCGCCAGTAGTGACGCTTTCCGCCTCTGCCAGGCAGGCGCGTAATTCGTGCAGTGTTTGCCCGCCAAGTGTTACACCCAGCATCAGCCCATCAGGTGCAAGCGCGCGGCGACATTGGATCAGTTGCCCGACGGGGTCATTGGCCCAATGCAGGCCAAGGCTATGAACCACCAGATCATGCTGACCGGGTTCCAGAGGCAACGTTTCTGTCTCTGGAACAATCTTGGCCTGCACAAAGCGATTAACCCACAGCGACGGATGCGCTGCCACAATTGTTGGAAATTGAAACGTTTTGTTAACCATAGCAAGGCGATCTTCCACCTCTGATTGTGCTGCGCGTTGGAGAAATAGCGCACCCGGATCGGCACGGTTTCGGTTCCGGTTCAAAGCATGCAGATCGGCAAAAGGCTGAGGTTTGGTCATCGGGCAAGGATAGGTTTACAATGGGTATTTTACAAATGGCTTTAGCGGTAATTTATCCGCCAACCTGCCTTGGCTGTGGCGAAATTGTCGATAGTGACTTTGGTCTGTGCGGATCTTGCTGGGGACAAACAGAGTTCATTGGCGGAGCCGCCTGCGACGTTTGCGGAACCCCATTGCCGGGGCAAGTCGATGACGAACCTATCAAATACGACGGATGCCTGCACACGCCACGGTCTTGGGATAAAGGTCGTGCGGCACTTGTCTATTCGGAAATGGGCCGCAAACTAGTGCTGGGCTTGAAGCATGCAGACCGCCAGGAAATCGCCCGCCCTGCTGCGCGGTGGATGCATGCGGCAACGCGTGATATTGTGACAGAAGGAACACTCATCGTGCCCGTACCGCTGCATTGGACCCGACTGTTAAAGCGGCGCTACAATCAATCCGCCTTGATGGCTAAGTGCTTGGCGGAGCTTACTGGATTGGACTGGTGCCCTGATTTGCTGGAACGTCCAAAGCGCACTTCTTCGTTGGATGGCAAAACTCTGGCCGAGCGCAGCGAAATTCTTGCCGATGCTGTGCGTATCGCACCCAAGCGTCGGCATCGAATTGTAGGGCGGGACATTTTATTGATCGATGATGTCTTAACGACTGGCGCTACACTTGAGGCCTGTGCCGCGGTCTGTCTGGCATCTGGGGCGAGCAATGTCTGTGTATCTGTACTGGCGCGCGCAGCAAAGCGCGCATAAATAATAACAGAACAGGAATACCTAAAGGACAGGTCTTATGCCCCAAATCGAAATATACACGTCACCCTTGTGTGGCTTTTGTCACGCGGCCAAGCGGCTCTTGAACGAAAAGGGCGCTTCCTTTTCCGAAGTGGATGTCTTGCAAAATCCAGAGCGTAAGCCCGAGATGATCAATCGCGCAAACGGTGGACGTACCGTGCCACAGATCTTTGTTGGCGACATCCATGTGGGTGGATGCGATGATCTGTACGCGCTTGAGCGCACGGGCAAGCTTGACGCTTTGCTTGCAGCTTGAATGAAAGCGGCCCTACTGCAAATGAATGTGTCGGATGACCCAAAGGCAAACTTGCCTGGGACAATCGCGATGATACAGCACACAGCAGACTTGGGCGCGCGGTTCGTTTTGACACCCGAAGTCACCAATTGCGTCAGCACCAGCCGAGCGCATCAAATCGCAGTACTGCAACACGAATCAGAAGATCAGACATTGCAAGCGCTGCAACAGGCCGCCGCAGGCAGTGGCATTCATCTGCTGATCGGGTCATTGGCGCTCAAGACTGATGATTCGGATGGTCGCTTTGCCAATCGGTCATTTTTAATCGGGCCGGATGGAACTAACGTGGCACGCTATGACAAGATCCACATGTTTGACGTGGCAATTTCCGAAACCGAGACACATCGCGAATCGGCTGGCTATCGGCCCGGCACAAGGGCAGTTGTCGCTTCGACGCGTTTTGGCACGCTTGGAATGTCAATCTGCTATGATATGCGATTTCTTCGCCTTGCTGATGCTCTGGTCGGCGCTGGGGCCGAAATATTAAGCTACCCATCTGCTTTTTCGTCTGTCACGGGTGCGGCTCATTGGCACAGTCTGTTGCGTGCACGCGCGATCGAGACGGGAGCATGGGTGCTCGCGCCTGCGCAAACCGGTTTGCATATAGGTCAATCGGGCAGTTCTCGAACAACCTATGGACACAGCCTTGCCATTGATCCTTGGGGTAAGGTGGTGCTTGACGCGGGCACTGCGCCAGGGGTTTATACTTTTGATTTGGATATGGAGAAAGTGCCCGAGGCGCGCCGCCGTATCCCTTCGCGGGACAACATGCGCGATTTTTACGGCCCCTGAGGTTGCATGAGCACAGATAAAGAAACATTGGCCATTTCGCTTTTCAGCGAGATTTTGGCAGCTGACCAGATGGTGCGGAACCGGATCAGCCGTGTGATGCCTAAGGGTATGGAAATTTCACACTTTTCGGTTCTCAACAATTTGCATTGGCACGAGGATGAACGCTCACCTGCCCAACTGGCCGAGACATTCAAGGTGACACGGGGCGCTATGACCAATACGCTCTCGCGCCTTGAGTGGGCGGGTTACATTCACATTAGGCCTGACTGGGATGATGCCCGCCGCAAAATGGTAGCGATAAGTCCGGCCGGAAGGCAGGCGCGAGAGCAAGCCATGAGCGCTATCGCGCCGCTGGTGACAGACGTAATTGATGAGCTGGGAGAAGACAGCGTGCGCGCCACGCTGCCAATTCTTCGTCAACTCCGTATACAGCTAAGCCCCAAGGCTAAACAGGATTAAGGCTGGCAGTGACGTAGTTCACGCTCAAATCGCGATCTGAAAGCCGCCATGACCAGGTGATTGGATTGAAAACAAATCCCTGCCGATCGACCGGATTAAGGCCTGCATCCCGCATCAGATCGAAAAGCTCGTCTGGTGTTATAAACTTCGACCACTCATGCGTACCTTTGGGCAGCCAGCGCATCACATGTTCTGCGCCGATGATCGCCATTAAAAAGGATTTCGGATTACGGTTGATGGTTGAACAGATATGCAGCCCGCCCGGTTCCAACAATTGGCGACAGGCCGTCAGATACCCTAGAGGATCGGCAACATGCTCTACTACCTCCATGTTTAAAACAACGTCGAACTGTTCGCCAGCCGCAGCCATGTCTTCTGCAGTGGTATGGCGGTAGTCGATCGTCAGACCCGATTGCTCGGCATGGACGCGTGCCACCGGAAGGTTGCGTTCGGCAGCATCAGCGCCAACCACTTTGGCACCGAGACGTGCCATAGGTTCGGCCAGCAATCCGCCGCCGCAGCCAATATCCAAGATGCGCAATCCTTCAAACGGCGCTGAAGATTTCAAATCCTTGTTAAACTCTGCTGCGATCTGGCTTGTTATATAATCCAATCTACAAGGGTTGAGCATATGCAAGGGCTTGAATTTGCCGTTGGGATCCCACCATTCTGCCGCCATCGCCTCAAATTTTGCGATCTCTGAGGGGTCAACGGTTGTTTGATGCGTTTGCATTTTGATCTCCGTATGCTCATTTGCAATATAAGCCCTATGTAGGTCAGTAATGGACAAATACAGCGATCAAAAGCCCGCGGTGAAATATCTGCATCCACCCATTGACCCCTATGACCAGCGGATGCTGGACGTAGGACAAGGCCATCGCGTCTATGTTGAACAGTGTGGCAACCCCGACGGCGTGCCTGTTATTGTGCTCCATGGTGGGCCCGGTGGTGGATGCAGTCCAGCAATGCGCCGCTATTTCGACCCTGAACACTATCGTGTCATTCTGTTTGACCAGCGCGGCTGTGGCCGGTCGCGGCCGCATGCTTCGGTTGTTAACAACACAACTTGGCATTTGGTTGACGACATTGAGCTGATTCGCCGCGCCTTGGATATTGACGAGTGGATCGTTTTTGGTGGCAGTTGGGGGGCAACTCTGGCTCTGATATACGCCGAAGAGCATCCGTCGCGTGTGTCGCAAATGGTTTTGCGTGGTGTGTTCCTGATGACTCAGTCCGAACTGGATTGGTTTTACGGCGGTGGTGCTGGGAAATTTTGGCCCGAAGTCTGGGCCCGATTTGTCAGTCTAGTGCCTGAAGACGAACGAGACGATTTGATAACGGCGTATAACAGGCGGTTGTTTTCAGGCGATATCACACAAGAGGTTCGTTTTGCCCGTGCATGGTCGTCATGGGAAAATGCATTGGCGTCTGTTCACTCGGCAGGCAATGGTGGCGAAGCGCCGGGAGACTATGCCCGAGCGTTTGCGCGTCTCGAGAATCATTATTTCTCCAATGCGGGTTTCCTTGAGTTCGATGGTCAGATTTTGGCGCATGCCGGTCGGATCAAGCACATCCCGGGGACGATTGTTCAAGGGCGTTATGATATGATCTGCCCACCCGAATCTGCCTATGCACTCGCAAAAGCGTGGCCAGGAGGAGAGTTGAAAATGGTGCGAAATGCAGGGCATGCCTTGTCTGAGCCGGGAATTTCGGCTGAACTTGTTCGGACGATGGATAGGATAGCAGAGAAATGATGGGGATCGACCGCCGTGCACTTTTTGCTTCGGGTGCTGCCGCTGCATTGATGGCGGCCGCAGGTGTGTCTGCGGCACCTAGGCTTGGCGGGCGTTTGCGCGCGGCACTTTCTGCAGATCTGTTTGATCAAGCGGTATCATGTACGCTTTATGAAAACCTGACCGAGATTGTTGCTGACGGAACATTGCGCGGGGCCTTGGCCACCAATTGGACGTCTGAACAGGATGCACGCGTGTGGTATTTTTCGTTGCGTAAGGACGTGATCTTTCACGACGAAACAAATTTTGATGCGACCACGGTTGCATTGCCCTTTGACCTGTCAGTGAAGGATAAGCATCTTATCAAAATATCCCTTGAGTCGCCCAACCCAAACTTACCCTATCTTTTGGCCCACCCGGGTTATGGGCAACGCGGGGCGGATGGCATGGGCACAGGGATTTACCAGCTGCAAAAGCTTGACAAAGGCCGGCATTTCATTGCGAACCGCCTGCAAGAGCACTGGAAGTCAGGCCGAGCTGGCTGGTTTGACAGCGTGGAATTTGTACACTTCAGCAGCGAAGCTGTAAGGGCAGAGGCGCTGCGCGATGGGTTGGTCGATGTTGCCGATATAAATGCGCTGGATTCCTATGCTGACCCGCGAGATTTTCAGCTGATCTACAGCGGACCAGTCCACGCATTTGTGGCCAGTCAGGCAATTTCTCTGCCTGCAACGGTCGGCAAAGTCTGGCCACTTGATAATTTGCGGATGTCAGAACGTTGGTCTGCTGCCTGAGGGCTTGCAGATTCTGACGGGCATGCGTATACGACTTTTAATAGCGGCGTGTTAGGGTCCAAACCTGATGCTCCACCGGGAAATTCCGACGGGCCGCGCGCCCGTTTTTTTGTGCCTGAAAGAACCATGAACAACGACCTGATTGCCAAAGCAGCTATCGATCGCCGTCTGGCCGAGATCATCACCCCGGTGATCGAGGATCTGGGTTATGAGTTGGTGCGCGTGCGATTGATGAGTGGCAAAGAAACGGCGCTTCAGATCATGGCTGACAAGCCAGATGGCGGGATCGAGGTAGACGACTGTGCGGCGATATCTACGGCTGTAAGTGCCACTCTTGATGTTGAAGATCCAATTTTGGATGCCTATACGCTTGAAGTGTCCAGCCCCGGAATCGATCGCCCGCTGACTCGGCTCAAAGATTTTGAGATGTTCGAAGGATACGATGCCAAAATTGAAACTGACGAGCTGATTGACGGACGTCGTAGGTTCAAGGGCATCTTGGCAGGTATCGATGGGGACGAAATTTTGATCAACGTGGCAGAGGGCACTATTGGCCTAAGGTTTGAGTGGCTCAGCGACGCCAAACTGGTTTTGACTGACGAACTGATCAAGGAAATGCTGCGCCAACGCAAGGCGGCTGGCGTAATCAAAGAAACTGAATTCGACGAAGTACAGACGGATACGTCTGAGGAGGACACCTGATGGCCATTACATCTGCAAACCAGCTTGAGCTGTTGCAAACTGCCGAGGCGGTTGCGCGCGAAAAGATGATCGACCCCGGACTGGTCATTGAAGCTATGGAAGAATCGCTCGCGCGTGCTGCCAAGTCGCGTTACGGGGCAGAAATGGATATTCGTGTCGCCATCGATCGCAAGACGGGCAAAGCGACATTCACCCGTGTCCGCACCGTGGTTGAAGAAGAAGAACTTGAGAACTATCAGGCCGAGTTTACCGTTGATCAGGCCAAGCAATATATGGAAAACCCCGAGGTCGGCCAACAGCTTATCGAAGAAGTACCACCTGTAGAAATGGGTCGGATTGCGGCACAGTCAGCCAAGCAGGTCATTCTTCAAAAAGTGCGCGAAGCCGAACGTGATCGCCAATACGAAGAGTTCAAGGATCGTGCTGGCACGATCATCAATGCGCTGGTCAAGCGCGAAGAGTATGGCAACGTCATTGTAGATGTTGGTGCTGGCGAAGCGATCTTGCGCCGCAACGAAAAAATTGGTCGCGAAGCGTACCGCCCAAACGATCGCATCCGCTGCTATATTAAAGACGTGCGTCGCGAACAGCGCGGCCCCCAGATTTTCCTGAGCCGGACCGCTCCAGAGTTCATGGCAGAATTGTTCAAAATGGAAGTGCCAGAAATCTACGATGGCATCATCGAGATTAAAGCAGTGGCTCGTGACCCAGGGTCGCGCGCCAAGATTGCCGTGATTTCGTATGACAATTCGATCGACCCTGTGGGTGCGTGTGTAGGTATGCGCGGCAGCCGGGTACAGGCTGTTGTCAACGAGCTTCAGGGCGAAAAGATTGACATCATTCCCTGGAACGAAGATCAGCCCACGTTCCTTGTGAATGCTTTACAGCCTGCCGAAGTTAGCAAAGTCGTGCTAGACGAAGAAGCTGGAAAAATCGAAGTTGTGGTTCCTGAGGAACAGTTAAGCTTGGCCATTGGTCGTCGTGGCCAAAATGTGCGTCTCGCATCGCAACTAACCAGCTTAGACATTGATATTTTGACCGAAGCTGACGAGTCCGCCCGTCGCCAGGCCGAATTCGAACTTCGCACCAGCCTATTTACTGGCAAGTTGGACCTAGACGAGTTTTTTGCACAGTTGCTGGTCTCTGAAGGGTTCACCAACCTCGAAGAAGTGGCTTACGTTGAGCTGGATGAGCTGTTGGTCATTGACGGGGTCGATGAAGGCACAGCGCAGGAATTGCAGGCACGTGCCCGCGATGTCCTTGAGGCAATGGCCAAAGAAGCGCTAGACGCTGCGCGCGCGTTGGGCGCTGAGGACAGCCTAATTGAATTTGACGGTCTGACGCCACAGATGATCGAAGCCTTGGCCAAGGACGATGTTAAAACGCTCGAAGATTTTGCAACTTGCGCTGACTGGGAGCTGGCTGGTGGCTGGACGACAGTCGATGGCGAACGTCACAAAGATGACGGTGTACTTGAGCCATTTGAAGTATCTCTCGAAGAGGCGCAGCATTTGGTTATGACCGCTCGTGTATTGTTGGGCTGGGTTGACCCAACGGAACTAGAGGCTGAAACCGAGGAAGACGTAGACGCTGATCTTACCGAGGAGACCGAGGCCTGATTTCAGGCCTCGGATCAACCTGATGGGACGCGGTGGCGCTTCAAAAGATCGGTCGGATGGGCCGGAACGCAAGTGCATTGCTACGGGCGATGTGCAACCAAAGCATGGGCTGATCCGTTTTGTAGTTGGCCCTGATGCACAGATTGTACCGGATATAGCTGGAAAATTGCCTGGTCGTGGAATTTATGTTGCAGCTGATCGGGTAGCTTTGGATAAATCGGTTGAAAAGAAGCTATTCGCCCGTGGCGCAAAGCAGGCGGTTCAGGTCGCGGACGATCTGGTGGCAGAGGTAGAACGGCAATTGGCCCGTCGCGTGATTGATTTGATCGCACTGTCACGGAAATCAGGTAGGGCTGTGGCAGGGTATGAAAAAGTTAAAGGCTGGCTTCAGATGGAAGAAGCTCAGGTTTTGATTCAGGCGGTGGATGGGTCTGGGCGTGGCAAGTCCAAACTCAGTACACCGCATTTTGGAACGTATATCGGCTGGTTGACGGCTGACGAGTTAGGTTTGGCATTCGGTCGTCAAACTGTGATACATGGTGCGCTCGCCTCTGGCGGACTCACGCAACGTGTTGTAGAGGAAGCCAACCGTTTACGCGGCGTGCGCGAAAATGACGGCGGCAACGGTCGCCGGGAAGGATAGACGAGCTTTATGAGCGATACTGACGGGAAAAAGACATTGGGGCTGCGTAGCGGCTCTCGTCCGGGGAATGTGAAACAGAGCTTCAGCCATGGGCGGACGAAGAACGTCGTCGTAGAAACCAAGCGCAAGCGCGTGGTTGTGCCCAAACCGGGCGCGGCTAATCCAAAGCCTGCGGGTTCTGGGCCATCTGTTGGCAATCCCAGTCGACGTCCAGCGGGCATTTCTGATGTCGAGATGGAGCGCAGATTGAAGGCTGTGCAGGCTGCGAAGTCGCGTGAAGTGGAAGAATCAGCCCGGCGTGCGGCGGACGAAAAGGCGCGCGAAGAAGAACGAGAACGTCGCCGTGCCGAGATCGAAGCGAAAGAGCGTCAAGAAAAAGAGCGTGAAGAAACCCTTCGCCTGAAGGCCGAGGAAGACGCGCGCAAGGCCGCAGAAGCCGAAGCTGCGGCACAGGCTGCAGTGGCCGCTCCTGCTGCTGAAACCACTCGTGCAGCTCCGCGTCAGGGGCAGCAACCAGCGCCGACACCCCGCAAAAACGAACGTGAGCGCGAGCAGCGTCCCTCGCGTGGGAAAGGTGATGATGGTCGTCGCTCTGGCAAGCTGACGCTGAACCAGGCGCTGTCTGGTGGCGAAGGTGGACGCCAACGCTCCATGGCCGCAATGAAACGCAAGCAGGAACGCGCCCGTCAAAAGGCGATGGGTGGTTCGGTCGAGCGCGAAAAGGTTATGCGTACCGTCAACCTTCCCGAAGCTATTGTAGTTTCCGAACTGGCAAACCGTATGGCCGAACGCGTTGGTGATGTTGTCAAGTCGCTGATGCAAATGGGCATGATGGTTACACAGAACGAGACAATTGACGCCGACACTGCCGAATTGATCATTCAAGAGTTTAGTCACAAGGTCCAACGCGTATCAGATGCCGACGTAGAGGACGTGATCAAAGAAATCATCGATGATGAAAAAGATCTTGAGCCACGCCCCCCTGTTATTACAATCATGGGCCATGTCGACCACGGAAAAACATCCCTCTTGGATGCTATCCGAGACGCCAAAGTCGTCGCCGGCGAGGCGGGCGGGATTACCCAGCACATTGGCGCTTACCAGGTCACAACGGAAAGTGGTGCTAGACTGTCATTCCTCGACACCCCCGGCCACGCGGCGTTTACTTCCATGCGCTCGCGGGGCGCGCAGGTGACGGATGTGGTTGTTCTGGTTGTTGCGGCAGATGACGCAGTGATGCCCCAGACCATTGAGGCAATTAATCACGCCAAAGCCGCCAAAGTACCGATGATTGTTGCGATTAACAAAGTCGACAAACCCGGCGCTAATCCTGACAAGGTCCGAACGGATCTGCTTCAACAAGAAGTCATTGTTGAAAAACTTTCGGGTGAAGTGCAGGACGTCGAAGTCTCAGCGATCACCGGTCAGGGTCTGGACGAATTGCTCGAAGCAATTGCCCTGCAATCTGAGATACTTGAGCTAAAGGCTAATGCTGATCGTGCCGCCCAAGGCGCTGTGATTGAAGCACAGCTTGACGTGGGACGTGGCCCCGTAGCCACCGTGCTTGTCCAAAATGGTACTCTGCGGCAGGGTGATATCTTTGTCGTGGGGGAGCAGTACGGTAAAGTCCGTGCGCTTATCAACGACAAGGGTGAACGCGTCAAAGAGGCAGGTCCGTCGGTGCCCGTCGAAGTACTTGGTCTAAACGGTACGCCCGAGGCAGGCGATGTCTTGAACGTTACCGAAACTGAAGCACAAGCACGCGAGATTGCAGAATACCGCGCGAATGCTGCTAAGGACAAGCGCGCTGCCGCCGGTGCTGCAACGACGCTCGAACAGTTGATGGCAAACGCCAAAGCGGATGAAAACGTCACCGAATTGCCAATTTTGGTCAAAGCAGACGTACAAGGTTCTGCCGAAGCAATCGTTCAGGCGATGGAAAAAATCGGCAATGACGAAGTGCGCGTGCGCGTTCTGCATTCGGGCGTTGGCGCGATCACAGAAACTGATGTTGGTCTGGCCGAAGCATCGAACGCACCGATTATGGGTTTTAACGTTCGTGCAAACGCTTCTGCAAGGAATACAGCCAACCAAAAGGGTGTCGAAGTCCGCTACTACTCTGTCATCTATGATTTGGTGGATGATGTGAAAGCGGCAGCGTCTGGTCTACTTAGTGCTGAAATTCGTGAACGCTTTATTGGTTACGCCGAGATCAAGGAAGTGTTCAAGGTTTCGAATGTCGGCAAAGTTGCAGGCTGTTTGGTCACCGAAGGTGTGGCGCGTCGATCAGCTGGTGTGCGTTTGCTGCGTGACAACGTAGTGATCCACGAAGGCACATTGAAAACGCTGAAACGATTTAAGGATGAGGTCGCCGAGGTCCAGTCCGGTCAAGAATGCGGCATGGCCTTTGAAAATTATGATGATGTCCGGCCCAAAGATGTTATCGAAATCTTCGAACGCGAAGAGGTCACTCGCAGCTTGGACTGATCCGCTTGCAGATGATACTTAAAACATCGAAGGGACAGCAACCGTTGCTGTACCTTCGATGTTTCGTGAGCGTTTTAGTCTTAAGCTGCTGGCTTGACAGGCATTCCAGAAAAATAAGACCCGTCTACGCGAACGGTAACCCGTCCATCTGATAACGTTTTTACGAAGATGCCTTGAACCAGAGTCGAGCTTCCCAAAGAAATTGTTCTGATCATGCTTTTTCTCCCCAAAAGCACACGCTACCTGACGATAATTTTTGGGGATTACCGAGTCACTAAATTTTTTAAACGTTGCATAATTTTTCAACATTTTTGGAAAATCAGCACATTTTCAAAGCAAATCTCTCAGCATCGCAACCAAAGGGATATCAGCTTGGGGCATAGGGTAAGACCGTAAGTCATTTGGGCGCACCCATTTAAGCGCTTGCTTTTCACGTGGTTGCGGCGTTCCTTCCCATTTACGGCATGCGAACAATGGCATGAGCAGGTGGAAACTATCATAGCTGTGACTGGCAAAGGTCAATGGAGCGAGACAAGATTGCCAAGTGTTGATGCCCAGCTCTTCTTCGAGCTCGCGGATTAATGCGGCCTCAGGCGTTTCATTGGGCTCTATTTTTCCGCCGGGAAATTCCCACAGGCCGGCCATTGATTTACCTTCTGGCCGTTGCGCCAGCAAAACACGGCCATCCACATCAATCAGCGCAACCGCAGAGACCAAAACGACTTTCATTTCGATCATGACCGGTAGTCTGCGTTGATTTCGATGTATCCATGGGTCAGATCGCAGGTCCAGACCGTTGTACTTGCTGTCCCCATACCGATTTCCGTTGTGATCCGAATGTGCTCGCCTTTCATGTGCTCTGCTGCTTCTTCCTCTAGATATGAGGGGCTCACCCAACCGTTCTCTGCGACCAACACATCGCCGAACCAGATAGAAAGCGCATCCCGATCCGCCGGTGCGCCGGATTTTCCGATGGCCATGACCACGCGTCCCCAATTTGGATCTTGTCCTGCAATTGCCGTTTTGACCAAAGGAGAATTAGCAATCGACATTGCGTGGGTCTTGGCTGCGGCCTTGTCAGTGGCACCTTTGACCTTGATCTCGACGAATTTAGTGGCGCCTTCACCATCCCTGACGACCTGATGGGCGAGGTCTAGCATGACAGAATGTAAGGCGGCTTCAAAATTAGGATCAGCGGACGCGTCGACGCCGCTTGCTCCTGTGGCTGCGACCATCAGACTATCAGATGTCGAAGTGTCGCTATCGACGGTAATGCAGTTGAAGGTCTCATCGCAAAGCCGGGCGGTCATGGCTTGCAGCACGTCCTGATCCACTTTTGCATCGGTAAAGATATAGACAAGCATTGTTGCCATGTCAGGCGCAATCATACCGCTGCCTTTGGCTACTCCTGCGATTTTGATCGAGCGACCACCTATATTGCAATGCGCCGTGGCACCCTTAGGATAGGTGTCTGTTGTCAGGATTGCGGCGGCTGCATCGTTGATCGCATCAGCGCTTAAGCCCACAACAAGTTCAGACAGTTTGGCGGTGATCCGATCATATGGAAGCGGTTCACCGATAACACCGGTCGAAGCGGTGAAGACGCGATTATCCGGTATGCCGGTCGCGTGGGCGGTGGCATGTACGATCGCTTTAACTGCGGCCACACCTTTGTTGCCGGTGAACGCATTCGAATTTCCAGCGTTGACCAAAATGGCTGCGCCATCGTGACTTTGTCTGCCTAATTTGGTTTGGCAATCCAGAACTGGCGCGGACCGAGTGGCGGAGCGGGTGAAGACACCCGCAACCGCCGTTCCAGGCACACATTTCGCCAACATCAAATCAAAGCGGCCTTCGTATTTGACCCCTGATGCCACTGCAGAGAACGCGACACCATCGATTCTTGGCATCTTTGGAAAGGCAACGGGGGCCAATGGTGATCGTGGCAATGCTCTAGCCATAGTTTAGTTCACCACAGACAAATCTTTGAGGATGGCAGGATCAATGCCGCTTGTTTCTGCTTCGTTAACCTCTGTTGCTGCCGTAAGTTCGGCGATCCGTGCTTCGACCGCGTCTCGCCGCACTTCGGCCTGAAGATCCTGACGCATTTCATCCAGCGAGGGTATCGATTTGGACCTTAAATCGTTGAGAGTGATAACGTGCCAGCCAAATTGGGTTTGAACAGGTTGTGACACTTCGCCAACTTTAAGCGCAATCACAGCCGCCTCAAAGGTGGGGACCATGGCGCCAGTGCCGAACCAACCCAAATTTCCGCCATTTGGACCAGATGGACCGGTCGATTTTTCGCGCGCAACTGTTTCGAAATCTGCGCCTGTTTCAAGCTCGGCGACGACAGCCAATGCAGCCTCTTGCGTTTCCAGCAAAATATGTGAAGCATTGAATTCCTCGCCTTGCGGCGCATTTTTATAGCGCTTGTCGTAAGCGGCTTGGATTTGCTCTTCGGTAATCTCTTCACCAAGCACACGTTCCACTGCCTCTCCAGCAAGTAATGATCGCCTTTCATTTTCAACTGAAAGTGCCACGCGTTTCGACACGTTTCCGTTAAGCGATTGGGCCAGTACCGTTTGCTGAACCAACTGATCCAGAATTCCTCTGAACAAAGTTTCGTTTGGCAATGCCTGATACTCATCTGGCAGCGATTCATGGGCAATGATCATATGCCCGATTGTAATTTCTGTCTTGCCAACAGTGGCAACGACGGTGTCAGCGTCCTGCGCCGCGGCAGGAAGGGCCATAGCGCCCAGAAGTCCAAAAACAGGCAGTGTGAGAAAAGGTTTTTTCATTGATCAGTCCCAAGGATAGGCGCGCAGTTGGGGCGCGCATTGACATGGTATAGCGTGACCCTTACATCGCCCTATGGGCGCGGCGCGGGCCGGTTTCTGCCTTCTGTGTCTATGGTCTTGGCACGCGCCCGGCAAGCAGATGCTGTACAACATGAATTGATCGCCTGGAGAAAGCATGCTCGGTTTCGGAACGCTCACCAAAAAGGTGTTTGGCACCCCCAACGATCGCAAGATCAAAAGCGTGCGCCCTTTGGTCGAACAGATCAATGCACTCGAGTCTGCATTTCAAGCATGCACGGACGATGGGTTGAAGGACCGAACTGAGGAATTGGCCAAACGCGCTATGGGCGGCGAAGCGTTGGACGTCCTGTTGCCAGAGGCATTTGCCAATTGCCGTGAGGCCGCCAAACGCGCACTGGGATTGCGCGCATACGATACCCAGCTCATGGGCGCGATTTTTCTGCACCAGGGCAATATTGCAGAGCAAAAGACCGGCGAGGGCAAAACGCTGACGGCGACCTTTGCGGTTTATCTGAATGCGCTGACCGGCAAGGGTGTGCATGTTGTCACGGTCAACGACTACCTTGTGCAGCGTGACGCCGAATGGATGGGCAAGGTCTTTGCCGCGCTTGGTTTGACCACAGGTACCGCCATTTCTAGCATGTCCGAAGAGGCCAAACGCGAAGCATATGCCTGTGACGTGACCTATGCGACAAACAATGAACTGGGTTTTGATTACCTGCGCGACAACATGAAGCCATCGATTGCGGAAATGGTGCAGCGCGGACACAATTACGCTATCGTTGATGAGGTCGACAGCATCCTTGTCGATGAGGCGCGGACACCTCTGGTGATTTCGGGTCACATGCAGGATCGATCAGAATTATACGTAACCATCGATGTAATCATTCCGCTGATCGAGCCTGAACATTACCTGCTCGACGAAAAACAGCGCAACGTCACCTTTACCGACGAAGGTAACGAGTTCCTCGAAGAACAGTTGCGCGCCCGAGGGCTGATTGACCTAGAAGTATCACTTTACGATCCCGAAAGCACGACCATCGTACACCATGTCAACCAAGGTTTGCGCGCACATGTTCTGTTCAAGAAGGACAAAGATTATATCGTCCGTGATAACGAAGTTGTGCTGATTGACGAATTCACAGGTCGGATGATGGCAGGCCGCCGTTTGTCTGATGGTTTGCACCAGGCACTCGAAGCCAAGGAAAGCGTCAAAATTCAGCCGGAAAACCAAACGCTTGCCTCTGTTACGTTCCAAAACTACTTCCGTCTGTATGACAAGCTGGCCGGCATGACTGGTACCGCTGCGACAGAGGCCGAGGAATTTGCCGAAATCTATGGCCTTGGCGTGGTTGAAGTTCCAACCAACAAGCCGATTGCGCGTGTCGATGAAGATGATCAGGTATTCCGGACCGGCGAAGAAAAATACAGCGCAATGGTCACAGAAATCAAGTCAGCCCACGAAGCCGGGCAACCGGTGCTGGTGGGCACAACATCTATCGACAAATCCGAGATGTTTAGCACTCTGCTCAAAGCGCAGGGCATTCCGCATAATGTTCTGAATGCGCGTCAGCACGAGCAAGAGGCGCAGATCATTGCTGATGCCGGCAAGTTTGGAGCTGTCACGATTGCAACGAACATGGCCGGGCGCGGCACCGACATTCAGCTTGGCGGCAATGTCGAAATGAAAGTGCTTGAGGCAATCACAGCCGATCCGAACGCGGACCCTGAAGATGTGCGCAGCAAGATTGAGGCCGAGCATGAAGATGAAAAACAAAAAGTTCTAGCGGCTGGCGGCTTATTTGTGATGGCCTCTGAGCGGCACGAAAGTCGACGTATCGATAACCAGCTGCGTGGCCGCTCGGGTCGTCAGGGTGATCCAGGAAAGACGTCGTTTTATTTGTCGCTCGAAGATGACCTGATGCGTATCTTTGGTTCTGATCGCCTCGACAAGGTTCTGAAGACACTTGGTCTTGAAGAGGGCGAGGCCATTGTACACCCTTGGGTTAACAAGTCTCTTGAACGCGCCCAAGCAAAGGTCGAAGGTCGCAACTTTGACATCCGTAAGCAGCTATTGAAATTCGATGATGTGATGAACGACCAGCGCAAGGTGGTGTTCAGCCAGCGTCGCGAGATTATGGAAGCTGAAGATCTTTCGGAAATTATTTCGGACATGCGCGATCAGGTCGCGGATGATCTTATTGATCAGTACTTACCCCCCAACACATATGCAGATCAGTGGGATTCGCATGCGCTTTACGCGGCAGTGATCGAGCATCTGGGCCTCGACCTGCCGGTGATTGAGTGGTGTGAGGAAGAGGGCGTTGACGACGAGCAAATCCGCGACCGTCTGATCGAAGCAAGCGACAAACTGATTGATGAAAAAACACAGGCTTTTGGTGCTGAAAGTATGCGTGGCATCGAAAAACAGCTTATCCTGCAAGCAATTGACGGTAAGTGGCGCGAACATTTGTTAACTTTGGAGCATTTGCGTTCTGTGGTTGGTTTCCGCAGCTATGCGCAACGTGACCCACTGAACGAATACAAGAACGAAGGGTTCCAGTTGTTTGAGTCCATGCTCGATAGTTTGCGTACGGAAGTAACACAAAAGCTTGCGTTGATTCGCCCAATGACAGAAGAAGAGCGTCATCAAATGTTGGCTGAAATGCATCAACAAAGGCAGGCAGCCCTCGTTGATGCAGAACAGTCAGCTCCCCGCCCGACGCTCGAAGCGACAGATGCCGGGTTCGATGAGAATGACCCATCGACCTGGGGCAATCCAGGTCGCAACGACCTTTGCCCTTGTGGTAGCGG
>JABITU010000126.1 GCA_018668195.1 Tateyamaria sp. | reverse complement strand
GCTGCATCGCAATAGGCTTGTTGACGGCCTCGTCGCCCAGATGGCGCAGCATCCCATACCATTTCCGGATCAAACCAGATCGCGAGCGATCCCCGTTGCTTCAGTGAAAGGTTATACTCTGCCCAGTTCCGGGTCTTATACGTCGTGGGTGTCCAGCTGCCCATAAACGCCAGCTATCACGCTGGATTCATGACGTGAATCCCAGATAATGCTGATTTGTGCAACAAAGCCGGGCTGTTGGGTGCATAAAACCGCCAATGTCCTGAATGCCATGCCCAAATCCGTTCAGGCCAAAGCCAAAGGCCACCTGCATGACATTTGGCAGGCGGAACCCAAGCCAGACGCAGACACCACATTCGATTTTTTCATTGAGACCTACGGCGTGAAATAAGAAAAAGCCGCTTCTAAACTGACCAAAGATCGCGACGTACTTCTGGCCTTCTACAATTTCCCAGCCGAGCACTGGAAGCACATAAGAACAACAAATCCTATCGAAAGCGTCTTCGCCACCGTCCGCCACCGAACCGGCAAAACCAAAGGATGTCTCAGCCGAAAAACAGGCCTCGCTATGGCGTTCAAGCTGATGATGTCAGCGCAAGGAAAATGGCAGAAACTGAACGGCGCAAACCGCATGCCAGAAATCATAAAAGGCATTGCATTCATCGACGGAACCAAAAAAATTCAAACCGCCGCCTGATCAATCCATCACCAACTTTCGGGCTTAGCTCGGCACGACTCCAAGCTTGATTTGAGCAACAATGCCAACCTGACCCCTTGACCCTTGTTGTGTCTTGCGGCCATCTGCGAACCACAACTAATTACCGGAGACTGCATGGACGATCCATCGCACGTATCAATGCCCCCAAAATCCGCCTCTGAAGAGCGTGATAAATCTAAGAAGATTGGCGCACTTCGCGCACTGTGGCCGTTTATGTTACCGTATTGGACACTGATGGTTGCCGCAATTGCGGCGTTGGTCGGCACCGCTATCATATCTTTGACGCTCCCCTTGGCGGTGCGTCGTGTCGTGGACAATTTTGGCACCGAGGACGCGACCATTCTGGACCTTTATTTTCTTGCGGCCATCGGGATTGCGGGAGTGCTCGCCCTTGGTACGGGGCTGCGTTATGCGTTGGTCACACGACTAGGGGAACGCGTGGTCGCCGACATACGAAAAGCAGTGTTCAACCGAGTTATCGGGATGTCGCCCAGTTTTTATGAAAATATAATGACCGGCGAGGTCTTGAGCCGGATCACCACCGATACCACGCTGATCTTGAGTGTGATCGGGTCATCAATATCCATTGCGCTGCGAAATCTGCTGATCTTTGTTGGCGGCCTGATTCTGATGCTGCTTACCTCGGCCAAGCTGACGAGCTTAGTTTTGCTGATTGTGCCGCTGGTGGTCGTGCCCATTCTGGTGCTGGGCCGCAAGTTGCGTGCACTGAGCCGCGAAAACCAGGATTGGATCGCCGCATCCTCTGGTCGTGCATCTGAACAACTGAGCGCTGTGCAAACTGTACAGTCATTTACACATGAGGCTGCCAGCCGGGCTATGTTTTCAGAAGTGACAGAGGGCAGCTATGCTTCGGCCAAACGTCGGATCATGGTCCGTTCCCTGATGACGGTCATCGTCATATTCCTCGTATTTTCCGGCATCGTAGGTGTGCTGTGGATTGGTGCTAATGATGTGCGCGCCGGGGTGATGTCGTCTGGCGCTCTGATCCAGTTTGTTATCTATGCGGTGATGGTTGCAGGTGGCGTTGCAGCGCTGTCCGAAATTATCGGCGAGTTGCAACGTGCTGCAGGTGCGACCGAACGGTTGGTTGAGTTGTTGCAAACCGATGACGAGGTGCGCGATGCGATTAGTCCTCTAGCTTTGGCTGCTCCCGTGTTTGGCAGGATCACGTTCGAGAATGTGCGTTTTGCTTATCCATCCCGCCCTGATACGGCTGCGCTTGATGATGTGACGTTGGACATTCAGGCAGGCGAGACAGTTGCCTTTGTTGGGCCATCCGGCGCTGGTAAGACGACGATCATCCAGTTGATCCAGCGCTTTTATGACCCGCAGTCAGGGCGTATCTTGCTGGATGGCGTTGATGTCGCCCAAATGGAACGAGAAGCGTTTCGCAAACACATCGCGCTGGTACCGCAAGACCCGGTGATTTTTGCTGCGTCAGCCTATGAAAACATAGGGTTTGGCCGTCCCGATGCCACCCAAACTGAAATTGAAGCCGCCGCGCGGGCTGCCGCTGCGCATGACTTTATCACTGCACTGCCAGATGGCTATGGCAGCCCCATGGGCGAACGCGGTGTGCTGCTGTCGGGTGGGCAGAAACAGCGCGTTGCTATTGCTCGGGCAATTCTGCGGGACGCGCCCGTTTTGCTGCTTGATGAAGCGACCAGCGCGCTGGATGCTGAAAGTGAACGGGCGGTACAGGATGCTGTTGACTGCCTGGCCAAGGGCCGGACGACGTTGATTGTGGCGCACCGTTTGGCGACGGTCAAAAAGGCAGACCGCATCGTCGTTCTGGATAAGGGCCGCATCGTGGCCCAAGGTGCGCATGACAAGCTTGTAGCCGAAGGCGGCCTTTATGCGCGCCTTGCCCAGTTGCAATTCACTGATGGGATTGCAGCCGAATAACACCTTATGGTTTGTGTGCAGGACGGTATCATCGCTTGAGTTGGCTGGTGTTGTCGTGCTTGGCTTGACCTAAGGTTAGTTGCTTTGACGCGGCGTTCATCGGAACGCGCACGCACGCAATAGCTTGAGTATTGTTGCCAATCATCCCATTCTATTCGTCACACAGGGACTGGCGCTGTACAATAAAACCAATGCGCGCCTTAGGGAGGAATAAGTATGACATTCGCAGGGATCGCAGATCGCGACGCAATAGAAAACGAAATGCCGTGGGAAGAGCGCGATGTCGCCACGACGCTATATGGCATGTTGAGTGATACGGCGAGCAAGTTCCCAAGCAACAATGCCGTCAGCTACCAGATTTTCTCTGATCCCAAATCCAAAGCCGAGACGCTGACTTGGTCAGCAATGCGCGACCGTACATCGCAATGCGCCAATATGCTGCGCTCGATGGGAATTGGGCCAACGGATGTTGTGGCCTATGTGCTGCCGAATTGTACTGAAACAGTGGTGACCCTGCTGGGTGGTGCTGTGGCTGGCATCGTAGCACCGATTAACCCGCTGTTAGACCACGAGCAAATTGCATCGATTTTGCGCGAAACCAATGCCAAGGTGGTCGTTACGCTGCGCGCGTTTCCCAAAACGGACGTGGCGGAAAAGACAGCGCGCGCGGTCAGTCTTGCGCCCAATGTCAAAACCGTGCTTGAGGTTGACTTGCTGACCCACGTGACTGGGATCAAGTCGCTTATCATTCCACTCATCCGCCCAAAGATGGAAAAGGCACCCGGTGTTGCCTACAAGAACTTCAAATTGGAAGTATCAAAGCAGCCCAAGACGTTAAATTTCGAAGATGTGCAGGAAGACCGGGTGGCATGTTATTTCCATACGGGCGGTACCACGGGCATGCCCAAAGTGGCACAGCACAAATATTCGGGCATGATCTACAACGGATGGATTGGGGCGACGACACTGTTGACACCAGATGACAACATACTCGCACCGCTGCCGCTGTTTCACGTGATGGCAGCCCACGTTATGCTGATGGGCGCCCTAGCGTCTGGTGCGCATTGCGTGTTTCCGACGCCGCAGGGCTACCGGGGCGAGGGAGTATTTGACAATATCTGGAAGCTTACCGAGCGGTGGAATATTACCTTTATCGCTTCAGTGCCCACCGCGATTGCCGCAATGATGCAGCGCGGGATCGATGCTGACATCAGCACGGTCAGGTCCACGTTCTCGGGTTCTGCGCCGCTGCCGCAGGAACTGTTTAAGCGTTACGAAGCTGCGGCTGGCGTCGAGATCATCGAGGGTTACGGCATGACCGAGGCGACCTGTTTGGTCTCTGGCAACCCCATCGATGGCGAAAAGAAAATTGGCTCGGTTGGTATTCCTTTCCCTTATACGGATGTCAAAATTTACAAGGGCACGCCTGATGGCCCGGTCGAGGCGGCCGTGGACGAGATTGGTGAAATTTGCGTGAGCAATCCAGGCGTGTTCGCAGGGAATACCTATACCGAGGCTGAAAAAAATAAGGATCTTTATTATAATGAAAAATACCTGCGCACTGGGGATCTGGGCCGCTTTGACAGCGACGGATATCTTTGGATTACAGGGCGTGCAAAAGACCTGATCATTCGTGGTGGACACAATATTGACCCCGCCGAAATTGAAGAGGCGTTGATGGCGCACGAGGCCGTAGCCTTTGCCGGGGCTATAGGTCAACCAGACGCGCATGCGGGCGAGCTGCCTTGTGCCTATGTAGAACTGGTAGAGGGCGCATCGGTCACGCCCGACGAACTGATGTCGTTTTGCATGCAAAACGTGCATGAGCGCGCCGCACAGCCCAAGCACATGACGATCCTGAACGAGCTGCCGAAAACAGCAGTGGGCAAGGTGTTCAAACCTGATCTGCGCAAAGATGCGATTACTCGGGTTTATAATGCGGCGCTTGAGGCTGCGGGTGTATCAGCACGGGTAGTGTCAGTCATTGATGATAAAAAGCGTGGGCTGGTCGCACAGGTCGCGATGACTGAATCAGAGCAGCAAGCGATCCAGACCGTACTGGGTGATTTTATCAACCAATGGGAACCCGCCTCCGACGCTATTGTTGCTGAGTAACCCCTTTTGTAACGCGCGGAAAATTTCAGTTTTCCGCGCTTTTAACTAATCATCCATAGAAAAATCTGGCGGGTTTCGTCCACTGCGCAGCTGCATGAGCAAATGACGCGGTCTGTTTGCGACTGTAGCAGTTGAAAGGGCTTGGGCCATAGCTTCGCTTTAGATTTCTTGATTTTTTGAAAGTTGTCACTGGCAAAAGCAGGGGCATCACCAGAGTTTGGCATCATCGAAGAAATGGTTTTGCTTGCATCGTCTCGGGGATTTTTGCACCCAACCGGCTAAGGATGGTGGGGGCCAGTTGTAATTGGTCAATTACGGTTTCTTTTGGCGGACCACTTGCTTCGCCAAAATAGTATAGAGCGGCCTCTTGTTGCAGTGGGTCGCGCCCGCCGTGGTGGCCACGGGTGTCTTGACCATGATCTGCGGTGACCATTATTTCGTACCCCATGGCGCGCCAGCGTTGAATGAACGGGGCGAGCATCTCGTCCATGACAGCGCAGGCGTGGTCCATCTCCTGGCAATCATGAAAAAAGCGGTGGCCCATGCTGTCAAGCGTACATGTGTGCAAGACCCCGTAGTCAAGATCAAACCGGGCGCACAGATTGGTCAGCGTCGCGAATAGATCAACGTCAGAGGGTGTCATCTGATTGGTTTTTCCATAGCCCGTCATGGTGTGAAAGCGACCGTGGTTGATGGTGCTGCTTTCAGGTTCGTCATATTCGATGTCACGAACAAAATCGAACGGGTGGCGATTGAAAAACTCTGACCAGAACGAATGTGCCACAGCGCCTGTGACACCTCCTGACGCGCGAGTTTGAGAGAAAACATCCGGATGGTTGAGACGAAAAACGTTACCATTCCCGGTGCAGCCATGATTCGCAGGCGACACTCCGGTGTGAATGGACGCGTAGCAAGAGGCAGAAATCGAGGGCAGGACCGAGCGCAGTTTCCAGTTCTGGGCGTCGCCATTATCGACCCAACCCTCAAGATTACCAAAAAGCCTTCGCCAGTTTCGGTAAGGAACGCCATCGAGAATGATTAAGAGCAGTTTTGTATCCATGTCCTTAGCCTTTGCAGGCTGACGTATAACATCATTTGAAATTGTAAGCGCCTTTAGAAACTAGTGCCTTTCCAGCGTAAGATTCAAACGCAGGCTGGGCTTTTTGTTTTTGCACGCAACAATAATACATGTCGCCCTCAGACTTGATCAGTTTCCGGCGCTTTCCATTTTTCGGTTGGCGATCACGTCCTCGAGCCAGCCCAATTTCATTTCTGGCACCGAGCTGAGCAACAGATCAGTGTAGTCATCAAAGGGTGGTGTCAGCACATCGGATTTGGTGCCATACCGCTGTACGCGGCCTTGGTACATCACGGCGATACTGTCTGCGATGGCACGAACAGTGGCGAGGTCATGGGTAATGAAAAGATATGCCACATTCTCAGTTTTTTGCAGGTTGAGCAACAGTTTCAGGATCCCATCAGCAACCAGTGGATCCAGCGCCGACGTGACCTCGTCGCAAATGATTAACTTCGGTTTGGCCGCAAGCGCGCGCGCAATGCAAACCCTTTGTTTTTGACCACCGGATAGTTCAGCGGGGTAACGATCCTGAAAGCCTGAACCAAGTTCAATTTCGTCCAGTAATTCCTGTATCCGTTTTTGTTTTTCCGCACCTTTGAGGCCAAAGTAGAATTCCAGCGGCCTTCCGATGATTGTCCCGACGGTCTGGCGTGGGTTCATGGCTGTATCTGCCATTTGGTAGATCATCTGCAACTCGCGCAGGTCTTCGATGTCACGGCTCGGCTGATCTGGGGTCAATGTGCGTCCGGCAAAGGTGATTTTGCCACCGCGTGGCGGCAGCAGGCCAGTGATCACGCGCGCCAGCGTCGATTTGCCTGATCCGGATTCTCCGACAACCGCGAGGGTCTGACCCGCACTTAGGTCCACCGAAACGTCGTGCAGGACATCAAAATTCGTGCCTTTGTAGCGCGCGGTAATGTTTCTGACACTGAGCACAGGTTCGTTTGGTTGCTTTTCATCATGATTAATGGAACGCACGGAAACCAGCGCTTTGGTATAGTCCTCCCGTGGGGCGTTGATAACCTGATCGGTGGTGCCGTATTCGACCATATTGCCATGGCGCAGCACCATAATGTGGTCAGACACTTGGGCGACGACCGCGAGGTCGTGGGTGATATACAGCGCTGCCACGCCGGTGTCGCGAATTGCATCCTTGATCGCCTTGAGCACGTCTATCTGGGTGGTCACGTCGAGCGCGGTCGTTGGCTCGTCAAAAACCACCAAATCCGGTTCGGGACAGAGTGCCAAGGCGGTCATGCAGCGCTGTAGTTGTCCACCAGAGACTTGGTGCGGGTAGCGATTGCCAATGTTCTCAGGATCGGGCAGACCGAGCTTTGTGAAAATCTCTATAGCACGTGCGTTGGCATCAGACTTAGAAAACTTGCCCTGGCCGACAGCTGCTTCGATCACTTGTTCCATTATCTGTTTCGCCGGATTGAAAGAGGCGGCCGCAGATTGGCTGACATAGGTTACCTCGGCGCCGCGCAACCTGCGGATATCGCCAGATTTGGATTGCAAAACGTCCCGACCATTGACCATGACCGACCCACCGGTGAGTTCCACACCACCCCGCCCATAGGCCATGGCCGCAAGGCCAATGGTGGATTTTCCTGCACCGGATTCTCCGATCAGGCCGAGCACCTTGCCTGCTTCAACATCAAAATCGACGCCATGCACGATTTCGATGTCATGTGGTTTTTCACCCGGCGGGTAAACGGTCGCTCCGATCTTGAGGCCGCGGACTTGTAGAAGAGGTGTTGTCATGGCTGGTAACTTCCGGG
>JABITU010000125.1 GCA_018668195.1 Tateyamaria sp. | reverse complement strand
GCCAGTTCACGTTAGGAGATTTTGAAAACACCTCGGAAAATTTTGTGCCTTTGCGTCCCTTTGGCAGGCCCGCCGGCATAGCAATTAAGACGGCCAGCAAAATTGTGGCAAGGATCACGGCCATGCCCAACACAGCCCAGACAAATCCAAGCGTTGCCAGCAAAACCGCGCCAAGCAGAAACCCTGCGCCCTTCACCATGTTCTTGGACCCTGTCAGAATTGCCACCCAGCGAAAGAGAGCTCCGTCCTGAGAAGGCGCAAGCAACTTGACGGCGGATTTGGACGACATCTTGGCAAGATCCTTGGCCACGCCACTTGCACCTTGCACAAGCATGACAAAGGCGACCGATATGCCAATCGCCCAAGTAGGATCAAGTTGCGCCAAGGCCAGCAGAGCCAGCACTTGCAACCCTAGCCCCGCATACAGCGTCGACGTCAGACCGAACCGCGCGGCAATCCAGCCTGCACCCAAATTGGTGATGACGCCCGCGATTTCATACAGGACAAACAGATAGGCCAGTTGTACCGGAGAGAAGCCCAGCGTATGAAAGTGCAACAGTACCAGCATGCGCAATGCACCGTCGGACAGCATGAACGTCCAGTAGGCCGCCGTGACCGCGATATAGGCAGAAAGGCCTTTGGGGCGCATGGCGCTTTCAGTCACAGACTGTCCCCGACCATACAGGCCACATCCACTAGCCGGTGCGCATAGCCCATCTCGTTATCATACCACGCATAGACCTTTACCTGCGTGCCATTGATCACCATGGTCGAAGGCGCATCGACGATACTCGACCGCTCATCATTGGTGTAATCAGTGGAAACGAGCGGGCGTTCTTCATAGCCCAAGATGCCGTTCAACGGCCCTTCGGATGCGGCCTTGAACAGGGCGTTGACCTCTTCAGCGGTGGTCTCCTGCTCGACCTCAAAAACGCAATCGGTCAGCGACGCATTAAGGAGTGGCACACGAACGGCGTGACCGTTCAGGCGACCCGACAGCTCGGGATAAATAAGCGTGATTGCGGTTGCACTGCCAGTGGTTGTTGGAATCAGGGAATTCAGGGCAGAGCGCGCACGGCGCAGGTCTTTCGCCGGACGGTCCACAATGGTCTGTGTGTTGGTCACATTGTGAATCGTTGTTATAGAGCCGTGTTTGATCGTCAGATTTTCGTGAATGACCTTTACAACTGGCGCAAGGCAATTGGTCGTGCAACTTGCTGCGGTCACAATGCGGTGGCGGTCCGGTTTGTAGATATCGTGATTCACCCCGTATACAATATTGGCGGCGTCACCGTCCTTGACCGGCGCTGATACAACCACCTTCTTTACGCCTGCGTCAAAGTATGGGGCGAGCTTTGCCTCTGTTTTGAAGACACCAGTGCAGTCGATCACCACATCAACACCCTCCAGCGGCAGCGCGGCGATGTCGCGAATGCCAATGAACGGCAGACGTTGGCCATCAATGGTCACGCTACTCTCATCATGGGCGAAATTGGCCTTCCAGCGGCCGTGGACCGTGTCGAACTCAAACAGATGGGCATGCATCTCGGGATCACCCACCGCGTCATTGATCCATGCAATTTTTGCCCCCTGTTCCAGCAGGGGCTTCAAGGCCAGTTTGCCAATCCGGCCTAGGCCGTTGAGTGCGTAAACAGTCATATCTGTGATCCTTTGTCAGTAGATTGGCCAATCCCGTCGGCAGCTTTTTGCAGGGACACCAAGTCCAACGAAGCAAAGGGCAAAGCTGAAAAAGCGATCATGCGGTTGCGTAGCGCGCCATAAGTCTTGCGAAAGGCGATACTCTTTTGTGTATCAAAACCCTCAACCTCACCAGGATCGGGCAGGCCCCAATGCGCGCTGATGGGCGGGCCGGGCCACGTGGTGCATTCTTCATTGGCCGCCTGATTGCAGACGGTGAAGACGAAATCGAAATTCGGGGCATCCGCCCCTTGGAACTCAGAAATGTTCTTGGAACGAAGAGCTGATACATCATGCCCCTTCTGTTCCAGCACCTCGAGTGCAAACGAATTCAGTTCCAAGCGAGGCTTGGTGCCTGCAGAGTAAGCAATAAAACGATCACCGGCGAGGTCGCGCAAGATGGATTCAGCAAAGATGGACCGTGCAGAGTTGCCTGTGCAAATGAACAGGACGTTGGCTTTTCGGTCGGCTGGTTGAATGTCTCTGTGAATGGCGGAATAGGCATTTGGGGCGCAAATCTCCGGCCTCCCCCTGCAACAGTCGTGCAGAAGGTAATCGATGGTCTCGCGGGCGGCATCCATGTCGATTGCATAGCGCAGAGATGTACCAACGCGTTCTTGGT
>JABITU010000124.1 GCA_018668195.1 Tateyamaria sp. | reverse complement strand
TTTCCGCCAAGGCGTCAAACTGCTGTAAAGCTCAACCAAAAGACTTTCCGCCTTGGTGTCCAGACCTGCAGCCTCTTCGTTGATGTCCATATCTTCGCTTTGGCGGGCAATGGCACGCAACTCTTCGGCTTTGCCTTCGATTTCGGCCAGCGGTTTTTCGAATTCAAGATATTGTGTCACGCGTGGGCCCTCGGTCTTTTGTTTCCCGTTATATGGCCGGGACGCGCGCAGTTTGCAATGTTATGCCAGCACAACTGGGTACAGTGAGCCGATAAGTAATGCGGCCATCGTCCAATTGAACGCGGTCAGCCGGGCACGATTGGTGAGCACGCGTGCCATTTGCTGACCCATCAATGTCCAGGCACTGATTGACGGCAGATTGACTGCGCCAAAGACAAGCGCCACAAGGCAAATGGCACTGATGGTGGTCCCGGGCGCATATGCCGTGACGGCGGTCAGCGCCATCGCCCATGCTTTTGGGTTGATCCATTGGAATGCAGCCGCCTGCAGGAATGAAATGGGCCGTCCTTGTTTGTTTTCATCGTTGATCGGGGTGGCAATTGCGATTTTGTAAGCAAGGTAGAGCAGGTAGATTACCGAGACGAATTTGAGCGCGGCGTGACTGACCGGGTGGGAGTCAAACAGCTGCGCCAGCCCTGTGCCCACCCCCACAATCATGGCGGTAAAGCCGATACCCACCCCCAACATATGCGGTAGGCTGCGCCAAATGCCATAGTTGGCGCCTGACGCCATTAGCATCAGGTTGTTCGGCCCGGGCGTGATCGAACTGACAAAGGCAAATGTTACGAGAGCGATGAACATGTCGTGCGGCATAGGCAACTTATGTGTGGTTATCAGGCGGAATGATCAAAGATATGCACATATGGTGGCGTACGTAAATGAATGGTTCAGACGAATTTGAACATTAATGTTGCGGTGAATTCGTTGTTGTGGCGGGCGGGGCTGTATTGTCGCTTTCGACCTGTTTGCGGCGGGTGCAGAAATTGGAGCGGCCAAACATTACCACCGGCTATCGTGCAGTCGTGGATTGAACGTGTTTGGTGGGATTTTTTGGCACAGAGGCTCTGTGCCTGTGGCGTTTACAGCGTTTGACAAAATATCTGAAACATCACGCATTACCTGAGGCTTTAGGGCGGCGTATATCAGGATTGCCCTGTGGATGATCCCGCACCGCTCATGCCATTCAGACTGCTAAAACTGCCGCTATCCACCAGCAATCATTTCAGATTGCCGTACAATGACCTCGGCCTGCTTGATCGATGCGATATCTACCAGTCTTCCGTTGTAGACAGTTGCACCTTCGCCCTTTGCTTTGGCCTCCTCCATGGCTGAAAGTATTTCACGCGCTTCCGCCACGGCCTCGTCAGAGGGGGTAAAGACCTCGTTGGCGATGGTCACTTGTTTGGGATGTATCGCCCATTTTCCGACCATGCCCAGTGTCGCTGAACGACGGGCCTGCGCACGAAACCCTTCATCATCTGAGAAGTCACCAAAAGGGCCATCGACGGGCAAAACACCATGGGTTCGGCACGCAGCGACGATGGCGGCCTGCGCCCAGTGCCAGGGGTCGGACCAATGTTTTTGACCCTCGTGGAGCATGTAATAGTCTTTCTGCGTGCCTCCGATACCTGTGGTTTGCATGCCCATCGATGCGGCGAAATCAGCGGCCCCGAGGCTCATGGCGGCCATGCGCGGAGAGGCGGCAGCGATTTCTTCGACATGCGCGATGCCTGCAGCGGATTCGATGATAACTTCGAAATTTATCGGTTTGCTGCGGCCCTTGGCGGTTTCTATAGCCGTGACCAAGGCATCGACGGCATAGATATCGGCAGCGCAGCCCACTTTTGGTATCATAATCTGGTCAAGTCGGTCACCCGCTTGTTCCAGCAAGTCCACAACGTCGCGATACCAAAATGGTGTATCCAGTCCATTGATGCGTGCGGACAGCGTCTTGGTGCCCCAATCCACGTCCGTGATGGCCTGAACCACGTTTTGCCGGGCACTGTCCTTGTCGGTGGGTGCCACGCTGTCTTCGAGATCAAGATTGATCACGTCGGCGGCAGAGGCTGCCATTTTTTCAAAGATAGCAGGGCGGGATCCGGGGCCAAAAAGTTGGCAGCGATTGGGGCGGCTCGGCGGTGTAGGTTGAAGGCGGAAGGACATGTCTGGCAGCCTCAATGTGTAAGATTATTGCTCTATTATCGCACGGCTAGATATTAAATTGCGCAGCTGGTCGCAAGGCACATTTTGCAAGTGCAGCATCATCGTGCGCGAAAAATTACATTGTGCGAACAGAGAGGCGAAAGAAACTTGTGAAATTTCATATATTACGCATGTTTGTTCGATAAAAACTCTTTTATATGCGTAAAATGCGATGTCATTGCGTCAGAATTCCGCCATTTTGTGCGCAAGGTTTGACAAAAGGACAAGAGCGATGATTCAAACTCCCTATCTTCTGTTTTTAGGCGATGCACCGGATCATCTGGCCGCAAAGGTGGCGCAGGGGATCAAGGACTGGCGCCCTGAGAACGCCGTTGGTCAACTGCGCCTTGCCGATTGTGGCGCCGATATGGGGCTGGCGGACATGACCCTTGAACAGGGATTGGCCGCTGGGGCCAAGACGCTGGTTATTGGTGTTGCGAACCGGGGTGGGATCATTTCCGACGCCTGGAAGGTCGTCCTGGTTGAGGCGCTGAGGATGGGCTATGACCTTGCAGCGGGCTTGCACACTCTTTTGCGCGATGAAAACGAGTTACAATCGGCAGCCAAGGTGAACGGGTGTACTTTGCACGATGTACGTGTGCCGACGATTGCCTATCCGATAGCAAATGGCAAAAAGCGCAGTGGAAAGCGGGCGTTGGCCATTGGTACCGACTGTTCCTGTGGAAAAATGTACACAGCAATGTCGATGGACGCAGACATGCAGATGCGCGATATGAAATCGACGTTTCGCGCAACAGGCCAAACCGGGATTTTGATCACGGGCAAGGGTGTGCCGCTGGATGCCGTTATTGCCGATTTCATGGCGGGTGCGGTGGAATACCTGACACCGGACAATGACGCAGATCACTGGGATCACATCGAGGGGCAGGGCAGCTTGTTTCATGTGTCTTACTCGGGCGTCACAATGGCGTTGATCCATGGCGGTCAGCCGGATGCTTTGATCTTGTGCCATGAACCCACGCGCACGCACATGCGCGGGCTGCCGGATTACCCGCTGCCTACGCTCGAGCGTTTGCGCGATACTGCACTGCCGCTTGCGCAGGTTGCCAACCCGGCGGCGAAAGTGACAGGCGTTTCGGTCAATACCAAGGCCCTCGATGAAGCTGCCGCCAAAGAATGCCTGCAGGCTATCGAAGACCGCATGAATCTGCCTGCCACGGATCCATTCCGATTTGGTGCTTCGCG
>JABITU010000123.1 GCA_018668195.1 Tateyamaria sp. | reverse complement strand
TATCACGAACGTATGGTGCGCGACGTACTTGCTGAGAAACTACCGGATGTGATGGTGTCGCTGTCTTCTGAGGTTTCCCCACAGATGCGCGAATACGAGCGGTTCAATACGGTTGTTGCCAATGCCTATATCAAGCCCTTGATGAAATCCTACCTTGGCCGCCTGAAAGGTCGCCTTGAAGATGAGGGCGCGAATTGCTCAGTCTTTCTGATGCACTCTGGCGGTGGAATCATTTCTATTGAGAGCGCAGCTGACTTCCCTGTGCGTCTGGTTGAATCTGGCCCTGCGGGTGGTGCTGTTTTTGCCGCCAACACCGCGGCGCGTTATGGGTTGGACAAGGTCTTGTCCTTTGACATGGGCGGCACCACGGCCAAGATTTGTCTGATCAAGAACCAAACCCCAAAGACATCTCGCGTCTTTGAGGTCGCTCGCACCTACCGTTTCAAAAAGGGCTCTGGCATGCCGATTTCGATTCCTGTGATTGATATGGTTGAAATTGGCGCTGGTGGTGGGTCACTGGCCCATATCGACTCCATGCGCCAAATTCGTGTGGGGCCAGAAAGTGCGGGTTCTGAACCGGGACCAGCCTGTTATGGCCGTGGCGGTGACAAGCCTGCCGTGACCGACGCGGATTTGGTTTTGGGCAAACTGGATCCTAATAACTTTGCCGGCGGATCGATCCAACTTCATGCTGACAGTTCTGCGGATGCTTTGGTCAATGTGCTAGGAAAAACGCTAGATATGGATGCGCAAACCGCTGCATTTGGTCTGGCCGAAGTTGTGGACGAAAACATGGCCAACGCGGCCCGTGTTCACGCGGTGGAAAACGGCGAGGACCTGTCTGAGTACACCATGATCGCATTCGGCGGGGCCGCCCCGCTGCATGCTGGTCGTTTGTGTGAAAAGCTGGGCGTGGATCGTTTACTGGTGCCAACGGGCGCTGGTGTGGGATCAGCGATTGGGTTCCTTCGTGCACCGTTTAGTTTCGAGGCGAACCGTTCTGTTTATATGAAACTGTCAGACTTTAAGCCTGACGTTATCAAATCTTTGCTCACAGAACTACAGGACGAGGCCACAGGATTTGTACGTTCATGTGACGCAACATCAGACATCATTTCTGAGTTCAAAGTCTACATGCGCTACACGGGTCAAGGTTGGGAAATCCCGATTTCATTGAGCGCTGAACAGGCCATGTCACCAAATGCCGATACCTTCCTTAAGCTGTTTGAGGCCGATTACTCTGCCCTCTTTGGCCGAACTGTGGATGGTATGGATGTTGAAATCACGGTTTGGTCGGTGAACGCGACAACCCCGCCAGAGCAGGTCGCGCAAATCGCGCTAGCCCCTGACAAAGGAGCCGCAACGGTTGCAGGTCGACGCGCCTTGTTTGATCCAGCCCTTGCCACTGTGACCGATGCCCAAGTGGTACTGCGCAATGACATGAAGACAGGCCAAACCGTTCAAGGCCCCGCCGTTGTTACAGAGGATGAAACCACCATTATCGTTCCATCGTCGCGCCAAGTCACGGCCCAGCCAGACGGTACAATCGACATGACCACCAAAGGAGCGCAAGTATGAGCACCCCATCAAACGTTGCCTATCAGGTCATGTGGAACCGCATGATTTCGGTCGTAGAAGAACAAGCGCAAGCATTGGTTCGCACCGCGTTTTCTACATCCGTGCGCGAAGCCGGTGATTTGTCCGCAGGCGTCTATGACACTGCAGGTCAGATGTTGGCCCAAGCGGTGACGGGCACGCCCGGTCACGTGAACGCGATGGCCGATGCGGTCGGCCACTTCATCCGCCGTATTGGGCGCGAAAACATCTTTGAAGGTGACGTCTATATCACCAACGATCCATGGGAAGGCACAGGCCACCTGCACGATATCACAGTTGTGACGCCCTCGTTCCACAAGGGGGAGTTGGCGGGTTTCTTTGGGTGCACCGCCCATATCGTGGACATCGGTGGCCGTGGTTTCGGCGCAGATGCAGCCAGCGTTTATGAAGAGGGTCTTTATATCCCGATCATGAAGCTGGTGAACCGCGGCGAAGTAGACCAAACCCTAATCCGTATCGTGCGCGGCAATGTACGTGAGCCAGACCAATTGGTGGGTGACATCTATGCCTTGGCCACCTGTAACGAGATCGGCCACCGTCGCCTGATCGAGATGATGGAAGAATTTGGGCTGGATGATCTGAATGGCATTGGCGGATTTATCCTCGAGAATTCGCGCCGGGCCACGCTTGAATGCATCAATGCCCTTCCCCACGGTGAAGCATCAGGTGAAATGACGGTTGATGGGTTCTCTGCACCGATTACGCTGAAGGTGAAGCTGAGCATTGAACAGGATCGTATACTGTCCGACTTTGCAGGCACCTCTGGTGTGGACAAAAAGGGTATCAACTGCCCGTTGGTCTATGCCAAAGCCTATGCCTGTTACGCGTTGAAATGCGCCATTGCGCCGGAAATCCCGAACAACGCCGCCTCTTTGGCCCCGTTCGAGATAACAGCACCCGAAAATTCGATCGTGAATGCGGTGCACCCTGCCCCCGTGGCACTGCGCCATATCGTGGGTCACTTTGTGCCTGATGCAATTTACGCGGCTTTGGATCAATTGCTACCCAACACTGTGCCAGCCGAGGGCGCTGGATGTTTGTGTAATTTCCAAGTCTCCCTGCGCCCCCGTACGGACGCGGCACACACAGTTGGCGCGCGCCGTGCTGAGGTGCTGACCTTCAACTCTGGCGGCGCAGGTGCCCGTCCACAGTTTGACGGTTTGAACGCCACTGCCTTTCCATCGGGCGTGATGACCATGCCGATTGAGGCGACTGAACACACAGGCCCCGTTATAATCTGGCGCAAAGAGTTGCGCCCGGACAGTGGCGGCGCGGGCAAGTTCCGTGGTGGTTTGGGCCAATACATGGAAGTGGGCGCACAGGAAGGCCACGAGTTTGACT
>JABITU010000122.1 GCA_018668195.1 Tateyamaria sp. | reverse complement strand
GTTCCGTTAAATCCGAGTATCTCACGATATCTAGCATTTTTATGGGGTTCAATTCACCTAAAGCGTGATGCGAAAAGATTAAGCCGCCTGACGCTGCAAGAAATAAAAATTTCAATGCATTATAGCGTTTGACGAAATACCTGAAACATCACACATCATCTAACGCGTTGAAATCTCTGATTACAGGCAGCGTTAGCTGATTCAAGTTGTTCGTATAACGCTTTAGGCTGCATTGTTTAAAGAGTTTCGTAAAACGTAACGGTTTAACACGCATACCACACAAGCCAGGCCAAGCGCCAAGCGCCGCGTCAAACGCTTTCATCTGTCAAGAATACTCTGCTCAAACGAGCGGCTGCCGTCACTCCATCGATGACGTTCAAGTGTAGGTCTGCCTGTAAATCACGCTTGATCGAGACCGCCCCAGAACATCCCAAGATTAGGTTCACCGTGTCAGCGGGCAGCTTTTGTGCCGCGTCTGAGAACTTAGCAAGTGCAACCGCTGGACTATTGGTCAGGGTTAGAACCGGGACGTCAGCTGCTTCGACATGCCGAACCGTCGCAGACTGGCCCTGCGCCTTTATATTGGCCTTGATCACCGGCACGGCAGCTTCGACGGTGGTTATGACGGCAGTTGGGCCGGCTAACAGGGACGCGATGACATAGCTGGCTTGTCCAATCCCAATCACGGGGCAGGCAGCAATTGCTTGCGCTTCGGCCAGCCCGGTATCGTCGAAGCAAGCTATGATGATGGCATCGGCCCCTGCATCTGATGCTTTGCGCACCAGATCCAACAGCGGTGGCACTGCGCGTGCGCCATCTTGTGGCCCTTCGATCGACTTTGGTGCCGATACGGATGTCCAGCCTTCGAATTGGACACGGGGCGCTGCAGTTCGGGCAGCCGTCAACGCGCTTTGCGTCATAGCATCAGTGCTATTTGGATTGATAAGTATAACAGTCACGGTTCAGACCATGCCCTTGCCAGCATCAGAGCCTTTGTCTTTGCGCCGCGACATGAGCCATGCTGCTAGGAAAAAGATGCCGATGATGCAGAATGAAAAAACCGTTGTAAGCGTGCCGAGCGCAAATATCACTGGTGTTGTTACATTCGTTGTCATCCCAAAAATCTCGAGCGGCAATGTATTATAGCTGCCCGCGATCAATAGTGTGCGCGCGAATTCATCATAGCTCAGCGTAAAGCCGAACAAAGCGACACCTAGCAAAGATGGCGCGATGATGGGCAGAACGACATATGCAAATGCTTGCCAGGATGTAGCGCCCTGATCGTATGCAGCTTCTTCGTAGCTTTTGTCAAAGCGGTTAAAGACGGCGAACATGATCAACAATCCAAAGGGCAATGTCCATGTCAGTTGACCGCCAAAGCCTGAGCTGGACCAGTGCACTGGCAGTCCCAATTGGTTAAAGATCAAGCCGACGCCAAGCGAGACCAGTATAGAAGGGATTACCAGAGAAGCGATTGCGAGGTAAAACAAAACCGTCGCGCCCTCGAACCGTTTGCGGAACGCAAGACCTCCAAGAACTGACACAACGACTGTGGTGACCATGACCATCAGGCCAAGTGCGAATGAGCGACGGAAGCTGCCCCAGATATCGCCTACGGCTTGTTCCTGAAACAAATCTCGGAACCAGTGCAGAGACACGCCGTTCATAGGAAAGGTTAGCCCGCCCCGTGGCCCTTGGAAGCTAAGGATGCCAATAGTCAGGATAGGCCCATAAAGGAACAGAGCGAACAGACCGAAAAATGCGGCAAGGGCATAGAAACTGCGGCTGCGTCTTTCCATCTCAAAGCTCCTTTCGGATGTCGACAAGTCGAAGTAAAAGCCCGATCACAATCAGAACTGTTATCAGCAAAACCACCGCTGTTGCCGAGGCAGAGGGGTACTGTAGCAGGCTGATGTCATTGGAGATCAGCCGTCCGACATTGGCGCGCTGACTGCCGGACATAAAGCGCACGGTGATGAAATCGCCCATAACCAGCGTAGTAACGAATATTGTGCCGATCATGATGCCGGGCTTGCACAGCGGGATGATCACGTGGCGCAGCGTTTGCAGGCCAGAGGCGCCGCCGTCGCGCGCCGCCTCGATCAATGACCGGTCGATCCGCATCATTGAATTGAAGATCGGTACAACCATGAACAGAGTGTAGAGGTGCACGAATGCCAGAATGACGCTAAAGTCGCTAAAAAGCAGCCATTCAAGCGGCTCGTCAATCACACCCCAAGAGATCAACGTCGAATTGGCAAGGCCGTTACGGCCAAGGAATGGAATCCACGAAATCATGCGGATGATGTTTGAGGTCCAAAATGGTATGGTGCACAAAAGAAAAAGGGCGATTTGCCATTTCAGTGTGCGTACCTCGAAAGCAAGAAAATATGCAACGGTAAAGCCGATGACTAATGTTAAAGCCCAAGTTATGGCGGCGTATTTGAATGTATTGAAAAATACCGTGTAAGTAACCGGAGAGCTGAACAGGAATTCATAATTGTCGAAAATGAACGCGGGATAGATGGAGTATTCGGTCGCCCCCCAAAAGCTGACGATAACGATCATTATGATCGGTGCTACCAGAAAGGCCAGTAATACAGCCGCTATCGGGGCGGCTTGCAGCCATGCGGTTATGCGTTTGTTCATTCGGTTTCCACTGTGCGGAGTGTGCGCAGGGGCAAGGTGCCCCTGCGCTTATTGGATCAAGCGGCGATGAATTCGTTCCACTTTCGGACCATGTACTGGTTTTCCTGCATGACAGAGTTCCAGCATGCAACTGCGCCCATCCGGTCATAGAAGGATCCGCCGTCGCGCACCTCTCCGGCACCGGCAAGCTTGTCACCGAACGGCGATGTGATATCGCCCGTGCTCTGTTTGCCTTCGAACCAATATCCCCACTCATTCGCGGACATGAAGTTCTTGGAGGTTTCCGGTACGGCTGAATAGTAACCCTGACGCATCAGGAAGCCGCCGACCCAACCGGACAGGTACCAGTTGATGTACTCATATGCCGCATCCAGTTCCATGCCAGACAGTGATGCTGAAAGACCGATACCACCACCCCAGCTGCGATAGCCTTCTTTGAGCGGCTGGTAGACACATGGGATGCCGCGCGACCGTACTGCGGTGATGGCAGGCGACCACATTGACTGGATCACGACCTCGCCGCTGGCCATCAGGTTGACGCTCTCGTCAAAGGTTTTCCAGAAGGCACGGAACTGGCCGTTCTTCTTGGCTTCGGTAAAGATTGCAAATGTCTTATCAATCTCTTCGCGAGTCATGTTTCCTTTGTCGCCGTACTGGATCTCGCCCATGGCTTCGCAGACCATTGCCATGTCCATGATACCAATTGACGAAATATCAAGGATCGATGCTTTGCCCTTGAATTCTGGATTTAGCAACTCGGTCCAGCTTTCGATTGGGCGGTCAATCAGGTCTGGGCGAATGCCAAGTGTATCAGCGTTGTAGATCGTCGGGATCAACGTCATCCATCCGCTTTCGTTGTCCACGAAAGACGTCCCATCAGGGCCTTCTACAAAGCCCACTGTGTGCGGCGCTGTACCCTGCGCAATCGTGCTTTCCGGTGTCAGCTTGCCGCTGCGGAAGGTGCCAACGATCTTGTCGTAATTAGTAATTTTGTTCGCATCCATCGCTTGCAGGTTGCCTGTGGGCCAGACCTTTTTGGCCACAAAATATTCGATGTCAGCAATATCAAAGCTGTCTGGCTGTGTGGCCGCGCGTTGTGTCACACTGTCGGTATCCAGCGCGGTCATCTCAAGCGTGATACCCAGGTCTTCTTTTACCTTGGTTGCCACTTCATTCAGGTTTGACACGCCGGTGCCGAACTGGCGCAGAGTAATATTCTTGGTTTCCTGTCCCCAGACCATTGGAGCGGGCAACGTGGAAGCAGCTAGCGCGGCGCCCCCAGTTTTCAGCAGCGCACGGCGGCTGTAGCGGATCTTTGATATGGTCGTCATGTCAGATGTCCTCTCTGTGTTAAGCAGCGATTTGTGTTATTCGGAAACCGGATGTGCGAACCGGTCCTCCCAATTCAGCCCAATAACCTCGCCAAGATCCTTGGGTGTTTCAATAAAAGTGGTGTCGGTCATAAGTGCTGTTACCTCTTGCCCGCCTGATACTTCAGCGGTTAGGGCCACATGCGTGCCCTGATATTCGATCCCGATTACACGGCCGTCGATCTTGCCCGTGTCTTTAGCCGTCACGTTCATCTGGTCTGAGCGCAGTGCAATATGGCCCTGCGGCAGCTTCAAAACGTTGTGCCCGCCCATGAAACGGGCCACGAAGGCGGTCCTTGGCGTGTTGAACACGTCGCGCGCTGGTCCGGCCTGCTCGATCCGTGCGTCGTTCATCACTATGATTTCATCAGCGAGAGCGAGCGCCTCGTCTTGCCCGTGAGTGACATGAATGAAACTGATGCCAAGCTCGCGTTGCAGCCGCTTGAGCTCCGCACGCATTCGAATACGCAAGAATGGATCCAGCGCTGACAAAGGTTCATCGAGAAGCAAGACCTGTGGTCGTGTGATAAGAGCACGCGCCAGTGCAACACGCTGTTGTTGACCACCTGACAATTGATCGGGCTTACGGTCCGCAAGCGCTGTCATCTCGACAAGTTCGAGCATTTCGTCCGCTCGCTTATCGCGCTCTGCTTTGCTCTTGCCTGCCATGCGCAGACTGAACGCAACGTTGTCGCGGACACTTAGATGCGGAAACAGTGCATAATTCTGAAACATCATCGCTGTCCCACGCTTGGCGGGTGGCAGATTCGAAATATCGCGGCCAGACAAGACGATAGAGCCGTCTGATACGTCCTCGTGACCAGCTATCATGCGCAATGTTGAAGATTTGCCGCAGCCTGATGGGCCCAGCAAGCAGGCGTAGACACCCGCCCCAAAGTGATGTGTTATTGCATCAACAGCGACGGTCTGACCGTAACGTTTTGTCAGCGCATTTAATTCTAAGTCGCCGGTGACAGCCATGAGTATTCCTTGAGTAGTTGCACAGAAGAAGCCGGAAAGAGACCAACTAATCCAATCATTTTTGCGCCTATGGATCTGCGCATGCACACGATTGCATGTCCGTTAGGCAATTCCAGAGGCAATTGATTAATTGTTACGCACAAAATTGTATACAATCAAGCATCGGAATGGATACGATGATTCGTCTGCTTGCATCAGATTCGCAATGCCCCCATGTCTGGACTCAGGAGTAGATGATGAGTCGCACAGCAGATTTCCAAGACTTCGTTCAACCGACGCTCAGCGGGCCGAGCGCTGAGCTTGTGGCATCGCTCAGTCTGGCTATTCATGAGCACAAATTGCTGCCCGGCACCAAGTTGGGTGAGGATGAGCTGAGTGATATTTACAAGGTGTCGCGCACTGTTGTTCGGACAGCACTTCAGGCGTTGTCGCACCTTCAGCTGGTCGAGCTGCGGCGCAATCGTGGCGCCTTTGTCTCGCAGCCCACCATTCGCGAAGCCCGCGAAGTCTTTGAGGCGCGGGCACTGCTAGAGCCACGCACGGCGCGGTCCGCGGCTGAACGCATGACCGACAGTGCTCTTGCCCGCTTGGAAACTCATATCGAGGCCGAACATGTAGCCATGGATGCTGGTGAAACCGGCAGGGCGCTTCGGTTGTCCGGACATTTCCACATCGAGATTTCATATATTGCAGATCAAACAACCATCTCTGGCTTTATCGAACGGCTGGTAGCACGTTCATCTTTGATTATTGCGATTTATTGGAAACGCCAAAGTGCTTTATGTGATAAGCATGCCCATCATGCGCTTGTTGACGCATTCCGCCGTCGCCACGGAAATGATGCCGAAGAGCTGATGAAAAGTCACTTGGTGGATATTCTGACTGCGCTCGACCTGCGCGAGGTCACAAAGCCTGCTGGTGATCTCAAGGACATTTTAAAGCCCAGAGACGCTTGATCCGCACAAGCTGGCATCAAGAACCCAGCTTTTTGTGCACCTCGTCCAGATCAATCTCTGCAATGGGCATTTTATTACTAGGGTTCTCGAAGTCATATTTGAAAATGTTAAAATCGCGTTTGTACATTTCATAAACAATATGCATCGACAGGTCGTCGAAATAATCTTCGACGGGATGAGCGCGCTTGGGTCCGTGTCCCTCGCTTTCATTGAAACGGGGAACATTACTTATGTTGACTGTATGTGGTGTTTCAATGGCCTGTAAGACCTCTTGCATGCCCTCGTCGAACTTTTCGGTCCAAATGATTTTATTGTACTTTCCGCCGTTAACAATGAATGTGCTTACGTGGCCTGAGGTGGCAGACCAGTGAATGTCAGGATCCATTGGGCGACGCCATTGAACAGTGTCTCGGGCAAAGAGCAAAAAGCGTCGGAAAGATTTGATTTGATCAAATTCCTCGCGGCCGTCATCTCCGCCGACCTCAACCCCATATTTCTGGGTGAGCAGCGGCACGAGGTTGCCCCTATAGCGTTTTCCATTGCGCTGAATGCCGCAGATCTTATCGAAAAAGGACGACAAGATACGGGTATATGGATTGCGCACACAGGTGAAGGTGTAACATTTACCCGACCGCACATTGTCGGTGATTAGTGGCTGGCTCTCTTCTATCGCCCATTTATGCATACCGTCCTTGGCATCGTGGATGTCACCATCAAAGAACGTGCCATGGTCAGAGTAATACATGATCTGACCAATCGTCGAGCAGGCGCACTTAGGCACCACTCTGTAGGCCACGCTTTCGCTTTCTGTCATCCAAACGCCTGGAAAGCCCATGCCGCACGCCCCTGATTTGTTGTCGCTTTGCTATTTCATGCAAATAACCGTTAAAAATTAAATAAATCTTGTATATTCATTAATAACACCGCTGTATCTATGGCATTAGTAAATTGTAAAGGGTTTCGTGAAGCTTCGTGATGTCAAAAATAGCCTATATCTTGCTGTGTCACGATGATCCCGCCGCTATTATCGAACAGGCCAAGCTGCTGACCTCTGTGGATGATTACATCTCGATTCATTTTGATGCACGGTCTGATACTGCTCATTTTTCCCAGATCAGCAACGCTCTGAAGGACAACCCCAACGTAACCTTTGCGCGCAAACGCATTAAATGCGGTTGGGGAGAGTGGAGCCTGGTACAGGCCACACTTTACGCTGTTGAAGCCGCGCTTGAAGCCTTTCCCCGGGCCACCCATTTTTATTTGCTGTCGGGCGATTGTATGGCAATTAAAACCGCCGAATACGTTCACCAGTTTCTTGATGACAATGACGCTGAATTTATCGAATGTTTTGATTTTTTTGATAGTGACTGGATCAAGACTGGGCTGAAGGACGAACGGCTGATCTATCGACACTTTTTTAACGAGCGCACTGCGAAAGGCTTGTTTGAGGCCAGTCTTAACCTTCAGCGTAGCTTCGGATTAACGCGCCAAATTCCCCAAGACATTCAGGTGCAGATCGGCAGTCAATGGTGGTGTCTGCGCCGCCAAACCATTGAGTCTGTGATAGATTTTATCCGAGTACGCCCCGACGTGGTTCGGTTTTTCCGCACGACATGGATACCTGACGAAACATTCTTTCAGACAATCGTCACCCACCTGATCCCCGGGGTCGAAATTCGAAGCCGCACACTCACCTTTTTGATGTTTACCGATTATGGGCGACCGGTGATGTTCTACAATGACCACTATGATTTGTTGGTAGGTCAAGATTATCTTTTTTCGCGCAAAATCAGCCCTGAAGCAAACGAACTGCAGCGCCGGCTTGGCTTGCTATATAATTCTGAAAACGTGCCTGCTCAGATATCAAACGAGGGCCGCCACCTTTTTCACTTTCTGACGAGCCGGGGTCGGGTTGGCCGGCGCTTTGCTACCCGGTTCTGGGGGGCCGAAAGCACGCTGGGTAGAGATCGCGAGCTGATGATTATTATTTGTAAGAAATGGCATGTGGGAAAGCGATTGCTGGAACGCATCCGGCACATGACAAATGTTCCCTGCATTGAGTACCTATTCGACGAAGAGCACGCCCCAATGCCCGACCTTGGCGGCATCCAGACGACCCTGACCAAGCGTACGCGACATCGCAGAGCATTGATGCGTATGCTGCTTGACTATTACGAAACCGATCAATTGATCATCTGTATCGATCCCAGCGCCATTGAACTGCTTCAGGACTTTGCGACCGACCGTTCAGTCACGCGCATGCTCGAAATTCAATGTGAATTCAGCCGCGAATATTTGATTGGCCACGCCATGCGCATGGGGCTTGCAAGCGAGCAGACCTCGGAAAGTGCTCTGGAAAATCTGTTGCTCACAATGGCCAATGACATGATCTTTGAATCTGATCGTATCCGGGATGCCGGGTTCGAAAATTTGAACCACATGCGCCTTGCCGATGATCTAAACGAACACGCTTTGGCTTTGGCTGGATTTCTTGGCGTTCCATTAGACAAAGCGCGCGCCATCGCTCAGGTAAATAACCTCATTGGCGATTGAAACTTGCTTGCCTGTCCGCGTATGCACTTTCAATGAGTGATACAGCCACCCTTGAAATTTTTGTGATCACCCTGCCTGGTATGGAGGATGCACTTTCCGTCGAAGCCTGTGAAATGGGATTTGACGTGGCAGGCACAACACCAGGTGGTGTGAGCCTGCGTGGCGACTGGACAGAGGTCTGGCGCGCCAATCTGGCCTTGCGGGGTGCAACGCGGGTGCTTGTAAGGTTGGGCTCTTTCATGGCCTTCCACTTGGCCCAGCTCGATAAGCGCGCGCGCAAGTTTCCATGGGCCGACACACTGCGCCCCGATGTGCCGGTCCGGGTTGATGTAGCCACATCCCGCAAGTCCAAGATCTACCACGCGGGAGCGGCCACTGAACGTATTGAAAAGGCTTTGACGGACAGCGCTGGCATAGCCATCGCTACCGACGCGCCAGTGATCTTGAAGGTTCGCATCGATGACAACCGCGTAACGATCAGCGTGGACACCTCGGGCGAGCCGCTGCACAAACGTGGTCACAAGGCCGCTGTGGGTAAAGCGCCCATGCGAGAGACACTGGCGGCGCTGTTTCTGCGGCAATGCGCCTTCGATGGCACTGAGCCAGTCTATGATCCTATGTGCGGCTCTGGTACTTTTGTAATTGAGGCAGCAGAGATCGCATCCGGCCATCAGGCGGGCAGAGCCCGTGCCTTTGCCTTCGAGCATCTGGTTTCTTTCGATGCCAACGTGGTCGCAACCATGCGACAGCCTAACCGACATCGCACACCGACCGTTCGATTTTTTGGATCAGACCGTGATGCGGGCGTCATTGCAATGGCGCGTGATAATGCCCTGCGCGCCAGCGTGACCGATATCATTAGTTTTGAACAGGCACAGTTCACTGATATCGCCCCACCAGACGGCGCGACGGGGTTGGTGATCATTAACCCGCCCTATGGTGCCCGGATTGGGGATAAAAAATCTCTGTACCCAGTCTATGGAAAGCTGGGTCAGGTTTTACTTGAACGGTTCTCGGGGTGGCGTGTGGGAATCATTACCAGCGAAGCCGCGCTTGCCAAAACAACTGGCCTGCCATTCCTGCCTGACGGCCCCACAATTGCCCACGGCGGCCTGCGGGTGCGGCTTTATCGAACGAACCCGCTCCCCTGATTGCAATTACAAACCGTTCTTTTGTTTATCTTTACTTAGCCAGATACAATCCAGGGGTGCCAATTCGTGCGGCAGTGCCACTAGGCATTTTCTGACCATTGACCAATTTGAATGCAAGCAGTGCATCTGTTTGTTCACTCGCCGTGTTTGAGCAGCCGTTGCTTTTGGCGGCCCCAGTCCCGCCGGGCCGAGGTGTCGCGTTTGTCGTGCAACTTTTTGCCCTTTGCGATGCCGATCTTTAGCTTGGCCATGCCCTTGTGATTAAAATAGAGCACCAGAGGCACCAAGGTCATGCCCTTGCGCTGGGTCGCGTTCCACAAATTGGAAAGCTGTTTGCGGCTGACCAGCAACTTGCGCCGCCGCCGCTCCTCATGTTTGAACGACTTTGCTTGATCGTAGGGCGCAATATAAGAATTCACGATCCACAGTTCCCCGTCTTCGACCGTGGCATAGCTTTCTGCGATATTGGCACCGCCTGCGCGCAGCGCTTTGACCTCTGAGCCCTCCAGTATGATGCCGCACTCGATATCTTCTTCGATCGCATAGTCGAAGCGCGCTCGCCGGTTCTCGGCAGAGATCTTGTAGTTCGGGTCTGATTTTCCTTGAACCATGGCACAGGCACTTAGGCGCATGTGGTCCATCGTACAAGAGCAACAGGTAAAATGTGCGTGTCCTTGGGCACGACCTTGCACTGTCGCGGCACGAGCACATTGCAGGTCATGCTGCACCGCGCTGTAAATATGGTTACAATGCTTGCGCACCCTTGCCAGCCAAACTCTGTGGCGTTAGGACAAAGCCGTTCCACGCCCCGCACATTAAGGCTCAGTTCATGATCGATGATCCCAAAATTCTGGTTTCGACTGATTGGCTCGCTGCCCACCTAAAAGATCCCGATCTGCGCGTGTTGGATGCTTCTTGGTACCTGCCCGACGCAGGCCGCGACCCGCGCGCTGAATATGACCAGTCACATATCCCGCGCGCGCGCTTTTTTGACATCGACGAGATCAGCGACGCCCGCTCTGATCTGCCACATATGGCACCGCCGGCCGAAAAGTTCATGAGCCGCATGCGTGCCATGGGTGTTGGCGATGGACACCAAATCGTTGTCTATGATCGGGCAGGCCTGTTTTCGGCTGCGCGTGTCTGGTGGCTGTTCCGATTGATGGGGCACCGCGATGTGGCTGTGCTGGATGGCGGTTTTCCAAAATGGCAGGCCGAGCGCCACCCGGTCGAAGATATGCCACCCATAGTCAAGGACCGCCACTTGACCGTTCGCTTTCAAAATCGCCTTGTACGGGATGTCACCCAGGTCAGCCAAGCCTCCAAACTCGGCTCCACCCAGATCGTTGATGCCCGCTCTGCTGGCCGCTTTCGCGGCGATGCGCCCGAACCCCGCGAAGGCTTGCGTGCGGGCCACATTCCCGGCGCGCGGAATGTACCCTATCCGACACTTCTCAACGCTGATCAGACGCTGAAATCTCCCGAAGACACGCGCGCCATTTTCGAAGCGGCGGGTGTCGACTTAGCCAAACCAATTATCACCAGCTGCGGCTCCGGCGTGACTGCTGCGATCCTAGCACTGGCCCTCGAACGGGCCGGGCATGACAGCTGGTCACTTTATGACGGAAGCTGGACCGAATGGGGCATGTTCCCCACCGTTCCCATCGCCACAGGAGAAGCCTGATGTTCGAAGCCTTGCAAGCACAGAAACCCGACGCAATCCTCGCCCTCGTCCAGATGTTCAAAGATGATCCACGCGAAAACAAGGTTGACCTTGGGGTCGGTGTCTACAAGGACGCCTCTGGCAACACGCCGGTTATGCGCGCAATCAAGGCCGCCGAGCAAAAACTGTGGGCGAATGAAACCACAAAATCCTACACTGCACTGACAGGCGATCCGGGCTTTGCCGATGCAATGGTGCGGCTGGTTCTTGGTAATGCCGTACCGCGCAATACAGTTTCGGCCGCAGCCACGCCCGGTGGCACGGGCGCCGTCCGCCAAGCGTTTGAACTGATCAAGATGGCTCGGCCAGATGCGCGCGTGTTCGTGTCCAATCCCACCTGGCCCAACCACCTTTCGATCCTTGCTTATCTGGGCATAGAAACCGTGCCCTACCGCTATTTCGACAATGATACCCGAGGCGTGGCTTTCGATGCGATGCTCGAAGATCTCAAAACTGCGCGCAAAGGCGATGTGGTGCTGCTGCATGGGTGCTGCCACAATCCGACCGGTGCAAACCTGACAATACTGCAATGGCAAGAGGTGATCGCGGTGCTGCAACAGACCGGTGCCGTGCCCATGATCGATATCGCTTATCAGGGCTTTGGCGATGGGCTGGAAGCCGACGGAGCGGCGACCCGTGCCATAGCTGCCGCCACGACAGAGTGTCTGATCGCGGCGAGTTGCTCGAAAAATTTTGGCATCTACCGCGAACGTACTGGCATCCTGATGATGATAGCGAATGGAACCGAACCGAAAATCGCTCAGGGCACGCTTGCCTTTCTCAACCGTCAGAATTTTTCGTTCCCGCCTGATCATGGCGCACGGCTGGTAACCATGATCCTGAATGACGAAGCGTTGCGCAACGATTGGATGACCGAGGTCGAAGATATGCGCCTTTCGATGCTGGGCCTGCGCGAACAATTGGCACGCGAATTGCAACAGCGCTCAGGTTCGGACCGGTTCGGCTTTATCGCCCAGCACCGCGGTATGTTCTCGCGATTGGGTACGACGCCAGAACTCGTGCAGAAGATGCGCGAAAACTTTGGCATCTATCTTGTTGGTGACAGCCGGATGAACATTGCAGGCCTGAATACCCAAACAGTCCCGATACTCGCAGAAGCGATCGTAAAGGCCGGTGTGTGAGGCCACAACACCAACAACGTTGCGGCGCCACGTACTGGCTGACCTGACACCAGCGCAAACCCGTATTCATCTTGCCAGTTAAACTCTCCCCGAAGGGCCGGGCCGCATCCTATGCCGCCAGGCTGTGGACAGTGGACTGGCACGCACATGCCGACTTAATCCCATCCAGTTCTGAGAACTCTAAAATTTTTGAATTTCTATCGCTGTTCTGCACACATGCAAAATAGACTGAGCAATGTATATTTTTGGCAGAAAGCTCTGAGATCCAATTAAAACCACGCAAGGGATCAGCGAGTGTTAGCCAAGAAAAAGGCCGGGCAGAAACCGCCCGGCCAAGTGTCAAAGTCTGAGAGGGAGGGCTCAGCCTTTAGTAAAGTCTGGATAGGCTTCCATGCCCAGTTCTGACATGTCGAGGCCAACGATTTCTTCTTCTTCACCCACGCGGATGCCCATAGCAGCCTTGAGAATGAACCAAACGACCAGCGATGCAACAAAGGTAAACACACCGTAGGCGATGATACCCATCAACTGCCCACCTAGTGTCGCGTCAGAGTTATAGAAGATTACGGCAAGTGTACCCCAGATACCGGCAAACAGGTGAACCGGAATTGCACCGACAACGTCGTCAAGCTTGAGTTTGTCCAACAATGGAACTGTCAGAACAACGATTACACCACCGACGGCACCGATCCAAAGAGCACCAAACAGGGTAGGTGCCAAAGGCTCGGCTGTGATCGAAACGAGGCCCGCCAAAGCACCGTTCAGCACCATCGTGAGGTCAGGCTTTTTATAAAGAAGTTGGCTTAGGACCAAAGCCGTCACTGCACCGGCGGCCGCGGCCATGTTGGTGTTTGCGAAGATGCGGCTTACGTCTGATACGTCGCCCACTGTGCCCATGGCCAGTTGCGAACCACCGTTAAAGCCAAACCAACCCAGCCACAGGATGAACGTGCCCAACGTGGCAAGCGCAAGGTTTGAGCCTGGCATTGGGTTCACTCTGCCGTCTTTGTATTTGCCAAGGCGCGGGCCAAGGACGATGACACCAGCCAAAGCAGCCCAGCCACCGACAGAGTGCACTACAGTCGAGCCAGCAAAATCCTGAAAGCCCGCCGCGTCAAGCCAGCCGCCGCCCCATTTCCACGAACCCGAAATTGGATACATGAAACCAGTCAGGACGATAACGAAGATCAAAAAAGGCCAGAGCTTAATACGCTCAGCAACAGCACCTGAAACGATGGATGCGGTCGCTGCGACGAACACCAACTGGAAAAAGAAATCAGACCCGACCGATGCATAATCCAGTGCTGCATCAGCTGCTGACACGCCCACGGCGTCTAGAACAGTTTGGCCGCCAATTGCGAAATATCCGTTGAAATCGCCAGGGTACATCGTGTTGAAGCCAACCAGCCAGTACATGATTGCTGCTATTGAAAATAGTGCAATGTTCTTTGTCATTTGCATCGTGACGTTCTTGGAACGCACAAGCCCACCTTCGAGCATGGCAAAACCCGCTGCCATGAAAAAGACCAGGAATCCAGCCATGCAGAACAGCAGGGTGGTCATGATGTAGGGGCCGATTTCGTCAAAGCCCGGGGCGGCGTCTTCGGCCAGCGCCAACGTTGGCAAAGCGGTCAGAGCCGCGCCAACGAGGAAAGATTTCGTGATTTTCATTGTCCGTTATTCCCTTGTTGAATCGCTCAGATTGCGTCGTCGTTGGTTTCGCCAGTGCGCACGCGCACGGCCTGTTCCACGTCGAGGACAAAGATTTTGCCGTCGCCGATTTTGCCTGTTTGGGCTGTCTTGGTAATGGTTTCGACAACTTGGTCTGCCATTGCGGCGGCGACCACGATTTCGATTTTGACCTTGGGTACGAAATTAACCGCATACTCCGCACCACGATAGATCTCTGTGTGTCCGGATTGTGATCCAAAGCCCTTGATTTCCGTGACCATCATGCCCCGTACGCCGGTTTCGGTCAGCGCTTCGCGTACCTCCTCCAGCTTGAACGGTTTGATTGTTGCTATAATCAGTTTCACCTCGTGTCCCCTTCGCTAAGCAGGCTAACCTGCAACCATTGATGCGACGGTACAGAGAGCATGGCGGCGTCAGATCAAAGTCAGCGATCTTACAATGCGCAAAGTTACAGCGCGTTTGTGCATAAAAAATGCGCATAAATCAGCATATGCCTAAATAATAAGCGTACTAGAATCGCAGAGGTCGTCCCATGCAGGTGTGGCAAACCGAAACAAAGACGTTATGGTTACAAAAAACCAAGGCCGGGCAGGGGTCGTCATGAGTGATTCAAAAAGAGGCAAAAAGCCCCTTGTGGCCGACCGTCGTTATCCAAAACGAAAATCGGTCGCCGCTGCGAAGAAACCCGCGCCCGTACGGCGCAAGTCAAAGCGCAAGCCCAAGAAGCGCAGAAACATCCTATCGCGCCTTTTGCGTTGGTTCATGCGTCTGATTTGGGGGCTGATATGGCGTGTCGGGACGCTCTGTTTCGTGGTTTTGGCTTTGGCCGTTGGGTATGTGTGGACGACACTGCCGGATGTGAATGTTCTGCTGGATGGGCGCGCACGTGGTTCAGTCACGCTTCAGGATCGGGATGGTGTCACATTCGCATGGCGTGGAGATCAGTTTGGTGGTGCAGTTACTGCAGCCACGGTTGCACCCGCCTTGCGCGATGCAGTGGTAGCCACCGAAGATAAGCGGTTTTACCAGCACTTTGGCCTTAGCCCACGCGGCATTGCATCTGCCGTGCGCATCAATCTTCAAGAGGGCCGCGGCCCACTTCAGGGGCATGGTGGGTCGACCATAACCCAGCAGACCGCCAAGCTTTTGTGTCTGGGTGTCGAATACGATCCGAAGGTCTGGAAAACCGAAGCGGCCTATGTGTCGGATTGCCGACGCGGTTCGTTGCAACGCAAAGCCAAGGAGGCAATCTTTGCCCTCGCGATGGAGGCGAAATACTCCAAGGATGAGATCCTTTCGATCTACCTAAACCGCGCGTACATGGGCGGCGGCGCTTATGGGGCCGAGGCCGCCACGCAACGGTATTTTGGTAAGTCTGCGGCCCTTGCTACGCCTGCTGAGGCTGCCATGCTTGCAGGTCTTTTGACAGCACCGTCTGCGCTTGCGCCCACAGCCAATCTTCAGCGGTCACAGGATAGAGCCGCAACCGTGCTGCGGCTTATGGGCGAACAGGGTTATCTGACGAAATCTGAAGTTGCACGTTGGCAGACCGCTCCGGCTGTGTTGTCGCCTGCAGCGCAGCGCAACGCGGGTGGGTATTTCGCTGATTGGGTGATGGCGTCAGGCCCCGAGTTCTTTACTCGAAACACGACCGAAGACGTGATCATTAGCACTACGCTAGATCAGCGACTGCAACTTGCCGCTGACGACGCGCTTGCAAGTGTATTTGAAACCAAGGTCCGCAAGGGATCAAAGGCAGAGGCCGCGATTGTCGTTATGGGGGCTGATGGTGCGGTTCGTGCAATGGCGGGTGGTCGGGAAAATCAGGTTGCTGGCGTGTTTAACCGTGCAGTTCAAGCCAAGCGTCAAACCGGGTCGGCGTTTAAGCCCTTTGTCTATGCTGCCGCTCTTGATCTTGGGTATTCGCCTAATGATACAGTCGAGGATGCACCCTATTGCCTAACGATTCCAGGGTCGGGCGAATGGTGCCCAAGCAACTATACGAACACCTATGCTGGGCAAGTGACCCTTACCGAAGCGTTGAAGGATTCGTTGAACATCCCGGCCATCAAAGTATCAGAAGCAGTGAGCCGAGATTTGGTTAGGCAAGTGGCCAGTCAGTTCGGTATCGAAAGTGACCTTGCTGATGGACCCGCGCTTGCCCTTGGTGCGTCGGAAAGCAATTTGCTCGAAATGACTGGCGCCTATGCTGGTATCCTGAATGGGGGATCATCTGTCACACCTTACGGGCTGGTCGAATTGCGCATGCAAGGCGAAGACACGCCTCTGATGGGGGCCGGTGGTGGTATTGGTGAACGGGTGATTCAGGATGACGCAGCCGCACAACTGGTCTGGATGATGGAAAAGGTCGTGTCCGAAGGTACTGGTCAACGCGCCCAATTCGGAGGCTGGCAGATCGCTGGGAAAACGGGAACAACGCAAGCCGCACGCGATGCTTGGTTTATCGGTTTCACTGCGGATTACGTTGCCGGCGTCTGGATGGGCTATGACAATAACACGCCATTGTCGGGTGTGACAGGTGGTGGATTACCCGCTGAAATTTGGCGTGAAACCATGGTGCGCGTTCACGAGGGTGTGCCGCCTAAACCGTTGCCGATGCGCGCACCAGATGAGGCCCCCGCGTCTCAAGCTGATGCGCTGTCGGTTCCAAATGCGCCGCGTGAGTCGGATGGCTTTCTCGAGAATCTCTTGCGCGATATTCTCGGTGTCAGAGACCGTTAAAGCGTTATGCGAAAAAATTGGATCACCTAAGGCTGCCTGAAATCAAATATTTCACCGCGTTAGATGATGTGCGACGTTTCAGGTATTTCGTCAAACCCTATAAAGCGTTTTGCGAAAGACCAGCCCCACCCAACGCTGAACGCCGTCAAAGATGTCAACGCGATAGGTGAGGCGTGATGTATCAGGCCTAATTTCAAACGCTGTAACCTGCGTGGTCCCATCGTTCGCATGAAATGCGCCTGAGTGAAACCAAGTCAGGCATTTGTTGGTTTGTATGTTCCAAGCAATGCGCCCGCGTCCTGCATCGCTGATCGCATATCGTCTGTATCGATCAGTTCTATTGTGGAACCACTGCTGAAAGTATCAGACGACATAACAACCATCATCAACCGCGCATTTTTGTCGGCGTCTGAATCTACGATCATTATGGCTTCGCCAGTAGACGGAGAAAAATAAACGGATTCGGTCTTGATACCAAGCGCGGCTGTCATTTGCTTGATTGCTTCACTTCGGTCAGATGGATTGGCAACCATGCCTCTAAAGCCGCTGCCATTATAAGTTGCTCGAACCAAGTATTTTGACATCATTCATCCTCCTAGAAAATTAATTTTCTTGAGCTGGTAGGTCATGGCAAATAGTTTTGCCGTCCTTAAATATTATTGAAGTTTGCATGATGAGTCGAGCCTGTGCGTTTTACGTGTATGGCTCGAATACCCATCAAGACCTGCGCCACGAGGTTGGAATCTGTGATAAAAGCGAACCCTCAAGGGCAATTAAATTCTGATAAAAATTTATTTAAGGCGCTGTAAATAATGTATAATAATGTCCAGTAGCAAGAGCAATGGATCGGCTTTAGCGCGTCTTGCGCAGATCAGAAATCATAGCATCAATGTTACCGCCATTGCGGTCAATCAACGCCCCAATTTCTGTTCGTTCGGTTAAAAGGAGATTCACACCTTCGATGAACATGTTGAAGAACAGGTTCTTTCCAGCTCGGTCGGATACTTGGAACGTGACCTCAAAGGGGGATTCATTGCGCAAATAAGCGATCGTTGAAACCTCGTACCAAGTCTTGACGCGTTGAACCTTTTTTACCTCTAAACGACCGCCGATAAACTCCTGGAAACGCTTTCCATACTTGCGCGCAATGTATGTATGAAACGCATTGGAAAACGCACGTTTTTGTGTCGATGTTGCACGTCGCCCGTCCACACCCATAGCATATGCCGAAATATAGGATGTATCGCTGTAGCGCTCAAAGATGCGCTCAAATTCTTGATACATTGTGGTCTCACTTTTACCTGAAGCAATGACGCCATTGATGTCATTGACCAGAGAGTTGACCAGTTTGGATGCCCCACCCTGCGTCATAGCAAAGCTTGGCATGGCTGGCACAATCAGTGTGCTGCCAAGGCCAGCAATAAAAAAACGACGATCAAGCATTAGAAACCCTCCGTATCCAAGGCAAATGGGTCAATCTCTACTTCAGAGTCGTTGTCCCCCAATTCAAACCTGCGGTTCTGCAAATAAATCAGGCGCGCCTGTGCATAACTGTCGGCGCTTTCATAGAGAATTGAATCGATTGTGTCTGTGTATCGACCTCGTGCGCTGAGACTGGAGGTCACCGACGCCGCGGGATCATAATACTTTTCTGGGCTGTCAGTATAATGGCTTAACGGGTTCAAAAATAGATCTACAACGGTGCCTGTCAGATCACGTTGTGTGGAAGGGCCAAGCACGGGAACTTCGATATAAGCACCCTCCTGTACGCCCCAGACATATAAGGTTTGGCCAAAATCTGCGTCATGCTGAGGCACCTGAAAATCGGATGCAACGTCAAAAAGCCCAAAAATTCCCAGTGTCGAATTGGTCAAGAACCGCACCGTAGAAACGCCAGCGCCGCGAAAGTCGCCCTGAAGCAACGAATTCACCATGACTTTCGGCTGTCCAAGATTGTTGGCAAAGTTTCCGACTGAATCTTCGACTTCATCGGGTAGGATCGTCGTTACGCCAACACCGGCTGGGCGCACGATGGTGCGATCTAGGCTACGGTTGAATTCGTGGACATTGCGATTTGTTTCTTCGTATGGGTCGTAAACACCTTCACCGACTTGTCCTGTGCTGTTGTTGTAAGTGCATGCGGTCAGCGAAATAACCATAAATGCAGCAAACATGACGCGCCATAGGGGAAAAAAAATAGACAATGTTAATCTCCAGGTGGTATCGAAGTCGGGCTATCAATGAGTCTGTGCAAAATGCCTATGGGTGTAAAATCAAATATACCTAGATTGTGACACTTACGCGACAGAGAATCCACCAAAATTTAAGTATGTATGGTAGCTCGCAGGTTACATTTATTTAAAAGGTTATTGATGAAAAACAATATTATACAGGCGGGGCTGACGGAATTGCGCGCTGCTCGAAGTCAGAGCAAAGTTTTGTATTGGACGGTTGCTTTATTTAGTTTGTTTGCGAATTTGCTGATGCTGACCGGCCCAATGTACATGCTTCAGGTCTATGACAGGGTCCTTGGAAGCCGCAGCGAAGAGACGCTGATTGCCTTGTCGTTGCTGGTGGTGTTTCTGTATAGTGTGATGGGTATTTTGGATTATACGCGTGGTCGTATCATGGCCCGTGTTGGTGCGCAATTTCAGGCATCATTAGATCGTCGAGTGTTTGATGCGGTCGTTCGAAAATCTGCTGTTGCACCAGACATGCGTGCGCAGTCTGGACTGGCTGATCTCGAAAGTATCCAACAGTTTTTGACCTCGCCTGTTCTGCTGGCTTTTTTCGATTTGCCCTGGACGCCAATTTTTATAGCCGGAATTTTCATGTTTCACCCGATGCTTGGGTGGTTGGCAGTTGGTGGTGGGCTTTTGTTGGTTTCGATCGCGCTGGCAAATCAGTTTCTGTCTCGGCGACCTCAGTTGCGCGCTGGCCAAGCGGGTCAAGCTGCCTCTGTGATGTCGGACCAACTGCGTATCGAGGCCGAGATGGTGCAATCGATGGGTATGCGGGATGCCGCCTGTGACCGTTGGCAGGCTGCTCGCGGCATGGCACTTGGCGCACAGATCCAGGCCACGGATGTCAGTGGTAGCTTTGCTTAATTGACCAAAACGCTGCGGTTATTTTTGCAAAGCGCAATGCTTGGTTTGGGGGCTTATCTTGTTTTGCAGAATGAAATGACCCCTGGGGCAATGATCGCGGGGTCAATCTTGTTGGGGCGCGCACTTGCTCCGATCGAAGCAATGCTGAACCAGTGGCCCATGGTCCAGCGCGCCAGCAAAGGTTGGGGGGCGCTCGCGGAATTGCTGGGTGCGGTTCCACCAGAACCTGAACGTACCGCACTTCCAACACCAAAGGCCCGGCTTGTTGCCAAAGCGCTCACAGTGGTGCCACCAAATGAAAAGACTGCAGCATTGCGTGGTTTGAATTTTGACCTGCCGCCTGGCCACGCGATGGGGGTGATTGGCCCTTCCGGTGCCGGAAAATCCACATTGGCGCGGTGTGTGACTGGGGTTTGGCGGCCGGCTGGCGGGTCTATCCGACTTGATGCTGCGGCACTTGATCAATACGAAGCTAGCGTTTTGGGCGATCACATCGGCTACCTTCCTCAGCGAGTCCAGCTGTTTGACGGGACAATCGCCGAAAATATCGCACGCCTTTCGTCTCAGCCTGATGCGACCACGGTCGTGGCCGCCGCCAAAAAGGCAGATGCGCACGAGATGATTTTGGAATTGCCCGATGGCTATGACACTCGAATCAATTCAAGCCAACAACGCTTGTCTGGCGGGCAGATCCAGCGCATTGGCCTGGCGCGTGCGCTTTATGGTGACCCGGTGTTGCTGGTGCTCGATGAGCCAAATTCGAACCTCGACAATGAAGGTACACAAGCGTTGAATGCCGCAATCCGGGCCATGAAGGCGGCAGGGCAGTCCATCATCATCATGGCGCATCGACCCGCTGCTATTCAGGAATGCGACTTGTTGTTGATGCTCGAAAATGGGCAGAGATCGGCATTTGGACCAAAGGACGAGGTGCTGAAATCGGTGGTTAAGAACCATGAACAGATCAATCGGGCCCCCTCACGTGCGGGAGGCGTAGCATGAGTGACAAGAAATGGTCAGCCCGCAGTGCTGTGTTGTTTGGCTTCTTCGGCTTGCTAGGGCTTTTGGGGGGGTTTGCGGTTTGGGCTACGCAGACCCAGATCGCGGGTGCAATCATTGCCAGTGGCCGGATTGAGGTCGATCAGAACCGGCAAATTGTTCAGCACCCAACCGGTGGCGTCGTCGCGAAAATCGCTGTGCAAGAGGGTGACAGTGTCGCGGCAGGCGACCTCTTGATCCAGCTCGATGTCGAGCAAATGGTGTCGCGCCTCAACATAGTTGAAGGACAGCTATACGAGATGATGGCGCGCCGTGGTCGTTTGGTGGCTGAGCGGGATGGAAGTTTCAGTGTTTCATATGAAAAAGAACTTTTGGCCGTGCAGGCAGATCGCTTTGAAATTGTTGAGCTGATTACAGGGCAAACCAATCTGTTCAATGCTCGTGTGGAATCGATAGTGCGACAAGCCGAACAGCTGGAAAAACGAGCTGGGCAAACCCGCAACCAGATCGTGGGCATTGAAGCGCAAGAGCGGTCGCTGGCGCGCCAAAGTGAGCTGATCCAGCAAGAACTGGATGTACAGCAAAGCCTTCTTAATCGTGGGCTTGCCCCAGCGGCGGGAGTTTTGGCCCTTCAACGCGAAACGGCATCGCTGGAGGGGCGTATTGGAGAACTGGCAGCATCCAAAGCACAGGCCGAACAACGAATTATCGAGATTGAAATAGAAGTATTACGGCTGACCACTCAAAGACGTGAAGAGGCAATCACCCGGCTTAGAGATCTGCGGTCGCGTGAATTGGAACTGGCAGAGCAACGGTTGGCCTTGCGATCCGAAATCAAGCAGATGGAGATCCGCGCGCCAGTTTCGGGAATTGTCTATGGGATGCGGGTGCAGACCATGCGTTCGGTCGTGCGCGGTGCGGACCCGGTGTTGTTCCTGATCCCCCAGGACAGGCCTTTGGTGATCGCGGCGCGTGTCGACCCCATTCATATTGATCAGATCGTCACAGGCCAGGCCGTGAACCTTCGTTTTTCTGCGCTTGATCAGCGAACGACGCCCGAACTTGTGGGGAAAGTGGTGCTTGTGTCAGCAGACGCGTTCGAAGACGAATCGCTTGGTGCTAGCTACTATCGGGCCGAGATTGTGCTGAACCCGGGCGAGCTGGACAAACTGGCCGAGGGGCAAGTGCTGATCCCCGGCATGCCGGTTGAGGCGTTCATAAAAACCGCTGACCGTTCGCCTCTGGCCTATCTTATCAAGCCGATGGCGGACTATTTTAATCGCGCATTTCGCGAAACATGATTTGGGGTCTTTTAACACGCGCCGGCGCAGTCTAGCGTCCCGCAAACATCAGTTAAAAGGACGTTGCCATGACCATTGAATCCCGTCTCGCCGAAGTTGGTATCGCTTTGCCAGATGCTCCAGCACCAGCGGCAAATTATGTGCCTTTTGTCCAAGTTGGAGACATAGTCTATGTCTCTGGGCAAATCTCGAACAGTTCGGATGGGCTGATTACTGGAAAACTTGGCGAAACCATGGAGGTAGCTGCAGGTGCCGCCGCTGCCAAGTCATGTGCGATCAATCTGCTCGCTCAGGTCAAGGCCGCATGCGGAGGTGACATTGAACGGCTCGTGCGTGTAATTAAGCTGACAGGTTTTGTAAATTCTACAGCTGATTTCACCAACCAACCTCAGGTGATTAATGGGGCGTCAGATTTCTTGGTAGAGGTGCTAGGGGACGCGGGGCGACACAGCCGGTCTGCGGTGTCGGCAGCATCTCTTCCGTTGGGCGTAGCTGTTGAGATCGAAGGCATATTTCAGATCGCATGATCCCAAAATTGAACGTCGCGTTTCTGGATGCGCCGATCACGCATCGTGCGTTGCACAATGCGACCGAAGGCCGTCCCGAAAACAGCCGTACTGCGATCAGGGCGGCCATTTCGCACGGCTATGCAATCGAGATTGATGTGCAGTTAAGCGCCGATAATCAGGCCATGGTGTTTCACGACTACACCTTGGACCGCTTGACGGCTGCGTCTGGACGGTTGCGTGGTTTATCATTGGTGGACTTGTCGAAGATCCGACTGAATGGCTGTGACGAGGGGATCCCTGCCCTGCCTGAAATCCTCGAAATTGTGAGTGGGCAGGTTCCTGTGGTGATCGAGCTCAAGGATCAGGATGGTGCGATGGGTCAGAAAATTGGTCCGCTCGAAGCTGCGATAGCGGACACGTTAGAGCAGTATAAGGGGCCAGTGGCAGTGATGTCATTCAATCCGCACTCGGTTGCGCGCATGGCCGAGCTATGCCCTTGCGTGCCGCGCGGTCTGGTGACAAGTGAGTACGCTTACTCGGATTGGCCATTGCCGGTTGCCATATGTGATCACTTGCGCGAGATACCGGATTATGACCGTGTTGGTGCGTCTTTTATCAGTCATGAGGTGACTGATCTTGCACGTGGACGTGTTGCAGAACTCAAGCGCGCCGGGGCAGATGTGCTGTGCTGGACGGTGAAGTCGCCCGAAGTAGAGGTCGAGGCACTTGAGATTGCAGATAATATCACTTTTGAGGGGTATCTCGCATAGTTTCCCAGTTGATCGATGCGCTTGGTGCCACACATTATTTGTCCTACCAACAAGGCTTGAGCTGTGTCTGAACAAGAGATTGAAATTCGTGTCCTGTCCAGCTTGAAGGAAATCGCTGCAGATGTCTGGGATTCCTGCGCCTGCCCCGAGGCTGTGGAGGGCGCACGCCCCAACGACCCTTTCACAACGCACCGCTTTCTTAAGGCGCTGGAAGATAGCAATTCTGTTGGACCGGGTACTGGTTGGCAGCCGCAATATCTGCATGCCACGCTCTCAGGTCAAACGATTGCTGTCGCGCCCATGTACGCCAAAAGCCACAGCCAAGGTGAATACATCTTTGATCAAAACTGGGCGCATGCGTTCGAGCGGGCGGGCGGGCGCTATTACCCGAAGCTGCAAATGGCGGTGCCGCACACACCCGCAACAGGACGTCGGTTTCTGATCCATCCCGATTTTCCTGATACAGGCTTGTCAGCACTGCTACAGGGCGCAGTACAATTGGCCACAAACAATCAGATAAGCTCAGTGCACATTACCTTTTGCACCGAAGCAGAACGCGAAGCGGGCGCGGCCCTTGGCCTCATGGCCCGAACCACGCAACAATTTCATTGGCTGAATAACGGCTATAAAGATTTCGATGATTTTCTGTCTGGTCTTAGCAGTCGCAAACGCAAGAACATCCGCAAAGAACGCCAGCGTGCGACAGAGTTTGGCGGTACGATCCACACGTTTTCGGGAGATACTCTGAAGCCCGAGCACTGGGATGCGTTCTGGGAGTTTTATCAGGACACAGGCGCGCGCAAATGGGGCACGCCTTACCTGACGCGCCGTTTCTTTTCGTTGGCCCAAGAGACACTGCGCGATGACATGGCGCTGGTTCTGGCCGAAAGGAATGGGCGATATGTGGCGGGTGCGTTAAATTTCATTGGCGCTGATACGCTATTTGGCCGATATTGGGGCTGTAACGAGCATCATCCGTGCTTGCATTTCGAACTGTGCTATTATCAGGCCATAGACATCGCCATTGCCAGAGGGCTGGACAGGGTAGAGGCAGGTGCACAGGGGGAACACAAGCTGGCCCGTGGTTATCTGCCGACCCAGACCCACAGCTTGCACTGGGTAGGCGACCCTGGCTTTGCAGACGCGATTGCCCGGTATCTGAAAGCCGAACGTGAAGCGGTGAAAGAAGAAATCGAAATTCTTACGGAATACGGCCCCTTCAAACGGGCCCATATCGAGGAGCAGCAATGACTGAAACATTAAGCAACGAGGCGCGGGCCACCCTGTTGAACCCTTTGCTGAACACTGGTTGGGCCATGGTCCAAGGGCGCGACGCTATCCGCAAAACCTATGTTTTTGAAGATTTCGTAGACGCATTCGGCTGGATGGCGCGGGTCGCGATTTGGGCTGAGAAATGGAATCATCATCCTGAATGGTCTAATGTCTACAAAACCGTTGAGGTCACGCTAACGACCCATGACGTCGGTGGGCTAAGCCCGCTGGATGCCAAACTAGCGGGCAAAATGGATGCGCTGGCAGACTGAAGCAGTCCACAGGATCCAAATGAAAAAGGCCCCCGCAAGCGAGGGCCTTTTGCGTCAATCTTGATTTGGCACCTACATCGATGCAAGCAGAGCCTCTCCACCGGATACGTCGCACATGCCGGGGCTTTCCTCTGCCTGGAACAGGCTAACAGTGCCATCTTCGACCAGCATTGCATAGCGTTTGGACCGAGCCATCAAGCCAGCAGGTGGCGCTGAAAAATCCATTCCGATAGCTGTGGTGAATGTACTTTCGGCATCCGCAAGCATTGTAATGCCAGCCGCTGATGCGCCTGTAGCCTCGCCCCAAGCTTTCATTACGAACGGGTCGTTGACCGAAACACAGATCACTTCATCAACGCCCTTAGCAGCAAACTGATCCATAGTGCGGATAAAGCTGGGCACATGTGCCGAGTGGCATGTTGGCGTGAACGCGCCTGGCACCGCAAAGATGGCGACCTTGCGGCCCTTGATTTTGTCAGAGATTTTTATAGGGGCGGGGCCATCGTCGCCCAGCTGGACAAGGGTTGCATCGGGAAGAGTGTCGCCTTGGGAAATCGCCATTTATTGAGCCTTTCTTGGAATTGCGTCAGTAGCAAAATGCGATATAGGCTTTGCGCTAGTATAAGGCGAAAGAAAAGGGAAAAAAATGGGCCATGTGGTCGTCATTGGGGGAGGACAGGCTGGTTTGTCCTGTGTTGCCAAGTTGCGATCCGGTGGGCATAGGGATCCAATCACATTAATTGGGTCCGAAGCGGTGCCCCCGTATCAGCGTCCGCCACTTTCCAAGGCCTATCTGATCGGCGATTTGTCGAAAGAGCGGCTGTTCTTGCGCCAGCGCGCCTATTTCGACGAACAAGACATTGTATTGAAATTGGGCATGACCGTGACCGGGATTGATACCGGCGCGCAAATGCTCACCACGAACACCGAGACATTTTGTTATGACGATTTGGTGCTCGCGACAGGCTCAGTGCCACGTCGGCTGCCTGCTGCCATTGGTGGCGATTTGGACGGTGTTTTTGTCGTGCGTGATGTTTCAGATGTGGACGCCATGGCCCCAAGATTTATCAAGGGGGCTCGGGTATTGATCGTTGGCGGTGGCTACATCGGGCTCGAGGCCGCATCGGTTGCGGCAAAGCTGGGTTTGCAGGTCACTTTGGTGGAAATGGCCGACCGCATCCTGCAGCGGGTCGCATCCCCCGAAACCAGCAGTTTTTTCAGAGACTTGCACAGGGCACATGGCGTGGACATTCGCGAAGGCGTGGGTCTCTCGCAATTGACGGGCGATCGCGTTGTCACTGGGGCGGCTTTGTCAGATGGTAGCATGCTGGAAGTGGATTTTGTCATTGCAGGGGTTGGCGTTGCACCGGCCACTCAACTCGCCGAAACAGCAGGTATCGACATCGACAATGGCATAAGAACGGATGTGCACGGCCTGACATCTGCCGCACATGTGTGGGCGGCAGGTGATTGCGCGTCCTTTCCTTACCGTGGCGGCCGCATCCGGTTGGAGAGCGTGCCAAACGCGATCGAACAGGCGGAGTGCGTGGCCGACAACATCATGGGAGCGGGCAAAGACTATGTTGCAAAGCCGTGGTTCTGGTCGGATCAATACGATGTCAAGTTGCAGATCGCCGGGCTGAACGCAGGCTATGACCGGGTGATCGTGCGAGATGCCGGTGCTAAATCGTTCTGGTATTACAGAGGCGAAGAGTTGCTTGCCGTGGATGCCGCAAATGATGCGCGCGCCTATATGATCGGCAAGCGGTTAATCGAGGCTGGCAAGTCTGCAGATCCCGCGTTTGTTAAAAACCCTGATTTCGATTTGAAAGCGTTGCTCAAGTGAGAATCATCGCGGGGCGTTGGCGGGGTATGCGGCTGGCCACCCTGGGTAAGGGCGATCCGAGCGCGCATTTGCGCCCCACGCCCGACAGAGTGCGCGAAAGCCTGTTTTCGATGCTGGTACATCGGAATGTGCTAGATAATGCTCGGGTTCTCGACCTGTTTGCAGGCACCGGTGCGCTTGGTCTTGAGGCGCTGTCGCGTGGGGCGGCCTCTGTTGTTTTTGTGGAAAATGGGCGCACAGGTCAAAGGTTGATCGCTGAAAACATCAGCAAGCTCGGTGCACAGAAACAAGCCAGACTGATCCGGGCCGACGCAACCCGGAAAAAACTGGCCGATCAGGAAACCTTTGATTTGGTTTTCCTCGATCCGCCCTATGGCAAGGCACTGGGCGAGTTGGCGTTGGCCAATCTGCGTCACTGTTTGACGCCAGATGCTTTGGTGATCTGGGAGGAGAGCGCGTTTAAATCTCCACCAGATGGCTATGCGCTGGTCGATCAACGCAAATTCGGAGAGGCGCACTTGACCCTTCTAACACGCAGCGACGAAGCTAACTTTTAAATAGAATCACCCGTATGTAGGATGGAACCTGCCACTTGGTGACAGGGTAAAGATTTCGCACCCATCCTCTGTCACACCGACCGAATGTTCAAACTGTGCGGAAAGCGATTTATCGCGTGTCACGGCTGTCCAGTCATCCGAAAGTGTTTTTGTTTCGGGACGTCCAAGGTTCACCATAGGTTCGATGGTAAAGAACATGCCGGGTTCCAAAATGGCACCCGTGCCGGGTCGTCCATAGTGAAGCACATTCGGAGGGGCATGGAACACCCGACCCAGACCGTGGCCGCAAAAATCGCGGACGACGGACATTCGATGGCTTTCCACAAAGGCCTGAATGGTATGGCCGATATCGCCAAAGGTATTTCCCGGCTTCACAGCATCAATTCCACGCATCAGGGCATCGTACGTTACATTGATCAGACGTTCTGCCTTGCGCGGCAGTTTTCCAGCAACGTACATCCGGCTGGTGTCGCCAAACCAACCATCGACGATCACCGTGACATCGATGTTTAGTATGTCGCCGTCTTTTAGCGTTTTGTCTCCGGGGATGCCGTGGCACACGACGTGGTTCACGCTAATGCAACTGGCGTGTTTATAACCTTTGTAGCCGATTGTGGCTGATGTGGCGCCTGCATCTTTGATCATCTCTTCGATTATACGATCAATTGCCGCTGTGGATTGGCCCACCAAAACATGGGGCGCTATTGCGTCCAAAATCTCGGCTGCAAGGCGTCCAGCCACGTGCATGCCGGAAAAGTCGGCGTCGTCATAAATGCGAATGCCATCCTTGGTCAGACGGCCACGAGTTTCGTGGTTCACGATGTGCTCCATAAAGGCGTTTGGGTAAGTTTACTGCACCGCGGCGAAAAGGGCTAGGGGCTGTCACACCACCACAGGTATAGCACCACTGATTGTAATCTCTTCCGGGCTGATATGGGTGCCAAGGCACAGCATTTCTACCCCGGCCAGCAAAGCGCGTTCACAAGCAACAGCATAGGTGTAATCGATGTCATTTGCTAAAGTGAATCTTGTACAATCGGTGCGCTGCACAAGGTAAAGCATCACCGCCCGCTGCCCCGCTCGTGCGATGGTAGCAAGTTCGTCCAGATGCTTGGCGCCGCGCGCTGTAACGCCGTCAGGGAACTCGGCCAGCCCGTTCTGACGTGATAGGGTCACTGATTTTACCTCGACATAAGCATCGGGCAGACCCTCACCACTCAGCAGGAAATCGATACGGCTGTTTGCGCCATATTTCTGTTCGGGACGCACTTGGGAATATGCCGACATGAGCGCGATTTTTTGTTCGATCAGAGCGGCGCGCACGACCTTGTTTGGCACTGACGTGTCGACCCCGGTATAGCGACCGTTGGCATGTTCTAATAAACGCCATCCAAATTTCAGCTTTTTTCTGGGATCGTCATTGGGTTCCAGCCAGATGCGCGTCCCCGGCTCAGCCAGTCCCATCATCGAACCCGGGTTCGCACAATGGGCCGTTATTTCACGCCCATCATCCAATCGGCAATCGGCAAGAAACCTTTTGTAGCGTTGGATTAATGTGGCGGGGACAAGTTCAGTTTGAAAGCGCATGGACCCCGGCCTATACCGATGCACAGCGTTGCTCAAGGAGATCCGAGAATGCCAAACCCAACTGCTGCGATACTTGTCATCGGAGATGAGATCCTTTCCGGGCGTACACGCGATGCAAACATGCATTATCTCGCGGGTCAATTGACAGAGCATGGCATTGATCTGCGCGAGGCACGCGTGGTCAGCGATGATCCAGCTGCAATTGTTGCGACAGTGCAGGCTTTGTCTGCTGCCTATGACAACGTATTTACATCAGGTGGTATCGGGCCGACGCATGACGACATCACGGCTGATTGCATCGCCGAGGCGTTTGGCGTGTCTATCGATGTGCGCGATGATGCGCGTGCGATTCTGGCCGACCACTATGCGCGTTCGGGTGTTGAGCTGAACGCGGCGCGATTACGAATGGCTCGTATCCCGGATGGTGCCAGCCTGATCGACAATCCCGTTTCGTCGGCGCCGGGTTTCACCCTTGGCAATGTTCACGTGATGGCCGGGGTGCCATCTGTGTTTCGCGCAATGGTGGCCAGTATCTTGCCGTCGCTCACAGGTGGGGCACCACTGGTGTCAAGCACGCTGCGGGTCGAGCGAGGCGAAGGCGACATTGCGGGCCCACTTGGTAACCTAGCCGCCCTCTTCCCCAAACTAAGCTTTGGGTCATATCCCTTTCAAAAAGACGGGCGCTATGGTGCCAATATCGTTGTAAGAGGAACTGATACCGCAGAGGTGGCACGAGCGATTTCGGCTTTGAACGCAGAATTTCCGGCATGATCACACCTGCGTCTGTTTATGCAGCGGTTGATGGCACGTGGCCTGCGGTCAAAATGCATTCGCATGGGCCATGGATACTGCGCGAGGGGCAGGGCGGTGGAAAGCGTGTAAGTGCTGCAACGGCGACGGATGCACCAGGCGCAGGCGATATAGCTGCTGCAGAAAACGCGATGCGTGCACTGGGTCAAACGCCTTTGTTCATGGTTCGCGGTGCTGACGCAGCGCTGGACAGTATTTTGGCGAATCAGGGTTATAATGTCGTCGACCCTGTGAATGTCTATCTTGCAGATACCGGCCTGCTGACGGACCAGCCTATCCCACCCGTAACGGCCTTTGCCATTTGGGAGCCGTTAGCGATCATGACAGACATTTGGGCCAAGGGTGAAATCGGCAAAAGTCGGCTCGATGTGATGCACCGGGCCAACAAAAAGACTGCAATTTTGGCGCGATGGAACGAAAAGCCAGCGGGCACTGCCTTTGTGGCGATCCACGATGGTATTGCCATGGTTCACGCGGTTGAGGTGTTGCAACATCAACGCAGGCAAGGTGTGGCGAATTGGATCATGCGGGCTGCTGGGCATTGGGCCGCGCAAAACGACGCCGATCATATCGCAGTGCTGTGTACCCACGCAAACACGGCTGCTAATATGCTGTACCAACGGTTGGGTTTTCGCAAACGTTGCGGCTATCACTACCGTCAAAAACCGGAGAGCACATGACAGACCAGCCAACCGCCCTCGATCTGCCTATGGTTGATCCCTTGCCCGATCAAACGCAGAAATATTTTGATATTTGCCAGAACAAGTTGGGTATGATCCCGAATGTGTTACAGGCGCATGCCTTTGATATTGCCAAGCTGGATGCGTTCACTGCACTTTATAACGATCTGATGCTTGCTGAAAGTGAACTTAGTAAGCTCGAGCGCGAGATGATTGCCGTGGTCGTCAGTGCGACCAACCGTTGTTTCTATTGTTTGACCGCCCATGGTGCGGCGGTACGGCAGCTGTCGGGAAATCCCATCCTTGGCGAGCAGTTGGTGATGAATTGGCGCGTGGCAGATGTGACACCGCGCCAGCGATCGATGCTGGCCCTTGCAGAAAAGATTACGCAAGCGTCCTATACCATCGAAGAGACTGATCGGCAGACCCTACGGGAGCATGGATTGACTGACCGTGACATTTGGGATGTCATAAACGTTGCCGCGTTCTTTAACATGACGAACCGGGTGGCCAGCGCCACTGCGATGCAGCCCAACGAAGAATATCATGGTCAGGCACGCTGAAAATGAGGGCTGGCAGTTTATGCGGTTTTGGTCTGGCGCTGTGGATTTTGGCGCTGCCTTCCTACGCGCTGGATCTGAATCTGCCCTACAACGCGAAACAGACCGCAGCGCGTGACAGCGTATTCGATGAGGTCAGTATTCCAGTTAGTCCTTTCAAAGACGGCGCACTAGAGGACCTTCAGTTTGAAGGGAGGGTCACGCGCCGGGCTTACCGCATTAATGTACCCGGACTAACGACACTTCAGATGTTGTCACCACTGCGCGATCAGATCGATGCCGCGGGCTATGAAATTCTGCTTGATTGCAACCAGATCAGTTGCGGCGGCTACGATTTTCGCTTCAACATCGAAGTGCTGCCCGCGCCCAATATGTATGTCAACATCCGGGCGTTTCGTTTCCTGACTGCCCTCGACCCTCGGGGGCAGTCAGCGATCACCCTTTTGGTAAGCGCCGCCGACAGTGCGAGTTATATTCAGATCATGCATGCGGGGGTGTTGACCAAAAGCTTGGAATTGATTTCCGCCACGCCCCAAGAGATTGCGCCTGAGACTCCCCTTGGTGGGATAGCGAGCCAGTTGGCTGCGCATGGGCATTACGTTTTGTCAGGCATCAATTTCGCAGTCGGAACAACCAGCCTGTCGGACGCGCCGGCACCTGAACTGGCCGCACTGGCGGATTTGCTGTCTGAGCGACCAAAGTTGAAGCTGGCAATCGTTGGGCATACCGACACCTCTGGCGGGTTGGAAGCAAACATAGCAGTGTCCCAAGAACGTGCCCAGTCTGTCCGGTTGCGGTTGATTGAACAACATGCGGTGGATCCGGCCCGCGTAGATGCGCAGGGTATGGGATATCTTGCGCCACGGGCATCTAACCGAACCGAAGCCGGTCGCACCGTAAACCGCCGGGTTGAGGTGATCATAGTCAACGAAGAAGGCTAACATGAACGCGAAATGCCCCAATGTTTACGTATCGGGGCGATCACTGAAGTGAAATGTAGCAAAGCTCATCTCACCACTTCATTGGACCTTTGTGGGCAAATGTATGAGTCAAAAAGTCAACGAATGCACGGACCTTTGGTTGGGTAAATCGACCTGGCGGATACATCGCATAAATGCCTTGTGTCTCGCCCGGCAAATCTGGAATAGCATCCTGCACCAATCCTTTTTCCATGGCTTCAGAGTAAAGAAACGACGGAAGGTATGCTATGCCGAGCCCCGCGACTGTGGCCTTGAGCAGCGATTGCCCGTCATTAATACTGAGCCAACCAGGAGTGCGCACTTGGCGCTTCTCACCGGATGGCGCGGTCAGCTTCCACATGTTGCCTGATGGTTGGTTTGAATAATGCAGTAGCTTGTGCGCGTTAAGGTCATCAATTTTCTTTGGGCGACCGTACTTTTTAAAATATATTGGACTGGCGATCATGCGCATGGAAGTTTCGGTCAGTTTACGGGCGTGTAGAGGGCTGGTTTCTAATTGGCCAATGCGCACAGCTACGTCAAACCCCTCCGCGACCAGCTCAACATAGCGATTTTCGAAAACCATGTTTACGTTGATCTCTGGAAAATCCTCAAGAAACTTGGATAGGCATGGCGACAGATGATTAGCGCCGAAATCTGTTGCGACTGAGATGCGCAGCAAGCCCGAAGGTTCTGATTGCATGGATGTGATCAGCGCATCGGCTTCACCTGCATCGTTCAAAACACGACGGGCGCGATCATAATAGGCGAGGCCAATTTCGGTTGGTGAGACCCGACGGGTTGTTCGGTTCAAAAGACGCGCGCCTAAACGGGCCTCAAGCGATGAAACGTATTTTGAGACAGCTGATTTTGAAATCCCCATGTGCTTTGCGGCATCTGTAAACCCACCCTGATCTATAACGTTGGCAAAGGCTTCCATTTCTGTAAGGCGGTCCATGCCTGTCCCTTTCGGCTTCCGTTGCAAGGTGCAGCGTCGTGGATAATAAGGGCAAGATCAGGGCAAGGTTGTGATAACATATGGAAATTAGGAGGGATAATTCGCGGTATAGCAGCGATAATGCAGGATCTGTGTTGTGGTTTTTAGCCTTGCAGATCAGATGTTAAAAGCCTGTAACATGACCTCAAGGTGCATCGCGCAGGCTTTCAGTCGCACGGTATAATTACCATCACCAGAGCACTATGCGAAAAACTTAAACCACATAACGCTGCTTTAAGTGCAAAATTTCAATGCGTAAGCAGATGCCCAATGTTTCAGGAATTTCATAAAATACAGCGTTCAGCAGAACGCGGCACTTAAAAGCGTGTGGGCTGCGCACCATTACAGCGAAGCTGCGAGGCGCGTGCCTTGGTCGATTGCGCGTTTTGCATCAAGCTCAGAGGCGACATCGGCACCACCGATGATGTGGTGTGCAATGCCACGCTCGGTCAGTGCGTCTGCCAACGACCGGTCAGGAACTTGACCGGCACAGAGTATGATGTCGTCTGCCGCAACAACGGTCGGGTTTTCCCGGGCATCGCCGAACGAAACGTGCAAGCCCTCTTCATCGATCCGCTCATAGTTTACGCCCCCTAAGAACTCGACGTCTTTCATCTTGAGCGCCGCACGATGGATCCAGCCAGTAGTCTTGCCCAAGCGCCTGCCGTGCTTTTCGGCCTTACGCTGCAACAAAGTGACCGCACGGGCTGGTGCTTCTGGCATCGGCCCTTCTGGTGCCAGCCCGCCGCGATGATCTGCGGGGTCTGCAACGCCCCATTCCGTCATCCACTCGGGCAGGTTTTCTGTTGGGCTCTTGCCTTCATGAACGAGGTATTCAGAAACATCGAAGCCAATGCCACCGGCACCTACGACTGCAACGCGTTCGCCTGGAACGGTTTTTTTCTTCAGAATGTCGATATAGGAATGCACATTCAGACCATTTTGACCGGGAATCGCCGGATCGCGTGGCAGAACACCTGTTGCGATGATGACTTCATCATAGTCGGTCAACATGTCTGCGTCGACTTCGGTATCGAGCTGCACATTGATCTGCATCTCGGCAATCATTGTCCGATACCAATCCACAAAACCCCAGAATTCTTCTTTGCCCGGTACTTGCTTGGCAAGGTTCAACTGCCCGCCGATCTCGCTTGCGCGATCAAAAACCGTGACAGAATGCCCCCGTTCGCGCGCTGTCATCGCAGCCGAGAGGCCCGCAGGGCCAGCACCGACAACGGCAATGGATTTTCCTTCGTCCACTGGCGTAACCACCAGTTCGGTCTCATAGCAGGCGCGGGGATTAACAAGACAAGAGCTGATCTTGCCGCCAAATGTGTGGTCAAGGCAGGCTTGGTTGCAGGCAATGCACGGCGCGATCTGTGCGGCCTTGTCTTCCATCGCCTTACGCACGAAATGTGGGTCTGCCAGCATTGGCCGGGCCATCGAGACCATGTCGGCGCATCCAGTGCTCAGCACCTCTTCGGCCACTTCAGGGGTGTTGATGCGGTTCGATGTGATAACGGGGATGTTTACTGCGCCCATCAGCTTCTTTGTCACCCACGCAAAGGCCGCACGCGGCACCGAAGTCGCAATTGTTGGAATGCGGGCCTCGTGCCAGCCGATACCTGTGTTGATGATGGTGGCCCCCACTTTTTCGATCTCCTTGGCCAACTCGACAACTTCGTCATGGGTTGAGCCATTGGGCACAAGATCGATCATGCTTAGCCGATAGATGATGATGAAATCGTGGCCAACGGCTTCGCGGGTCCGGCGCACAACTTCGACAGGCAGGCGCATACGGTTTTCATAGGAACCGCCCCAGCGATCCGTACGCTTGTTTGTATGGGTCACAAGGAACTGGTTCAGGAAATACCCTTCCGATCCCATGATCTCGACCCCGTCATAGCCGGCAGCGCGCGCGCGGGCCGCTGTGTCGACAATGTCCTGTATCTGCTTTTCTATGCCGGCTTCGTCCAACTCTGTCGGGGGAAAGGGCGAAATTGGCGATTTCACAGGCGATGGGGCCACGCATTTTGGGCCGTAGGCATAGCGGCCCGCATGCAGGATTTGCATTGCGATCTTGCCGCCCGCGTCGTGCACACGTTTTGTAACGATGGAATGATTATCGATATCATCCTGGCTGACCATCATGGCGGCACCAGGCAACACCGAGCCTTCGAGGTTGGGACCAATGCCGCCGGTCACCATAAGACCAACCTCACCGCGTGCGCGTTCGGCATAAAATTCTGCAACGCGGTTCCAGTCCTTGGTTTCTTCCAGACCGGTATGCATCGACCCCATGAGAACCCGGTTTTTCAGGGTGGTGAACCCAAGATCAAGTGGGGCAAGCATATGCGGATAGTTTGTCATGGTGTCCTCCCGGGCGCGTTTGTCCTTGGTTTCTTCTATCGGATGAGCGATGTCACGCGCAACGCAGCGTCAGGAGCAAAATGGAATGGTTTTGGTGCGCGAAGCAACCGATGCAGATGCCGATCACCTTGGCCTGATCATGTAAAATGCGATCCATGAGGGCCGCAGCGCATATACGCTGGCGCAGCGGCACGCATGGCAGAGTGCTCCAAATTCTGGACCTGAGTGGGCTGCGCGCCTTGCATCGCAGCAGGTTTGGCTTGCTGAAGAGGCCAGCGGGCCAACAGCTTTTATATCACTCGGTGCGCAAGGCTATGTTGATTTGGTATTTGTCGCAGCCGCTTCACAGGGTCGCGGTGTGTTTCGCGTGCTCTACGAGGCTCTGGAAACATACGCTGTAGAAAAGGGGTGTTCGCGTCTTTGGACACATGCCAGCCTAACGGCTCAACGCGCCTTTGAGGCCTGTGGCTTTTGTGTTATTCGCCATGAAACGGTGCCCCGTGCGGGACAAACACTTGCCCGCGCCCAAATGGAGAAGTTGCTGAAATGACCCCCGAAGACATTGCAAAATTACCGTACCGTCGAAATGTTGGTTTGATGGTTTTGAATGATGAGGGTCATGTATGGGTCGGGCAGCGCAAAGACCGTTACAAGGATGCATGGCAGATGCCACAGGGCGGTGTTGACAAAGGTGAAGATGCACGGGCTGCGGCCCTGCGCGAGTTAGAGGAAGAAACCGGTATAACCGCAGAACTGGTCGACGTTGTGGCCGAGACCGATGATTGGCTACCTTATGAATTGCCGCACGACCTGATTCCGCAGCTGTGGAAAGGGCGCTACCGTGGCCAAGAACAAAAGTGGTTTCTTTTGCGCTTTAGTGGCACCGACGCGCACATCAATATCGAGACAAAAGAGCCAGAGTTTTCTGCCTGGAAATGGATGGCACCTGCGGAATTGCCCGATGCGATTGTGCCGTTCAAACGCGAGGTATACGCGCGGGTTCTGGCAGTATTTGCGGCACATATGTGATGCACCATTGATCTGGGTGGGGCCCGTATAGCCCCATCGTGTCAGGGGTCGAATATTGGAACGTGCGGGGCGAGGGTACGGTCGTAACCCATGGTCAGGCGCGGGTCATCGGCGATCTCGATTTGCTGTCGTATTGGTAAAAAGCCCGAACGCTGATAAAAACCCAGTGCCTGTGGGCTGTCGATTGTACAGGTGTGCAAGTGGAAACGCTGGATCGGTGCGGCAAAGGCCAATTCGATCGCACGATCCATCAGATAGGCTCCGGCCCCTTTTCCGATCAACTCGGGTGTGACACCAAAATACGCAAGTTCACATGTGGATTTGGTTCTGAAATCAAGTTCAAGCAAGGCTTTGGGCTGCCCGTTTTTACGCAACGTGTAAAGATGGACTTGGTCGTCATTTAGAATGACGTTGAGTGCAGCATCATCCAAAACCATGCGCGAGAACCACAGCCATGGGGCGCCAATCGAGCAAAAAAGGTCGCGATAGGTATCGGCGGTCACCTCAAGCGGCCCGAAGTCCAGACCGTCTGGCCGCGCGCATTCTCGGCTTTGCGGCGCTGTCATCTCAAGATCGGTCACGACCATCGCAACCTTGCCCCGTGGCACATCGTGAAAGCCATCGCTCAACATTGATTCGCCTCTATTGCTTGTCCCAACGCTGCATTGCTTGACCGCACGCGTGGGTTATTCCAGCCCGGCCGCAAGAAACTGCTGTTTCATGTCCGCCTGCGGCCGCGGGCCAATGTGGCTAATCACCTCAGCAGCACACATGTTGCCCATCCGCCCACAGGTTTCCAGATCACGGCCCGTCAGCATGCCATAGATGAAACCGGCAGCGAACTGATCGCCCGCGCCCGTGGCATCCACTGGGGTGATCGGATCAACGGGTATGTCGACGCGCTTGCCCTCGCCGATTATGGTGACGCCATCGCCGGATTTGGTGCAAATCATCAACGGTATCATGTCGGCGGTCTTATTGATCGCGGCCTCCAGATCATCTGTTTCAAACAGCGACATGATCTCGAACTGGT
>JABITU010000121.1 GCA_018668195.1 Tateyamaria sp. | reverse complement strand
CCAGTCTTGTTGCTGGTGGCGTTTAACGCACTGGTGCCGATCCTGACGGTGGTCAATTACTCGGTGCAGGAAACCTTTGGAAACAATGTCTTTTTCTGGCAGGGTTTGGATTGGTTCGAACAGATCCTGCGCTCTGACAGGTTTCAGGCGGCGTTGGGGCGGCAATTTCTGTTCACATTTCTCATTCTGATCATCGAAGTACCGCTGGGCATCATCATTGCACTATCGATGCCGCGCAAAGGTATCTGGGTGCCCGTCTGCCTTGTGTTGATGGCCTTGCCGATGCTGATCCCATGGAACGTGGTCGGCGCGATGTGGAATATCTTTACGCTGCCCAAAATCGGACTGCTGGGGTATTTGATGAACGATGTCTTGGGGATCGCCTATGATATGACGCAAAATCCGTTTGCTGCTTGGGTCACGATTATCGTGATGGATGTCTGGCACTGGACATCTTTGGTAGTATTGCTCAGCTATGCAGGGCTTGTGTCTATCCCGGACGCCTATTTTCAGGCAGCCAAGATCGACGGAGCGTCACCCTGGAAAGTGTTTCGGTACATCCAACTGCCCAAGATGAAAACCGTGCTGACAATCGCCATACTGCTGCGTTTCATGGACAGTTTCAACATTTACACCGAACCATTCGTACTCACAGGCGGCGGGCCGGGCAATTCAACGACGCTTCTGTCCATTGATCTGGTCAAGATCGCATTGGGGCAGTTTGACCTTGGTCCGGCGGCAGCCATGTCGTTGATCTATTTTGCGATCACGCTGCTGGTGTCGTGGTTGTTCTACACTCTGATGACAAAGGATGACGCGAAATGAGAAAGCGTTCCCTTATCCCGATCTTGTATATCGCGTTCCTAATGCTGCCGATCTATTGGCTGGTTGCAATGAGTTTCAAAACGACGAACGAGATCCTGTCAGGCTTTAGCCTTTTTCCCCAAACGTTCACGCTTGAAAACTACCGCGTCATCTTTACAGATCCGACGTGGTATTGGGGATACTTCAACTCGATCATCTATGTGTCTCTGAACACCGTCATTTCAGTTTGTGTGGCACTGCCCGCCGCCTATGCGTTTTCGCGCTACCGGTTTCTGGGCGACAAACAATTGTTTTTCTGGCTGTTGACCAACCGAATGGCCCCGGCTGCTGTTTTTGCACTGCCTTTCTTTCAGCTGTATTCTTCGGTTGGCTTGTTCGACACACATCTTGCCGTGGCTCTGGCACATTGCTTGTTCAACATCCCTCTGGCTGTCTGGATCCTCGAAGGGTTCATGGGCGGTGTTCCAAAAGAACTGGACGAAACCGCTTATGTTGATGGCTATTCATTCCCGCGCTTTTTCGTGACAATCTTTTTGCCCACGATCAAAGCCGGCGTTGGGGTGGCTGCATTCTTTTGCTTCATGTTCTCATGGGTCGAACTTCTGCTGGCCAAGACACTCACCGCTGTCGAAGCAAAACCCATCGCTGCGACGATGACCAAGACAGCATCCTCTGCAGGATACGAGCTGGGCCTTTTGGCGGCGGCTGGCACGCTGACGATCATTCCGGGTGCCATCGTTATCTATTTTGTGCGCAACTACATCGCCAAGGGCTTTGCCCTGGGGAGGGTCTGATGATGCAGCGTTGGCTTTGGGTCCTAATGTGTCTGCCCACCGGGGCGCTTGCGCAGGGTTGGGGCAATGTCGTCAAAAAGGAAGAAGAGACAGGCTTTTCTTGGACAGCACCCCTTTGGCCGTCATTCTGGATGGCGTGGACGCCCGCCACTTTCCTTCTGTTTTGTGGCATCTTTAGCGCCATCGGACTCATCGCATTCCTCGAGGTCACGCGTTATCGCGACGGGATTGAACGGCGCGGAGTCTTTGGTCTGACCACAACACTTGGTGATCGGCTGTTCATAACTTTGCTTGGAACAGCCTATATTTTTCTGGCGTGGCTAGGGCTTGTCGGACAACCGCTATGGGGGCCGCTGGGTATTTCCGCGCTATGGGGCATTTTTTGTTTCTGGAAGGTGTGAAAAAGGGTTTTGAATTTTCAACATCTTCGTATCTACTCAGGCAACATAACACGTGGGCGATGCGTGTTGGATAGGACGGCATGAGACAAAAAAAGAAAAGCGAACTTCTGACTGAAGTAGAGTTAGAATTCATGACCCAGCTTTGGGCCTTGGGCGCAGGGACTGTGAGTGACGTCCTTGGGCAACTGCCTGAGGGGCGTGATTTGGCCTATACTTCTGCTGCCACCATTCTGCGCATTTTGGAACAAAAGGAATTCGTGACCAGCCGAAAAGATGGGAAACGTCATGTTTTCAAACCTACGCTGGCCAAGGACGCCTATCAAACCCGCTCATTAAAAGATCTCTCGATCAAGCTTTTTGACGATGCACCGGTCTCGCTTGTGGCACGGCTGGTCAATGATGAGGAGCTAAGCGAGGAAGCATTGGGGAAAATCCGGGCACTGGTGGATAGGAGGTTGAAAAATGATACCGGGTGACGCTGTTCTAAGCGCTTTCATCAATACAAACATCCTAATCATCGTTGCCTATCTTCTGTGGTGGGCGACACGCGTTGTGCTAAACCGCACAAGTCAACGAAACAGCTTTGTCATGCAGCTTCGGCTATTGAACATGGTGTTTGTTGCGATCGTTCTTTCGCCTTTTGCCGTGCTCGGTCTGTCCGTGCTGCAAAACAGTGGCCACGCACAGGGTCTGAAGCTGAACCTTTCGGACATCGTCGTCGCTTACTACCTCAATGGTGGCATCGAGATGCAAGCCACTCAGTTTGAGCGGCTCATAAATCTGCGCGATACCTTTACAAACAACGTCGTCAACGCCGCAGGTTGGGTCGCATGGACAGTGATTGCGACCTTTCTGTTCAGTATGGCGGTCGGCGTTTTACGCCTGTTCTACTCTGTTTTCTGCCTGCGCCAGATCGTATCAAAGAGTTATGCTTGGCGCCGCTTTGGCCGAGTGAACCTATATCTGTCGGATCGCACATTGGTGCCATTCTCGACCCGCGGACTCCGCAATTACTATGTAGTCTTTCCGGCGCATATGCTGGGTGAACGCCAAGAGCTGAAAGTTTCGCTCGCACATGAATTCCAGCATCTGCGGCAGGGAGACATTGGATGGGAAATCGTGCTTGAGGCGTTGAAGCCTCTGTTTTTCCTCAACCCAGCCTTTCACGCTTGGAAACGTCAGGTAGAACATCTGCGCGAACTCAGCTGCGACGCCGAAATTCTGCGGCGCGGACGGATCAACGTCGAAGAGTATTGCGAAACGCTGTTGTCAGTTTGCCAGCAGTCGTTGCGCAAAGACAGGTTGTTTGTCGTGGCCGTTCCCAAAGTGACTTTGGTCACGGCCGACCGATCGAGCCTGATGAACGGGCGGCGCAGTTTCCTGCACGAGCGGATAGTGTCCTTGTTGGAGCTGAGAAATTTACGTCACTCACGTTGGCTTTATGCGGCAGTCTTAGTCCCGCTTGTGGCGTCTATCATGTTGACTGCAGTGGCAATCCAGCGCCCCGCCGATTGGAGCCAAGACCGCTTGATGCTTTCCACAGTTGTGAATCTGGAGAGGCTGGACGAGATCAACAGACTATCGACCATCGGTCGTTTGCGTGACTGAGCGTTTTTCCCTAGCCTTAGGATTTCGCCACGCCTCTGCACGGTTCCGTTGATCGGTTTTCGGGGGTTGCTCAGCGTTTGACGCGACAGTCTGATGGCGCTGCGATCTTTTTCGGAACGACGGGCAAGCACGATACCGCGCCTGGCAGCACATGATCAAATGCGTGTACAAGACGCATCATTTAAAAGCTCAACTAAGAAGTACGTCCCAGCGACGCATTTGGTTAAAATGAGTCATCCATCGATACGCGAGCAATTCAATCAGCCGATCGAAAGAAACTCAATGGCAGGTTTCCGCCAGTACCGCGCAAGCCTATCCATAAGTTATCGGGCGCGCGTGTCCAGCACAGCCGTTGCCTCGATTTCGAGCAGGGCTTCGTCTTCGACCAAAGCGCTGACAACAACCATTGTCATGGCTGGAAAGTGGCGACCAAACACCTCGCGATAGACCTGTCCAACTTCGCGTTGGCGTGCCAAATACTGTTCTTTATCGGTAACATACCAGGTCAAACGCACAATGTCTGTGACTGCGCCCCCAGCGGCTTGGACAACCGCTGAGATATTCTTAAGTACCTGCTCCATTTGACCGATAAAGTCATGGGATCGAAATGTCTGGGTCTCATCCCAGCCGATCTGGCCACCCACATAAAGCGTTCCATCCTTGGCGATAACGCCGTTAGAGTAGCCTTTTGCAACGGCCCATGTATCCGGCTGAACAATGCTATTTGCCATCAATTTGGTCCTTTCAATTCTTCTGTGAATTTTTGTTTCATATGGTCAGGCCACGTTTTTGGCCGCCCTGCGCTGTCCACGTAGACCAGAGTTGAATTTGCAACAAAACGAACCTCGCCGCTCAACGACTTTGCCGTGATATTTAAATCCAAACTGCTGCGCCCAACTTTCTGGCATTCGAGTGTAAGAACGATCCTGTCTCCGTGACGGCTTGGTGCTTTGAACTGCGTGCGAATTTCGGCGGTTGGGACACCGGCAGTGATAAGAAGTTCCTCGAATGGAATTCCAACGACGTCATCAAAGAATGCTTCTACACAATCATTGATCATCTCAAAGTATCGAGGGAAAAACACAATTCCCGCCGGGTCGCAGTGCTTGAACAGGATTTTCAGAGGGAAGTCATAACTCACGCCATTAAACTCCCAGATATTTATCAGTAATCTGGGCGGTTAAATCGCCGAATCCACCGTGCCAAACAGATTGCCCCTTTTCCAAAATCACCGCCTTGTCCGCGACTGTAGAAAGTTCCCGGATCGACTTGTCCACCACCAAAAGGGCCATTCCTGTTTGTGATTTCAACCGGGCAATGGCCTGCCAGATCTCTTGACGTACCACGGGGGCCAGCCCTTCGGTGGCTTCGTCCAGGATCATAAGGCGTGGATTGGTCATAAGGGCACGACCTATGGCAAGCATTTGCTGCTCACCCCCCGACAAAGAACTGGAAAGCTGATCTTTGCGTTCTTCCAAACGCGGAAAGAGTTTAGCAACAGACTTGAGATCCCAGTGACCCGGCCGGGCGGCGACAACAAGGTTTTCATATACCGTCAGATTACTGAAACACCGGCGTCCTTCGGGAACCAGCCCAACACCCATATTAGCAACTTTGTGGGCAGGCAGGCGTCTGATGTCCTGCTGATCAAACAGCACAGCGCCATCGCGGTGCTTCAGCATGCGACAAATCACCTTGATCGTCGTTGTTTTGCCCATTCCATTTCGGCCCATCATGGCCAAAACTTGCCCGTCCTCAATATTCAAATGAACGTCAAACAAAGCCTGACTGGCGCCATAAAATGCCGATACATCAGAGAGCGTCAAAAGGCTCATGCGTCGATCTCCTCACCAAGATAGGCGCTTCGAACAATGGGGTTGCCGCGAATGTCATCGACCGATCCACTGGCGATAATCTTGCCATAAACCAACACGCTAATACGGTCGGCCAATGCAAAAACCGCATCCATGTCGTGCTCGACAAGCAAAATAGGGGCCATCTGTTTAAATTCCCCCAAAAGCTCCATCAGTCTGCGAGATCCATCTGCACCCAATCCAGCCATGGGCTCGTCCATCAAGAAAACTTTGGGCGACAGCGTCAGTGCGACGGCCACTTCCAATTGACGCCGTTGGCCATGGGAAAGCTCTGATGTCATGAAATTTTTCACATCTTCAAGGCCAACCATTTCAAGTGCCTGATTGGCCGTCGCCAGAAGGTCCGCATCTTTCATGACCGGGCGAAAAAACCGAAAGATATCCCCACGGCGGCCCAATGCACCAAGCACGACATTCTGAAGCACGCTGTAATCCATGGCCAGGGATGAAATCTGAAAGGTGCGCCCCATTCCCAGCCGCGCGCGCGCTGCCGTCGACAGCCCTGTGATATCCTGCCCGTCAAAAAAGACAGTGCCACTATCGGGTCGAAGCCCGCCGGCGATCTGTTTGATCAGCGTCGATTTACCCGCCCCGTTCGGGCCAATAAGCGCGTGAATTTCACCCTCTCTAAGGTCAAGGTTGATATCTGTGCTGGCCTGCACCGCGCCAAAGCTTTTGCTAACGCCACGAACATCCAGAAGCGGCTTAGTCATGGGCCACCTCCCGGCCTGCGATCAGGCCAATAAGCCCGCCCCGCGCAAACAACACGACCCCCAACAACATGGCCCCAAGGTAAATGTGCCAAAATTCACTCAGCCCGCCGAGTGTATGCTCAAGAACAATAAACAGAACCGCACCCGCAACCGGGCCAAAGACCCGCCCGACACCACCAAGAATAACAAAGATCATGATTTCACCCGAGGTATGCCACGAAAACATCGTCGGGCTTACAAATCGGTTGAGATCGGCATGCAAAACCCCGGCCAAACCAGTGATCGCACCGGAAATCGCAAATGCTGTCAGATACAAGCCAAAAGGCCCCTGCCCCACGGCTTGAATCCGGTCTTCATTCTGACGCGACGCACCAAGTGCGAGGCCAAACGCCGATTTGGAGATGGCGTAAACGAGGCCCAGAACAATCAACAACAGCACATAGCAGATCGCATAGTATTGGATCGGGTCCATCGTATTTAGCCCAGGAAAATCGTTGCGGACATAGATCGACAGCCCATCTTCGCCGCCATAAGTGGACCACGAAATGGTGAAGTAATACAGCATTTGCGCAAAAGCCAATGTGATCATTATGAAATACACGCCAGATGTACGCAGGGATAATGCGCCAATCGCAACGGCCAGTGCCCCAGACAGAACGATTGCAACCATCCAGACAATCGGCATCGACTTGGTGCCGTTTATCACAAACGGCCAATCCAAGACGGGCGTGTAGGTTTGCGCGTGAAAAGCCAGAACACCCATTACATATCCGCCCAGTCCAAAAAAGGCCGCATGCCCAAAACTGACCAATCCGCCGAACCCAAGGGCAAAATTCAGCCCAACCCCTGCGATTGCAAAGATGATGGCGCGGGTTGTCAGGGTGATCAGAAACGGCTCATCCGCCACCCACGCCCAAAGCGGAAACGCCAGAAGCGCTATGAGCAAAGCCATGTTCAAGAGTGGTTCCTTGCGCATCTCAAGCACCTCCAAACAGGCCTTTGGGCCGGAACAATAAGACGCCAATCATAAGCAAATAAATAGACATAGATGACAATGACGCCCCTAATGAAGTTGCTGCAGACGGCTCAAGAAAAAGTCCAAAGAACACAGGCAACATCGTACGACCCAATGTGTCAGTCAGCCCAACAAGGATCGCGCCGACAAAGGCGCCGCTGATTGATCCGATACCGCCAATAACAACCACGACAAAGGCAAGGATCAAGACAGGCTCGCCCATGCCAACTTGCACAGATTGGATGGCACCAATAAGAGCCCCGGCAAGCCCGGCCAATGCCGCACCAAGTGCAAAAACGAACGTGTACAAAAGCGATATATTCACGCCCAGCACCGCAATCATCTCGCGATCATTTTCGCCGGCACGAATCCGGATACCGACACGTGTCCGCGCAATCATCCAGAACAACCCCGCCGCCACAATCAGGCCCACCAAGATAATCGCCAATCGATAGAGCGAATACTCAATTCCAAACGGAAGCATCACCGTGCCCGACAACCATTCCGGCGTATCCAGAAACAACGGGAAAGATCCAAACACCCAGCGCGTGCCTTCGGAAAATATCAGGATCAGCGCAAAAGTCGCCAACACCTGATCAAGGTGGTCACGATCATACAGACGCCTGATGATAAAGAATTCAATCAAAATTCCTGCGAAAGCGGCGCACACGAAACTCGCAACCAGAGCAAGTAAGAACGATCCCGTCGCCGCCGCAACGGCCGCCGCCGCAAACGCCCCAACCATATAAAGCGAGCCATGGGCGAGGTTGATCAATCCCATTACCCCAAAAACAAGCGTGAGCCCCGCAGCCATCAAGAACAACATCACGCCAAACTGCAGGCCATTAAGCGTCTGTTCGATAAAAAGTAGAAGCGACATAAAGGCTTACCAATCTGATTTTTCAGCTTCCATCACAGTGACGGAGTCAAACATACTGTCATAGATTGTGCACTGATCTGCGCATGGTTTCGAGTGATTATTCTGACCTCGGAGCCGCCGGCCTGCACACATGCCGCACGGGCGGCACCGACATGTGCACAAACGATCATGGCCTTGCGGTATATATCCTGCGGTGGGATTTTTCATTTGTGCAGTCATGGCCTTTTTTGCGCATTCAGCCCACGCAAAACAAACCTTTGAATTTTGCCTGTGGCGGTCTTGGGCAACGCATCATGAAATTTGACGGATCTCGGATATTTATAAGGTGCAATGACCGATTTAACGTGGTCTTGCAGTGATTTGCGCAGATCATCAGACGCGCTGACATTTTCCAAAAGCACGACATGCGCCTCGACAATAAAGCCCCTTTCCAGATCAGAGGCGCCAACAACAGCGCATTCCAACACAGCCGGATGAGACAACAAAGCCGCTTCGACTTCGGGTCCCGCTATGTTATAGCCCGAAGACACGATCATATCGTCGTTGCGCGCAGCGAAATGAAAATACCCCTCCGCATCCCGCACAAAACTGTCGCCTGTAATGTTCCATCCGTCCCGAACATAGTTTGATTGACGTGGGTCATTCAGGTAGCGGCATCCCGTCGGGCCGCGCACGGCCAGCCTGCCCGTTTCGCCAACATCCACGTCTTGCATATCGTCATCAACGACCCGCGCCTCGTAGCCAGTAACCGGCTTTCCGGTACAGGCAGGGCGCGCGTCCGAAAAGCGGTTGGTGACGAAAATATGCAACATCTCGGTGGCTCCAATGCCATCCAGCATCGGCTTGCCCGTTTTTGCCTGCCATTCATCGTAAATTGGAGCTGGAAGGGTCTCTCCGGCCGATACCGCCGCCCGCAGTGAGGAAAGGTCGGCGCCCTCATCCATAGCGTTCAGCATGACCCGATAAGCCGTAGGCGCAGTAAAGCAAACGGTCGCCTTATGCTGTTCAATTATTTCAATCATATTTGGGGGGGATGCATTCTCAAGCAGTGTGGCCGTTGCTCCAAAACGCAGCGGAAATATGGCCAGGCCGCCCAACCCAAATGTAAAGGCCAGTGGCGGTGAGCCAACAAAAACATCGTCTGGAGAGACATTCAAAACTTCACGGCCATAGCCGTCTGCAATGATCAAAAGGTCCCGGTGAAAATGAATCGTCGCCTTGGGCGCACCCGTTGTGCCAGAGGTGAAACCCAAAAGAGCAACATCATCGCGTCCGGTTTTGACGGCCTCAAATCGCACCGATTTTTGCAACGCCAACCGGTCCAATTCTGCATCATGGTTTGAGGTGCCGTCAAAACCCACCACAGACTTGAGAAACTGGCTTTTTTGGGCGCAGTCATCCAGTTCTTCCAGCAAACGAGTATCGCATAAAGCGTGCGATATTTCGGCCTTGTCAACAATTTCAGACAATTCACCAGACCGTAACATTGGCATCGTGTTTACGACAACTGCACCAACTTTTGTGGCGGCCAGCCAACACGCAACCATTGCCGGATTATTGGCGGAACGGATCATAACCCGATTGCCGGGCTTTACCCCCAGATCATCAACGAATGCATGCGCGAGGCGGTTGGTCCAGTCGGCCAATTCCTTGTAGGTGCGTTGCCGACCGTTTCCAATCAGCGCCGTATGGTCCCCAAACCCTTTGTTGACCATCGCATCGGTCAGTTCGACACCTGCATTCAGATATTCCGGATAATCAAGCCCATCGAGCAGGAAATCCGGCCATTGATCTTGAGGTGGCAACCCGAGGCGCGAAAACGTATCGACATGTCCGGTTGGTCCCAACATTTACGTTTCTCCTTCGAAATCCGCCAGACTTTGCCGGGCGATGATCACACGCTGCACATCAGAGGCGCCCTCGTAGATACGCAACGCCCGAATTTCGCGGTACAGTTTTTCAACGGTTTCGCCGAATCTTACGCCATCGCCGCCGTGCAATTGCACTGCTTTGTCGATTATGTGTTGTGCCTGATCTGTTGCAAAAAGTTTGGCCATAGCTGCTTCGCGCGTGACACGCGGAGCCCCCATGTCTTTGGTCCAAGCCGCGCGATAAATGAGCAGTGCCGCCGCATCCACATCCAGCGCCATGTCAGCAATGTGGCCCTGCACCATCTGCAATTCGAACAAGGGCGCGCCCTGAATTCTTCGGCTGGTTACGCGTGCCAATGCCTCATCTAACGCGCGACGTGCAAATCCCAACGCAGCAGCTGCGACAGTCGTCCGAAAGACATCCAGCACTGCCATGGCGATCTTAAAACCCTGTCCCGAGCGCCCCAACATCGAACTGGCAGGAACGCGGCACTCCGAAAATTCCAAGCGCGCCAACGGATGCGGTGCGATGGTCTCCAGTCTTTCGACGACCTTCAATCCCGGCAAATTGGCGGGCACAATAAAAGCCGATAAACCGCGTGCGCCATCTTTGTCCCCGGTTCGCGCAAAAACAGTGTAGATATCGGCAATGCCGCCGTTAGATATCCACGTCTTTTCTCCGTTTAGCACATAATCATCACCGTCCCGCGTGGCTGTCATTGTCGAGTTTGCGACGTCAGATCCTGAGTGTGGCTCAGTTAGGGCAAAACCGGAAATCGCCTTTCCTGAACGCGTAAGCGGCAGCCATTCCAATTTTTGTTGCGGTGTCCCAAACAGCGAAATCGCCCCCGTTCCCAAACCCTGCATCGCAAATGCAAAATCGGCCAAGCTATCATGACGCGCCAGCGTTTCACGCGCCAGACAAAGGCTACGTACATCAATTGTTTCGCCGTCGCTGGCAGCCGTATAGAACAGCCAGCCCGCGTCACCCAAATTGCGGACCAGATCGCGACATGAAGTATCGGTATCGGTATGGTCAGTACCTGCTAAATGATGTGTCGCCCAGTGATCTAACGCCAGTGCCAGTTCCTTGTGGCATTGCTCAAAGAAAGGCCAGTTGAGAAAGCTTTTATCAGCCATCAGTTTCCCTCAAACACTGGTTTTTCTTTTTCGACAAAGGCATGATAGGCGCGCTCGAAGTCGCCCGTTTGCATGCAGATCGCCTGTGCCTGCGCTTCGGCTTCAATGGCTTGTTCAAGACCCATATTCCATTCTTGGTTCAACTGGGTCTTGGTGATGCCATGGGCAAACGTCGGCCCCGCCGCGATGCGTTCGGCCAATTTGCGCGCCTCAGCCTCAAGATCATCCGCACTGTGCAGCGCGTTCCAGTATCCCCAGCGTTCACCTTCGTTAGCATTCATGGCGCGCCCCGTGTACAGCAGCTCCGCCGCACGGCCCTGCCCTATGATCCGGGGCAACATCGCACAGGCCCCCATGTCGCACCCAGCAAGCCCAACACGTGTGAACAGAAATGCGCATTTGGCTTCGGGTGTGGCCAATCGCAGGTCAGACGCCATGGTGATGATGGCCCCAGCCCCCACAGCCACCCCGTCAACGGCGGAAATGATTGGCTTGCCGCATCCAATCATAGCTTTGATCAAATCCCCCGTCATACGCGTAAACGTCAAAAGTTGCTTCATATCCATGCCCACAAGTGGGCCAATAATGTCATGCACATCCCCACCCGAGCAAAAATTTCCACCGTTTGACGCAAAGATCACGGCATCTACGTCATCGGCATAGACGAGTGCGCGAAATGTATCGCGCAGTTCGGCGTAGCTGTCGAAAGTCAGCGGATTCTTTCGATCCGGCCGGTTCAGGCGGATCGTTGCGATCGCATCGCTGCAGCTCCATTCAAAATGTTCGGGTGTCAGGTCAGACATCTTGGTCATCAGCTTCTCCTTCAAGGCGGCGCATCAAATCTCTGATCAGGCTCAGGTCATCATGGCCCAAAGCAGCAAAGAGCGAATTAATTTCGTTTTCATGGGCATCGGCGAGGTTTTTAAACCAGGTGCTTCCCGCAGGCGTCAGGCCCACAAGCACAACGCGTTTGTCATCACCACTCGGTTCACGCGCAGCCAATCCGTCTTTTTCAAGACGATCTACAACCGTTGTGGCATTTCCATTCGAAACCAGAAGCATCTGGCTCAGTTCGCTCATCTTGATGGGCGTCCCAACGCGGTAGAGGGCTGCAGCCACGTCGAACCTTGGCAATGTTGTGTTGTGATTGACGCGCAGAAACTCGCGCAGGTGATTTTCGTTGCTCCGTGTAATGCGCAGCAGTCTGATCCATGTCCTTAAGCGACGGCGTGACAGGGCATCAGTGGGCTTCATAAGTTGCCGCCGGCAATAGCCAGGCAACGGCTATCGATCTTTTTAAGGGCGATCCTTCGGGCACATGTGTAAATATTATTATCGGGCTGTAGAGCCATAAAACCAAAAAATGCGCCAGGCAGCTTAATGCTGTTCACAAAATATGGGGCCGCGGGGCATCCGCCAAAACACAACACCGTCATGTCAGCCTATCCTTTTCCATGGCTTCAACGAGTCGTTCAAACCTAAAAAAACTATAGACAGGACAAAAATAACTTCAAGCATAAAGGTTCAAGCTTGAAGTTATTTTGCACTCTGAAAAACACACCTGATCTGGCTAACGATACAAGCAGCTAGATGCTGGGACTAAACAATGGGCGCACCAAGTGGTTGGACTGGTTTCCATTAATAGCTTGAATAGTGCCTCTTTCACTTCATTGATTATGCGCAGCTAAGGTCAAAAACAAAGACTTGGCTGCGGTCACCAGATGACCTTTAACAAGACAACAGCATTGCAATCAGTTTTTTCGCACTGCGTTCAGCAATGTGGTTGCGGCCAACCGACCAAAATCATTGGCAGCTTTCGGACTTGCCCCCGTAACAAGATGCCGGTCGACGTGGCATGACTTGTCGGCTTTGGTATTTATGATCTCCGCGCCCAGCGCCTTAAGGCTATCGCACACCCACCACGGCATAGGGCCCGGCAGGTAGCCGATCATCGGGGTCTGTTTGTCCACAGCATCAGGGAACACAGTCATTTTATAGCCCGCATACAGGAAACCATCGTTGCTATTTGCTGCCAAAAGAGCTGCAGGTCCGTGGCACAAGGCGAGTGTGAAAATATCTTTATCGTGCGCCCAACGCAGCACCTTACCGAGGTCATTATTTTCTGGCAACCCAAGCATTGCGCCGTGCCCACCCGGAATAAAGACTGCAGCATATTGAGCCTCGGCGACCATGTCTTTTGCTGCAAAATCAGCGAGACTTTGAGGCGCGCTAAACGCGTCGTCGTAGTCGCGAAACAGCTTTTTAACGTGCTCATCCTGATCGGGCATCGCCCACATTTCAATAGCGGCAGGCGCCCCGGTCGGCGTCATAATATCGATTTCAAATCCTGCGCTAATAAGGTGCAACATGGGCAAGGCAATCTCGACAGGATGATTTCCTGTCGAGAACACCTTGCCATTTTCCATTGTCATGTTGCTTTCTTCTGTGCAAATCATCAGCACGCGCAATTTGCCGCTTTTGTATGGGTCAGGATAAGCGCCACCGTCATAATCGGTCTTGGACGACGTCGCAAGTTTCAGCGCCAGCGGCGACGGGATGAACGCTCCATCTGTGGTCGGTGTCGGTGCGATTTTCAGAAATTTTTTCAGCATGTTACTCAAATCTTATATGGGGTTTATGCGCGGGGCCATGACCGTTCATGAACCCACAGGTTCAACGCATACTCAAGGGTTACTTGACCGTAACCACGATCTTGCCAACCGCGCGGCCAGTGGCCAGACGGTCATAGGCGTCTTGCACCTGTGCCATGGGATAAACGCTATCGATGATGGGTTTGACGGTGCCATCGCTCATCAAATTGCCCAGCTCTTCCAGCATAGCGCCGTCTGGCGACATAAAAAACCATTCAAAGTTGACGCCATACCTGCTGGCAAGCCCGTCAGTGTCCTGGCCCTTGACCGACACAATCGTTCCGCCCTTTTTCAGCACCTTGAACGAACGCACGAGAATATCGTCGCCCATCGTGTCAATAACAAGATCATAATCCGACAACACATCTTCAAAGTTTTCGGCCGTGTAATCGACAACCACATCAGCGCCGAGTGTTGTCACCAATTCGGCGTTCTTTGCGCTTGTCGTTGTCGCGACAAAAGCGCCAAAATGCTTCGCGATCTGGATGGCATAGGTGCCTACACCGCCCGAACCGGCATGAATAAGCACCTTGGCACCCGGCTTGACCTTGCCTTTGGTCACAAGGGCCTGCCAAGCGGTCAACCCAACTAGCGGCGCAGACGCCGCATCGCTGTGACTGACGTTAGCGGGCTTGATCGCAAGGTCACTTTCCAGAATACGAGCAAACTCTGCAACGGCGCCCGCATCTTCTTGATTTTGGCGGGCGAAAACATCGTCTCCGACTTTTACCCTCTGAACATCCTTACCAATTTCCACAACCGTGCCCGAAACGTCATAGCCCGTTACATGCGGAAAGCTTAATTCCATCATTTGGCGAAGGTAGCCTGCACGCAGGATATTATCGATCGGGTTCACGCTTGCCGCGTGCACCTCGATCAACACGCTGTTGTCGAGCAAGTTGGGTTTGTCGATCTCAGCGATTTCTACGGGCGCCGCATAATCGTTGAATATTGCTGCCTTCATGGCGTGTCCTTTTCTTACAACAAGGAAGGGCAAGCAATCTGCGCTTTCTTCCTCTTGTGTGTTCTTATGTGGAGGTATAGATTTGTAACCGACGATATATTAAGAACCGAATACCTCCACAAGAAGGCACATAACTGAAACCCGGTTACAGGAAGGAAACCACCATGCTGGATGCAGGGCAATGCCCCGACTGCAATCGTATCAACGAGGTTTTGTCACGCGTTGGCGATCGCTGGAGCGTGCTTATCGTAATCTCGCTGTCCCAGTACGAAACGCTTCGCTTCAATGAATTAAAGCGACACTTGGGGATTTCGCAGCGCATGCTCAGTCTGACCCTGCGACAGCTGGAACGGGACGGGCTGATAAATCGTACCTACCACCCCACGATTCCACCCAAAGTCGAGTATAGCCTGACGCAAATGGGGAAATCTTTTCAAGAACCAGTCCGCGCATTGGGACATTGGGCACTTGAAAACCTCGCCACGATCGACGCGGCCAGAGAACTATTTGATATGGCTACAGACAAACAGAAGTCTGGATAGCTGATTGACGTGCCAATTATGATGGACTTGAAAATCCGCAATATGTCAAAATAGTATCATGGTTAGAATTGAACGTGGAGCTTTACGTTGAAAACAGCCTTCGTCACGAAATGATGTTTTGTACGAATGTCATTTCTTGGCTGCGTCTTCATTCGCGTGTGCTTTCCTTAAAGAAACGAGGCGCAGGTCCCCCACGCTTTGGAACAGCAGCCTGTAGCTTTTGCTGAAACAGCATTTATTTCCCAGCGCTCTGAAATATTTGATTTCAGGCAGAGTTAAGTCACTCAATTTTTACGCGAACTGCTTTAAGTGACGATCACACAGCCGCGCGTTGGCCTGCGTTTTTAATAGCCAGATCAAGACTACCCACAGCTAGAAACAGAGCGCGATCAACGCCTGTCCAAGCACTTGCCCAAATCACGCGCCCGCGCTACCCCTGCATCTCATGACTGATATGACTGAACCCCGCCTGACACCGCTGGCCGCCAGCTTGCCCTCAACCGTTCCCTTTGTCGGACCCGAAGCGCAAGAGCGCAGCCGACGCGCGCCCTTCGAGGCGCGGCTCGGGGCCAATGAAAGTGTTTTTGGTCCCTCACCGCGCGCCATCGCTGCCATGGCTGCTTCCAATCAGTGGGCATATGGCGACCCCGAAAACCACGCACTGCGTGCGGCCCTTAGTGAATATCACAGGGTCGACCCCGCCAACATCATGGTCGGAGAAGGGATCGACGGATTGTTGGGTTATCTTGTCCGACTTTTCGTTGGGCCGGGCGATGCAGTTGTCACCTCGCTTGGGGCTTATCCAACGTTCAACTACCACGTAGCAGGCTTTGGTGGCATCCTGCATGCTGTGCCATATATCGACGATCACGAGGATCCCGCGAGCCTCTTTTCCAAGGCCGCCGATGTGGATGCAAAACTCGTTTATCTTGCTAATCCTGACAATCCGATGGGCACCTGGCATGATGGCGCCACGTTGCGCCGCGCTTTGGATGACTTGCCCAAAGGCAGCCTTCTGGTGCTTGACGAGGCTTACATCGACTGCGCCCCAAAGGGCACAGCACCCGACATCGAACCGAGCGACCCGCGTGTCATCCGCATGCGGACCTTTTCCAAGGCTTATGGCATGGCAGGTGCGCGCGTCGGCTATGCTATCGGGCCGGTGCCAGTCATCGACGCCTTTAACAAGGTGCGAAATCATTTTGGCATGAACCGAAGCGCGCAAGCCGGAGCGCAGGCCGCCCTTGCCGATACTTCCTATCACGCCGCCGTTCTGGGCAAGATCGATCAGGCGCGCCGGCGCATCGCCGCGATTGCTGCGAGTAACGGCCTGACCACCCTTCCCTCGGCCACAAATTTCGTTGCCATAGATTGCGGCAGTGATGGCGTTTTTGCAAAAGCGGTGCTGGACGGGCTAATTGCCCGCGGGGTTTTCGTACGCATGCCCTTTGCCGCACCCCAAAACCGCTGCATCCGGGTCAGTTGCGGCACCTCTGACGACCTCGACCTTTTTGCAGCAGCGCTGCCCCAAGCGCTGGAATACGCAAGAAGGGGCTGAAACAGCGACAAAGACGGCTATCAATGGGCCTTATCTAATTTCTGGCGGGACCCAAAAGTGCAGCGCAAATGTCAGCCCGCAGCGATTACCTGAGCAGCCGCGTCCAGCGCCCCGCGTCCATGCGGTATGGATAGCGCACTTAAACCTGCCTCGATCCCACCCAACAGCCCCATAATCATATGGCCATTGACGTGTCCCATATGGCCCAAGCGGAAGAACCCATGCCAGTCTGGATCCCCCGGCGGAGCCATGCCCAAACCGATACCAAGCGTTAGACCGATATTCTGTTCAACCCAGTCACGCAACGCCGTGCCATGGGGCGCGCCCAGACGCAGCGATGTCACTGCAACGCTGCGATTGAACGGATCAGCCACGTTCAGTTCTAGCGGCCCCTCGACGGCCCAAGCATCGCACGCGGCCCAGATCGCGCGCGCCAGCAACGCATGGCGGCGCCAGACGGCCTCCATTCCTTCGGCATGGATCATATCAAGGGCGGTGCGCAATCCATACAAATGGTGCGTTGGTGCAGTACCGTTCCAATACATGAAGAATTCTTCGGGATTTGCCCGCGGCGTCCAATCCCAATAACAACTGACACGTTGCATCGCGGCGCGCGCTTCGGCGGCCTTGTCATTGAAGAACACAAAGCACATGCCCGGCGGCACCATCAGGCCTTTTTGACTGCCTGTGACCATCACATCAACGCCCCATGCGTCCATCTCGAACACATCACATCCCAGCGACGCGATACAATCTGCCATAAGCAGTGCCGGGTGGTTTTCTGAGTCCAGAACGGCACGTAAAGCGCTGATATCATTTCGAACAGACGTTGATGTATCTACATGCACTGCAAGTACGGCCTTGATCTGATGGCCCGTGTCCGCGCGCAAACTGGCTACAATTCGGTCAAGATCCATCGGATTGCGTTTGCCGAAATCAAGAATGTCGACCTTCGCGCCCAGACCTTGGGCCATTTCGGCCCATCCGTGCGCAAAGCGGCCTGTGGCAGGCACGAGAACACGGTCACCGGGGGCAATCACGTTGGATAACGCAGCCTCCCAGGCGGCATGACCGTTGCCCACGTACATAGCGACATGGCCGATAGTGCGCGCCACGCGCTTTAGATCTGGCACGATCCCAGCAGTCATATCGACCAACTGGCCCGCATAAATATTCGGCGCGGGGCGATGCATGGCCTGCAACACCGCATCGGGAATCACAGACGGGCCGGGAATGGCCAGATACTCGCGCCCGTTGCGGGCAATTGGAGGCTTGGGCATACGATTCTCCAGTTCATAGACGAGCGCACCCTAAAACACTTTTTAAATAAGCTAAATTGCATATCGAGTTAGGAAAGCAGCCCCGACAATGTCCCGTTCAACACACTGAGGCTCGGCTTTACAGAGCAATCTGTTCGTTTGCGATTGTTTAGCGTCAAACAGATGCTGTGCTTGCCCAAAGCCTTCGGCCACGATACAAGGCACGTCCAAAGTTCAACATCGGAGTGCGGCACCGTCCGCTCGTAGCTCACGCGTGACATCCCCCCCCGATCTTCCAGAAACCTCGTCTGTTTCCTCCGGTACTTTGATGCGCTGGCTGTGGGTAAATTATTTGCGCGCCCACATCGGCACATTGACGTTGGCCGTGCTGTTCATGGCGCTCGAGGGATCAATGTTGGGCGTGCTTAGCTATATGATGCAGCCGATGTTCGATACCGTTTTTGTAAACGGCGAAAGCAGCTTGCTGATCTGGGTTGGCGTTGTGTTAATCGGGATTTTTATTGTGCGTGCCGTGTCATCGGTGGTACAAAAAGTGCTGCTGACGCGGATTGCCCAGAAAACGGCTGCGGCCCTGCGGGTTGACATGCTAGACCGGTTGATGTTGCAAGATGGCAGCTTTCACCAGAGTCACCCACCCGGCTTTCTGATCCAGCGGGTGCAATCGGATGTGAATGCCGTGGGGGATGTGTGGCGTGCCATCGTAACCGGTGCAGGCCGCGACTTTATGGGGCTTTTGGTCCTGATCGGTGTTGCCATATCTGTGGATTGGCTCTGGGCACTGTTGGCCTGTATCGGCATCCCGCTGTTGGTTCTGCCTGCGGCAATGGCGCAAAACTATGTTCGGAAGAATGCGCGCAAGGCGCGTGACCTTGGCGCACATCTGTCGACCCGCCTTGACGAAGTTTTTCATGGTATCGTCCAGATCAAGCTAAACGCGCTGGAAATTTACCAATCGCGGCAATACCGAACCCTAACCGATCGTTTTGTGGACACCGAGGTCAAATCCGCATTCGGCGCGGCAGCGATCCCAGCGATGATCGATATCATATCTGGCATAGGCTTCATGGCTGTCATTCTTTACGGCGGTGCGGAAATCATATCTGGCGAAAAGACGATTGGCCAGTTCATGACGTTTTTCACCGCTATGGGCTTTGCGTTTGATCCGCTTCGCAGGCTCGGCGCGATTTCTGGTCTTTGGCAACAAGCAGCAGCTGCCATCGAACGGATCAAGGAACTGCTTGACGCCCCGCTCACACTCAAGTCGCCCACAGCACCCGTCGCTGCCCCAAGCGGCACCCCAGAAATCACGCTCGAAAACGTCTCGCTGAGTTACGGCGAAACGCAGGTGCTATCGGGCCTGTCGCTCAACGCCCGTCCAGGCGAGACAACGGCACTGGTTGGCGCATCAGGTGCCGGAAAATCCACGATCTTTAATCTACTGACACGACTGGTTGATCCGCAATCAGGTGCCGTGCGCATTGGCGGTGTCGCTACGACCGAAATGACGCTCGACGATCTGCGCAGCCTGTATTCAGTTGTCACGCAAGAGGCGTTGCTTTTCGATGAAACACTGCGCGAGAACATTTTGCTGGGTCGCACCGATGTGAGCGACGCGCGTCTGGCAGAGGTGATGGACGCCGCCCATGTTTCAGATTTTGTTGCCAAGTTGCCAGAGGGGCTTGATACACCCGTTGGGCCGCGCGGCTCTGCTCTTTCGGGCGGGCAACGTCAACGTGTTGTTATCGCACGTGCACTGCTGCGCGATACACCAATCCTGCTGCTGGACGAAGCTACATCAGCGCT
>JABITU010000120.1 GCA_018668195.1 Tateyamaria sp. | reverse complement strand
TTTGCACCGTCCCTACCGTCCTACCCGCCCGTCGGCACCTCGAAGCCCCCTCTATGCCGAGGGTGCCAATTAACCGGACGCCCTCCCATCTAGCTGACACGTCCACCCCTTGTCCGCCTCCCATCCAGACGGACGAGGACACCCCCCTAAATGGGTGTCCATCGTCATGGCGCGGCAGGCCTCGCGAAACGAGCAAGCTACCCCCACCCGATAGCTGATCACTCCGCACCCAGCCGACCTCAGCCGCGTTATGCACCAACGATTGGTTCGTGAATACGTGCCGTTCGCTTCGGCTTGTCTGAAATCACACAACGCGGGACGAAGTGTGCATTCGCTGCGGCCGCGCTAATGGCAGCTTACCGCCCTTTTTGACAAAGCGCCGCAATTCCAGAACTCTAATATTTTTACCTATACTAAAAAATGTTGACATAGGATGGGAATCGTTGCATTTTTTACCTATGCTAAAAAACAACGCCCAATTGAAAGATAAATCAGCGCCTGATCTTGGTGCGTCGTTGCGCGCTAGGCGCAAAGAGCTTACGCTTACGATGCAAAGTGTGGCAGACGCCGCTGGCCTGTCTGTTGGTTTCATCAGTCAAGTCGAACGCGGGCTTACATCGCCTTCTTTAGGCTCTCTTGCGTCTATTGCCGCCGCTCTCGACACTGAAATCGGTCACTTTCTTCAGCAACCAAGCGCTGGCAGCCAAACCACACACGAAGCTAGCCGTTTGGCCTATTCTGTGGCCGATGCCGACGTATCATATGAGCGGCTTTCAACGTCTTTTGCGGGATCAAAGCTCCATTCTGTCCTCGTGCATGAAACACCGGGACACCGGATGGAACCGATCAGCCATCATGGTGAAGAGATGTTCTATATTCTTGACGGTGAAATCACCGTTGAGATTGAAGGCGTAGCTGAAGTTTTGCGCAAGGGCGACTCAATTCACTTTGAAAGCTGCCGCGTGCATTCAACTTGGAACCACGGAACATCAACTGCGTCTATTCTGTGGTGTGGCACCATGGATGTTTTTGGCGATGCACCCGCCCCAATTCACAAAAAGGCCTCACCTCAAGAGGTTGCAACCTATCCAACCGGAGAAACTAACAATGATGAAAAATAAAGCTCTAATAACGGCGCTTTGCGCGGCCACGGCGTTGGCCAGCCCTGCATTTGCCGAAACCGTTTTGCGGCTTGATGAAGTGGCCGTTGGTGAACTCGATCCTGCGAAAGCATCCGACTATGCTGACAGCATCCTGATGTTCAATGTCTATGATACGCTTGTGCTGCCTGCGCAGGGCGGTCCCGGGCATACGCCACACCTTGCCGCTGGTTGGGAGGTTGACGGGTCGACATACACGTTCACTTTGCGCGATGACGTGATGTTCCAGTCGGGCAACAAGATGACTGCTGCCGACGTGGTTTATTCGGTTGAGCGGATGCAAGCACTGGGTGCTGGTCTGTCGTATCTTTTTGCTGGCGTCAAAGCCGCGGCTGTTGATGACACGACCGTCACCTTGACGCTTGAAACACCTTACGCGCCGTTCATTGCGTCGTTGGTCCGTCTTCCGATTGTCGATATGGCGCATGTCAAAGCCAATTCTGACAGCGAGTGGGGCGAAGAATTCCTGTCCGCCAACGGTGCTGGCACGGGGGCGTACTCCGTAACCTCACATAACCCGCAAGAAGAAACGGTTATGGCGAAATCAGACAGCTATTTCCTTAATGTTGCGGACGTTGCCCCAGATACAGTGCGCCTGCGCTACGGACTTGAGCCTGCGACGGTCCGCACGTTGGTCGCCCAAGGCGAGCACGATATTGCCAGCCAGTGGTTGCCACCGGAAGTGGTGCAGGCACTCGCAAAAGACGGCGCGCAGCTGCTGACCGAAAGCGGCACAGGCGGGTTCTATTTCAAGATGAACACGCAAAAAGCACCGCTTGATAATGTGAACTGTCGTTTGGCGCTGAGTGCGGTGTTTGATTACGGCACAGCCATTCAGATGATTGCGATCAATGATGACGTGTCTGGCGGTAGCCCTGCAACGGGTGCTATTCCGGTCGGCATGTTTGGGGCAAATGGCGCTGACATGGCGCAAGCACAGGATCTTGATGCGGCGAAGGCCTACCTTGCAGATTGCCCCTACGACCCTGCCGAGATGAACCTCGAAATCAGCTGGATCGCAGAAGTTCCACTGGAAGAGCGTTTCGCGTTGTTGATGCAGTCCAACTTTAACGAAGTGGGCATTTCGTCAAGCATAACCAAGCTTCCATGGGCTTTGTTTGCCGAGCAGGTCTCGAATGCAGAAAGCACACCGCACATCAGCCAGCTGTTCGTGAATGCGGTTACAGGTGATCCTGATACGCTGCTTTACGGCATGTATCACTCCTCCACGCCGGGCACATGGCAGTCGCCGGAATACCTGAACGATGCAGAGGTCGATGCAGCTTTGGACGCGGGCCGAACGGCCACATCTGACGCAGAACGCGAGGCGGCTTACTCCGCATTGAACGCGCGCCTGATGGCGGTTGCACCGACAATCTACGGCTTTGACCGTCAGTCTGTCTTTGCAGCGTCCAACCGTGTGAAAGTTCCAGCACTCAGCGATCCGGCTATGGCGTTCGGTCTTGATGGCATGGGCTTCAGCTTCCGCCTGATGGAAATGACTGGCGAATAATCTCCCTGAACTGGGGCGCAGGCACGCTGTTTGCGCCCCACTTTTTTATGCTACCTCTGCCTCCTTTAATTGCGAAAGCTCCAAATGTCTGGAATTCTCCGCCTGCTGTTGAATCGGCTAGGCATCTCTCTCATTGTGCTTGTTGGTGTCTCGATGCTGATCTTCGCGATTGCGCGGATCATCCCCGGTGATCCAGCCCGCATCGCTCTTGGCCCAAACGCCAATGCAGAGCAAATCGCGAGCCTGCGGGCCGAGATGCATCTGGATGCATCGCTGCCTGTGCAATACGGACATTTCGTAGCCGATGTGCTGCGCGGCGATTTGGGCATGTCGCTTTATACCAATCGCCCCGTCACCCAAGACATCGCGCAATTCCTGCCTGCGACATTAGAATTGGTGTTCTTGGCGGGGTTCATCATGGTGGCTTTCGGTTTGCCATTGGGTATTCTAGCCGCTCGGCATCGGGGGCGTTGGCAGGATCATTTGGTTCGTGTCATTGCCCTATTGACCGTATCAGCACCCGGTTTTGTTTGGGCCGTGATCTTGATGTTGCTGTTTGCATTCTACCTGCCGCTGTTCCCTATCGCGGGGCGCATATCGGACATCTATGACATTGAACGCACCACTGGTTTTCTGACAATCGACACGCTTTTGGTGGGCAATTGGGCGGCCTTCGGCAGTGCCGTGCATCACCTCATTTTGCCCGCAATCGCCTTGTCACTTTCTGGCATCGGTCAAGCCGCGCGTCTGACCCGCGCCAACATGGTCGAGACCTATGAAAAGCCTTATATCGAGATGGCGCAGGCTTACGGGTTCTTTCCGTCGCGCATCGCACGCAGTTACGCGTTCAAACCGTCACTGATCCCGTCCCTGACCATCATCGGGCTCGATTTTGCCGCCATGCTGGGCAACGCGTTTCTGGTAGAAGCTGTCTTTGCATGGCCCGGCCTGTCGCGCTACGGCGTCGCGGTGATCCTGCGCAAAGACCTGAACGCGATCATGGGCACGGTCCTGATCATCGCCATCACATTCTTGATCGTGAACATCATTGTCGATTTGATGATCGCCTTCCTGAACCCGCGCATCCGGTATTCCACGCGAGGTGCATCATGATCCGCACGCTTCGTATTCTGGCGGCAAATCCGCTTAGCCTTTTGGGGCTTATCCTTGTCTGTCTTATCACTCTGGCCGCGATTTTCGCGCCTTGGATCGCACCATTCCCAACCCATAATGGCGCTGTCGTAGATTTTCTCAACAACAACCGCGC
>JABITU010000119.1 GCA_018668195.1 Tateyamaria sp. | reverse complement strand
CATCTGCGTTGCTTTTGCTCTCTGGCAGGTTGGTAATCGCCCGGTGGTCTTGATCGCTGATAATGGCGGCTTGGTGGGGGTGATGACCGACACGGGGCGCGCACTTAGCAAGGAAAAAGGTGCGGGATTTGTTGCCCGCAACTGGTTGGAAAATGATGGTGACGGTGCCTTGCAACAAAAGGCAGCGCTGCGCTGGAACTCCGACACATCAGGCTGGATGGATGGTCGGGTTGTGCATCTGAGCGGCAAACGCGCCCGCGAAGCGTTCGGTGGCTGCGCGCCAGGGCAGATCGTTGTGACGAACGACGAACTGCCGACCGTTGCAAAATCTGGATGCCTGATACTATCACCCAGATTATTGCGCAAAACAGGGGCCGTCGCCATCGTGGGTCACAAGGAAAAAGTACGTTTATTAACCGCCCGCAACCATACTGGAGACAGGATGTGGTCCGGCTGGGCCAAGTATGCTCCGCCCGATCTACCCGCTTGGTTCGGCGTTTCGGATGGGGCAGATCAAAAGCCTTAACGGCATTTCAATACGTTCTGATTAAACCAACCAAACGCCCTTGAACCTTGACCTGTCCCACCGGAAATACCCGGGTTTCATAGGCTGGGTTGGCGGCTTCGAGCGCGATTGTGTCGCCGCGTCGCATATAGCGTTTAAGCGTCGCCTCGTTGTTTTCTACCAACGCCACGACGATGTCGCCATTATCCGCAGAAGAGGTTTCTCGAATGACGACCACGTCGCCATCGTTGATGCCCGCCTCGATCATAGAATCGCCTTTGACCTCTAGAGCATAGTGGTTGCCTTGGGCCGCCAGCATCTGGCTGGGCACGGCCACCGAATGCGACACCTCGGAAATCGCGGAAATGGGCACTCCGGCGGCAATGCGGCCCATGACCGGAATGTCCATCGCTTGCGCTTCGCTTACCGGCATAGCCGATGCGGGCTGGGGAATATTGTTTCGGTCACCATCAATTACGCGGGGTGCAAAGCCGTTTGCAGGGCCGCCGAGGCTTTCTGGCAGCCGCACAACTTCGAGCGCGCGCGCGCGATGCGCCAGCCGGTGAATATAACCACGCTCTTCGAGTGCAGTGATCAGCCTGTGAATCCCTGACTTGGACCTCAGGCCAAGCGCTTCTTTCATTTCGTCAAAACTTGGGGGCACACCATCGCGTTTGACCCGCTTTTGAATGAATTCCAGCAGATCCAGCTGCTTTTTCGTTAACATGCCCATTCCTCCTTGCCGGTGATAGTTGCTCACTGGTTCGGTTTTGTTCTACGGGTGTTCTTGTTTTGTGTCAACATTTAGTAAATATCGATTATTTCGACCATTGTGCCAGCAGCGCAGGCCGGGTCGTTGGGAGGGCGCACCATAAGCGCATTTGATTGCGACAGTACCGACAAAAGAGAGCTGTCTTGCGCCCCGGCATCCGTTACCTGCCCCTCCGAAACAATGGCGCGCATGTAGTGCTCACGTGGTCCATTTGCTGAAATCGCTGCTGCGAGGGGCACCTGCGCGCGCGGGGCGGGCGCTTGGCCCAGTCCCATCATCGCGCGCAACATCGGTTGCACAAAAATCGTACCACAGACCATGGCCGACACCGGGTTGCCTGGCAGTCCGATCATGGGCGTTCCGCGGAGACGCCCGGCCATCAGCGGTTTGCCGGGGCGCATGGCGACTTTGTAAAACGATTGCTCCATGCCCAAATCATGCGCCACGCCCGCAACCAGATCATGATCTCCGACAGAGGCCCCGCCGATTGTGATCACCAGATCGGCCCCTTGCGACAGATCAAAGGCGGTTGTCAGCGACGCGCGCCTGTCCCGTGCAATCGGGAGAATGCGCGGCGCGGCGCCGATTGCCGTTAGCATCGCTGCCAGCCCATATGTGTTTGAGGCAATGATTTGGTCTGCGCTCGGTGTTTCGCCCGGCATGACCAATTCATCCCCGGTCGATATCAATGCGACCACGGGCGCGCGTGCCACAGGCACCTGCGCTATGTTCATAGAGGCCAGAAGGGCCACATCCCCCGGGTCAAGCCGCCGGGGCGCGTGCATTTGTGTGCCGATTTCGAAATCAACACCCGCCGGGCGAATGTTACTTTTCGCGTCGCTATCATCTGAAATCGTGATCAGGTCGCCCGTGCGCTGCACGTCTTCCTGAATGATGATCTTGTCAGCACCATCAGGCACTGGCGCGCCGGTGAAAATACGCACGCACTGACCGGGCCCGATTTTACCACGCCAGCCATGGCCCGCCGCCGCCTCTCCGATCACTTTGAATTGCGCGTGCAAATCTGCCTCAACGCTTTTGAGCGCATAGCCGTCCATCGAAGAGGCTGCAAAAGGTGGTTGGGTTCGGGTGGCTGTGACCGACCGGGCAAGGACGCGCCCGGCGGCCTCGCGCAATCCGACCGTTTCAACCGGAAGCGGATCGGCTAAGGCAAAGAGATTATCAAGCGCTTCGGTGACGGAAATCATCACTTGGCCTCAAAGCGGCCCGATTTGCCACCATCTTTCAGCACCACGCGCACTCCGCCAATCTCCATCGACTTGTCGACCGCCTTGACCATGTCATAGACCGTCAACGCTGCGGTTGATGCAGCTGTCAGCGCCTCCATTTCGACGCCGGTTTGGCCTGTGGTCTTGACCGTGGCCGATATACGTAGGCCGGGCAGGGCTGCGTCAGGCACCAGATCGACGCTGACCTTTGTGATCGGCAGCGGGTGACACAGCGGGATCAGTTCAGGCGTTTTCTTGGCGCCCATGATGCCTGCCAAACGGGCCACGCCGATCACATCGCCCTTTTTGGCGCGCCCCTCGGTAATCAGGTCAAAGGTTTCGCGCTGCATTGTAATGCTGGCCTCGGCGACGGCGATGCGGTGGGTGATGTCCTTGTCAGATACATCGACCATATGAGCGGCACCGTCGCTGTCGAAATGGGTCAGCGGCATCTCACATGCCCCCGCCAGCCCCGCTACCAGCGGGTTGGCCAGAATAGCACGGGTCGCGGCGGTCACATCTTCTTGGCGCATCAGGCTTTCGCCAATTAAGAATGTTCGCGCGCCGAACATGGCAAGGTTGGCCAGGTCCTCGGGTGTGT
>JABITU010000118.1 GCA_018668195.1 Tateyamaria sp. | reverse complement strand
TTATTTTTGGAATTTATGGGTGATACGTATCAAGTGGCTGAGGATTACTATATATAGTATTAAAATGCTAAATTTGTATATATATGCTATAGATATATCGATATTTAATTTATTCTATGCTGTAGGCCGCGCTATTTTGAAGGTTTTTACACCGTTTGGTGAAAAAAATACATTGCCACCCATAATTTCCCATGTCATCCATAATTTATCCGATGAAGGCGAGACCGGGGCAACAAACGACCCCATGCAATAAAAAATCTAGCAGGTTTCATACAGGCACCTCGATTTCATCAGTCCAAAGATCCGGCGCGCAAGCGAGCAAACATCCCCCAGGTGGCGCGCGCAGCTGGACACCCGCAAGTCGGGAAAAGGGCGGTGGATTGATCCGTGGCAGCCGATCAATCCACCGTTTTTATTCCGGGAGGTAAGTTTTCGAAAGCGGGATGTAACGGTACAAAAGGGACGGGCCAAAGTGGCACGCAGGTTCAGAGGCGAAAGCGATCACAAAGTGGACAGTAAGGGTAGGGTGTCAATCCCGGCCTCGTTTCGCCGCGTCATCGAAAGCTGCGACCCGGAATGGGCCGAAGGGCTCCTGCCACGATTGATCATTGTCTACGGCGGTATCACGCGCGATCACCTAGAAGGATTTACGATAGAGGCGATGGATGAGGTCGATGCCAAAATCTCCAAACATCCTCGCGGTTCTGCCAAACGCAAGGCTATGGAACGTTTGTATAGCGCACAATCTATTGAAACAGTCGTGGACGAAACAGGCCGCATTGTTTTGCCAGTCAAGCTACGTACAAAGCTTGGGCTGAACGGTACAGCGCTGTTTGTATCATCGGGCGACACATTCGAAATCTGGCAGCCAGAAGCCTATGACGCCAGCATTGCGGCGTTGACTGATGATGGGTTCGATCCTGATATTGATCCGTCCGTCTACTTGGATGGGGATATAGAATAGATGTCGGCTGGGGGGCCGCATATACCGGTCCTGATCGATGCGATCTTGCGCAGGTGCGCGCCGATCAAGGGCGTCTGGCTGGACGGCACATTCGGGGCAGGTGGATACACTAGGGCGCTGCTGGATGCAGGGGCAGCGCGCGTCATCGCGGTTGATCGCGATCCGTTAGCTTTTGAAATGGCGACGCCGTGGGCCGCAAAATATGGCGACCGCTTGGTACCGCAGCAAGGCGTCTTTTCCAGATTGGACACCTATGGGAACGATCTGGATGGTATCGTGCTGGATCTTGGGGTCAGTTCCATGCAGCTTGATCAGGCCGAACGCGGATTTTCATTTATGAAAGATGGCCCGCTTGACATGAGAATGAGCCAGCAGGGCCCAACTGCTGCGGACCTCGTAAACACTGCGGATGAAGCAGTACTGGCCGACATTCTCTATCAATTTGGCGAAGAACGGGCGAGCCGCCGAATTGCACGCGCCATCGTCGCCGCGCGCCCGGTTGAGACGACTCTGCAGTTGGTGGGCGTTGTAGAAAAGTGCCTGCCGCGACCAAAGCCCGGCCAATCGCACCCTGCAACGCGCAGTTTTCAGGCGCTGCGGATTGCGGTGAATGATGAATATGCTGAGCTGTACGAAGGCTTGATGGCAGCAGAGCGCGCGCTTGCCCCGGGTGGTATGCTGGCTGTTGTCACCTTCCATTCAATCGAGGACCGAATGGTCAAACGGTTTTTGACGGAACGATCGGGCAAAGCAGCCAACGCAAATCGGTATGCGCCAGAAACGGCATCCGCCCCGGCGCAGTTCTCGATCAAATCGCGCAAGGCTATTGGGCCGGACGCGCAGGAACTGGCGGAAAATCCACGCAGCCGTTCGGCTAAATTGCGCGTAGCCATTCGCACGGAAACGCCGCCGGGTGCACTTGACCCGAAGTCCATTGGCATGCCGCCTCTCCGAGGAGTAATTTGATGCGCAATGTGTTGTTTGTTCTGACGACTGTAACTGTGATTGCCTTAGCGTTTTGGGCCTATAACCAGCACTATGCGACCCAGAAAGTACTGTCTGAAACCGACCGCTTGCACCGCGAAATTCGTGAAGCGCATGCCAGACTTGCCGTGTTGCGTGCCGAGTGGGCTTATCTGAACCGACCCGATCGGCTGCGCGATCTCGTAGACATTAACTTTGATCAGCTAGGGCTGTTGCCCTTGCGTGCTGACCAGTTCGGTCATGTGGACGAAGTGTCTTATCCTGCTTCCGAACCCCTAACAATTACCAACGCAGTCGAAGTGTCCGGCACGCTGCCGCAAGCCGAGGTAAATCGGCCATGATCCGAACGCCGCTTCGCCCGCTTGCCCGTATCTTGCCTGCGCGCGCAGCAGGTGAAAGCCCATGTGGCATCGAACGCGAGAATTTGCGTCAGCGCCACAAACATATGCACGACAAGATGCGTCAGCGCGCAGAAGGGCGACTGCTGGTTCTGGGGGTATTTTTCCTCTTTGCTTTCGCGGTGGTAGGCGCGCGCATGGGAATGTTGGCCACGTCCGACCCGGTTGAGCCGCGCGCCAGCGCACAAGGTGCTGCAATTTCTGCAGCGCGGGCCGATATTGTTGACCGAAACGGCAGTTTGCTCGCTACCAATTTTGAAACGCATGCTCTCTATGCTGAAACGCTACACATGGTAGATCCGCAGGCCGCAGCCAAAGGCTTGGTAACGGTATTTCCCGATTTGAAATCCGAAGATCTACTGGAGGATTTCACTGGAAAGCGAAAGTTCATCTGGATTAAGAGAACAATTAGCCCCGAGCAGATGCAGGCCGTGCATGATATTGGTGAGCCGGGTTTGCTTTTCGGGCCGCGTGACATGCGGCTTTATCCAAATGGCACATTGGCCGCCCATGTTCTGGGTGGCGCATCTTTTGGCGAGGAAGACGTCAGGGCCGCAGAAGTGATCGGCGTGGCTGGGGTTGAGCGGTACTTTGATACCTACCTGCGCGATCCGGCCAATGGGCAAAAACCTTTGCAGTTGTCGTTGGACCTGACAGTGCAGGCCGCAGTCGAAAGGGTGCTTTTGGGTGGCATGAAAATCATGAATGCCAAAGGGGCGACTTCAGTGCTGATGGATGCGCACTCCGGCGAGGTCATATCGGTTGTGTCGTTGCCGCATTTTGATCCCAACAGTCGGCCTGCACCGGCCATCAAAGGTGATCAATCCGAGAGCCCATTGTTCAACCGATCGGTTCAGGGCGTTTACGAATTGGGTTCGACGTTCAAGATTTTTGCAGCAGCCCAAGCGATTGATCTTGGGCTCGTATCGCCGTTAACGGTGATCGATACAAAGGGTCCCATGCGCGTCGGTGGGTATTCGATAGGGGAATTCCGCAACAAGAACTACGGTGCTTTGACGGTGTCCGATATCATCGCAAAGTCGTCGAACCGGGGAACGGGGCGGATGGCTTTGGAAATCGGGCCAGAGCGGCAGCAGGATTTCCTGCGTAGCCTGGGGTTCTTTGAGCCAACATCTTTCGAGATATCCGAAGCACGACGTGGCACGCCGCTATTGCCCAAACGCTGGACCGAACTGAGCGCGGTAACGATTAGCTATGGGCATGGGCTTTCTGCGTCACCGATGCATCTGGCAGCGGCATATGCTGCGATTGCCAACGGTGGCATCGCTGTCAAGCCGACTATCCTGAAACAGGATTTTCTCCCAACTGGCAAGCGCGTGATGCGTGAGGGAACCGCAAGTGCTGCGCGCGCTATGTTGCGCAAGGTTGTGACCGAGGGCACGGCATCGATGGGCGATGTGCCGGGTTATTCTGTTGGCGGAAAAACTGGCACAGCTGACAAGCCAAAACCGAGCGGGGGGTATTATGACGAAAAAGTAATTACCACGTTTGCCACGATATTCCCATCGCATGATCCAAAATACGTGCTGGTGGTGACGCTGGACGAACCAGTTGAAACAAGCGGTGACAAACCGCGCCGCACAGCCGGTTGGACAGCGGTGCCGGTGGCTGCCGAGATAATTGGTCGTGTGGCCCCGCTGCTCGGTCTGCGCCCGACCGTTGAACCTAACAACTTGGCTGATATAACGATGGTCAGCAGCAACTGAGCTAAAAGGCCATATGTCTATGAAAGCGCAGGCAAAACCACTTTCATCGCTGGGCCTGAGTGCCCGAGGCTTGGCTAATCCGGATATCTGCGGCCTTGCCGTTGATAGCCGTGATGTAAAGAATGGTTATCTTTTTGCGGCTCTGCCGGGTGCCCGGGTGCACGGGGCAGAGTTCATAAAATATGCGGTGCGGATGGGTGCTACTGCGGTGTTGACCGATGCAAGGGGGGCTGCGATCGCAAAAGCAGTTTTGGATGGGGTCGCCGTTGTGATCGTCGACGCCCCGCGCGAGGCTTTGTCGCGTGGTGCAGCTTTGTGGTTTGGGGCCCAACCCGAAACGATGGTTGCAGTCACAGGAACCAATGGCAAAACGTCGGTTTCGACTTTTGTGCGCCAGATCTGGATCGAGATGGGGTTGGCCGCCGTAAATCTGGGCACGACCGGTGTTGAGGGCGCTTGGACAGCCCCGCTTGCCCACACCACACCCGAACCGATCACCTTGCACCGGACGCTCGCTACTGCCCGTGCGGCAGGCATCACGCATGCCGCGATGGAGGCTTCTTCGCACGGGTTGGATCAGCGGCGGTTGGATGGTGTCATTCTCAAAGCGGCGGGTTTCACAAACTTTAGTCAGGATCATCTCGATTATCACGAAACATTCGATGCCTATTTTGACGCCAAGGCCGACCTTTTTGCCCGCGTTCTACCCGATGATGGCATCGCGGTGATCAATATCGACGATGCGCGTGGCGTTGACATGGCCGCGATCGCGGTTGCGCGTGGCCAAGAAGTGTTGTGCGTCGGCCGCGACAAAGGCGACCTGCATCTTGGGGCGCAAAGATTTGATACCACTGGTCAAGATGTTCGGTTTTCCTATGGCGGCAAAAGTTATACCGCACGCTTGCCATTGATTGGTGGGTTTCAGGCCGACAATGTCATGTTGGCTGCAGCCCTTGTGATTGCCTGCGGGGCAGAGCCGGCGCGCGTGTTCGAAACCTTGCCGCATCTGCAAACTGTGCGTGGGCGGATGCAACTTGCGGCGGCCCGGGCAAACGGTGCTGCGGTGTTTGTGGATTATGCCCATACGCCTGACGCCGTGTCGACGGCACTTGGCGCACTCCGGCCGCATGTTATGGGCAGGTTGGTTGCGATCATTGGCGCCGGTGGTGACCGCGATGCTGGCAAGCGCCCGTTGATGGGACAGGCGGCGGCACAGACGGCGGATGTTGTGTTTGTGACCGATGACAATCCGCGTAGCGAAGATCCTGCAACCATCCGCGCCGCCGTTATGGCCGGATGCCCCGAAGCCATCGAGGTGGGCGACAGAGCCGAGGCAATCCTGCGCGCGGTGGACAGTCTTGCGCCGGGTGACGCGCTGCTGATCGCGGGCAAGGGGCATGAAACTGGGCAAATTGTGGGCGATGATATTTTGCCCTTTGACGACGTGGAACAGGCCAGCGTGGCCGTTGCAGCATTAGAAGGACGACTGACATGACGCTTTGGAGCGCAGCAGAAGTGGCGCAGGCCACAGCTGGCACCGCAACAACTGATTGGACCGCGTCTGGCGTATCCATCGATACCCGGACGCTCAGGCCGGGCGATCTGTTCGTCGCATTGAAAGCCGCCCGAGATGGCCACGATTTTGTTGCCGACGCCCTTGCGATGGGTGCGGCGGCGGCGTTGGTCAGCCATGTGCCTGATGGCGTGTCGAAAGATGCGCCCTTGCTGATCGTGGATGATGTTCTTGCGGGATTAGAAGCGCTTGGAGTCGCGGCTCGGGCCCGCACGGAGGCGCGGGTTGTGGCGGTGACAGGCAGTGTCGGCAAGACATCAACCAAGGAAATGCTGCGCGCAATGCTGGGAGATCAGGGCCGCACCCATGCCTCGGTTGCCAGTTATAACAACCATTGGGGCGTGCCCCTGACGTTGGCGCGGATGCCAGCCGACACCGAATATGCAGTGATCGAGATCGGCATGAATCACCCTGGTGAAATTTCTCCGCTGGCACGTATGGTACGCCCGCATGTTGCGATGATTACAACCGTCGCGGCTGCCCACCTCGCGGCCTTTGACAATATCGCTGCTATCGCAGTTGAAAAGGCATCCATAATTGATGGACTTGAGTATGGCGGGACCGCGATCCTGAACAATGATTGCGAGACGGCGGCGATCCTGCAAGCCAAGGCGCATGACGCCAAGCGGCGTGACGTGGGCTTTGGAGAGCATGGCTTTGATTTCGTTTTGAAAACAGTCGATCTGCAAGAGAATACCACTGTCGTCCAAGCCGAAGCCAACGGAACACCGCTGCTGTTCAAGATTGGCGCCGTGGGCAAGCATTATGCGATGAACGGCTTGGGCGCATTGGCAGCGGTCGAGGCCGTGGGCAGTGATCTGGCTTTGGCGGTGCAATCTTTGGGCCGCTGGTCGCCGTATCAGGGGCGCGGTGCACGTGAGGTGATTTATCTAGATCCGGTTGAAACGCATCTGACGCTAGAATTGATTGACGACAGCTATAACGCAAATCCGGCTTCCATGCAGGCGGCGTTCGAGGTGCTGGCAGCCGCCAACGTGACCAGCGAAACAGGCCGGGTCAGCAAGGGACGGCGAATCTGTTTTGTCGGTGATATGAAAGAATTGGGCGATGAGGCTGACGCGCTGCATGCCGATCTGGCGGGCCATCCTGCTATGCAGCATTTCGATACGGTCCACTGTGTCGGCGCGCTTATGCAAGGCTTGCGCAAAGCGCTGCCTGCGCAAAAGCAGGGCGTCTGGACACAGGACGCCAGTGAAATGGCAGGGCAAGTGCGGCGCCTTCTCGACAGCGGAGATGTAGTGCTGGTCAAAGGATCGCTGAGCATGAAGCTGGCCCTTGTCGTTGACGCCATTCGCAAAATGGGCCATCCGGTAGACTTGGGCATAGACCCACAAAATAAAAGTAGGGACAGCTAAAATGCTCTATTGGTTGACGACGCTTTCCGATGGTGGAGATTTCTTCAACCTTTTCCGCTATATTACTCTCCGTGCCGGCGCGGCATTCATGACCGCGCTTTTGTTTGGGTTCATTTTTGGTCGACCCCTGATTGCTGTCTTGCGCAAACGGCAAGGCCAGGGGCAGCCCATTCGCGATGACGGTCCCGAAGGACATTTCGCCAAGGCAGGCACGCCGACGATGGGTGGCCTTTTGATTGTGGGGGCGTTGACCACGTCGACCCTGCTTTGGGCTCGGCTTGACAATCCGTTCGTGTGGATTGTGCTCGGTGTGACGCTGTCCTTTGGGCTGATTGGTTTTGCCGACGACTATGCCAAAGTGTCAAAGCAGACCACAGCTGGAGTGTCTGGCAAGGTGCGGCTGTTGTTAGGATTTGTGATCGCGGGTGTTGCTGCTTATGTGGCGACCATCAACCACCCTGATGCGCTGCAAAATCAGTTGGCGGTGCCGGTGTTCAAGAACCTTCTGCTGAATCTGGGCGTGCTTTTCATTCCCTTTGCAATTATCGTGATCGTAGGAGCAGCCAATGCGGTTAACCTGACCGATGGGTTGGATGGTCTGGCAATCATGCCAGTGATGATTGCAGGCGGAACATTGGGCCTGATCGCTTACGCAGTGGGCCGCGTAGACTTTACCGAATATTTAGATGTGCATTATGTACCAGGAACGGGTGAACTGTTGATCTTTTCTGCGGCGCTGTTCGGTGGTGGGCTGGGATTTTTGTGGTATAATGCGCCGCCTGCGGCAGTGTTCATGGGCGATACCGGGTCGCTTGCCCTTGGGGGCGCGCTGGGTGCGATCGCCGTGGCCACCAAACACGAATTGGTTCTGGCGATTGTGGGCGGTCTGTTCGTGCTCGAAGCGCTGAGCGTCATCATTCAGGTGCTTTATTTCAAGCGGACAGGCAAACGCGTGTTCTTGATGGCACCCATCCATCACCACTATGAGAAAAAGGGTTGGTCCGAGCCGCAAATTGTGATCCGCTTCTGGATCATTTCTTTGATCCTCGCGATGATTGGCCTTGCGACACTGAAGGTACGATGATGATCGGCCACATCGTCCACATGCAAGCAATCAAGGTTTCGCGATGATCGCGGTGCAGGGACTGGTGGGTGCACGGGTGGCCGTGCTCGGTTTGGGCCGGTCTGGTCTGTCTGCAGCGCGCGCGCTGGCTGAGGGGGGCGCTGTGCCAGTGTGTTGGGATGATAATCCCGACGCCTGTGCCAGAGCTAAAGACGAAGGGTTCGACTGTGTCGATCTCAAGCGTTCCGGAGCGTTCGAAGATATCGTGCGCCTAATCGTCAGTCCAGGGATTCCGCATCTCTATCCGGCCCCAAATCCAGTGGTAACAGCCGCCCTTACTGCGGGCATTCCAGTCGATAATGATATTGGGCTGTTTTTTCAGTCTTTTGCCACGCAGGATTGGAACGGCTTTGACACCGCGCCAAGGGTCATCGCTGTAACAGGATCGAACGGAAAATCTACGACTTCGGCGCTTATTCACCACATCATGGAAGAGGCTGGAAAGCCGACACAACTGGCCGGCAATATTGGGCGCGGTGTTTTGGATATTGATCCACCACATGACGGTGAGGTCGTTGTGCTGGAGCTGTCCAGCTATCAGACCGATCTGGCGCGCAACTTGACGCCGGATGTGGCGGTATTTATCAACCTTTCGCCTGATCATCTTGACCGACACGCTGGTATGGGCGGCTATTTCGCGGCTAAGCGGCGGATTTTTGCCGAAGGCGGGCCAGATCGTGCCGTGATCGGTGTCGACGAGCAAGAGGGCCGTTTTCTAGCCGGACAACTGAGCGAAGGCCCGACGGATGATCGGGTGATCCGGGTTTCGGTGACTGCCAAGCTGACCGGCCCAGGTTGGCAGGTTTTTGCCCGTAAGGGGTATTTGTCCGAATATCGCAAGGGTCGGCAGGTGGCGTCTATTGATCTGCGCGAGGTTGACGGATTGCCTGGGTCGCATAACCATCAGAACGCATGTGCCGCCTATGCGGCTGCGCGTGCAGTCGGGGTGGCACCAAAACTAATTGAGTCTGCGTTTAAATCTTTTGCAGGTTTGCCGCATCGGTCGCAACTGATCGCAGAGGTGGGTGGTGTGCGCTATGTGAACGACAGTAAGGCCACAAATGTCGATAGTGCGGCGAAGGCATTGGCAGCGTTCGAAAATATCCTGTGGATTTGTGGTGGGTTGCAGAAAGAGGGTGGACTGGATGAGGTCAACGCGGTCTCGGATAAAGTCAAAAGAGCTTATGTGATCGGGCGCGAGGCGGCACAGTTTGCCATGCAACTGAGTGCAGATGCGCAGGTGTGCGGGACTATGGCCGAAGCTGTTGGTGCAGCGGTCGCCGACGCGCAGCCCGGTGATGTTGTTCTGTTGGCGCCGGCGGCAGCCAGTTTCGATCAATATGACAGTTTTGAGTTGCGCGGAGAGGACTTTATATCACAGGTACAGGCGCATCTAGGATGACGTCGGTACAGCGCTCTTTGCCTTTGGCAAAGACGCCCCGCCCGCCGTCCCGTTTGGTCGCGCTACGGTATGTTTTGGTTGATTGTTTCCAAATCAGTCAACAAACCGCGCGGCCGACCGAAGGGAGAGGCAAAATGTTTTACCACCAATACAACAACGCATGCTGTATGACATTTGCTTGAATACAAGAAACATCACGCATTACCTCGGGCGTTGAAACCTTTAATTTCAGTCAGCTCTTAGTTGGTTCAAGTTTTTGGTACAACGCTTTAACCTCTGATCGCGCGTGCGGCAGCCATGGCCGAGGACCACGCCCATTGAAAGTTGTATCCGCCCAGCCATCCGGTCA
>JABITU010000117.1 GCA_018668195.1 Tateyamaria sp. | reverse complement strand
ATTGGAGGCACCATGCGCTATACAACGCGCCGAAACATCTGCCAGCATTTCACTGCCGTAAGTTTCGGGTTGTCGCATGCCTAGCAGGTTAAGATTTGGTCCGTTGAGGATTAGTAAAGACGTCATCAAATATTACCCTACATTCACTATAACTTTAATAATTGAACCTCGCTATGTCCAGTATGTGATTTTTAGAGCGCTTCAAATACAGCGAGACCCAACCAATCTGCCACAAGTGCAGGGGTATCTTGCCCCTCAATTTCAATTGTCAGCTTAGTTTCACGCAATAGGTCAGTTTCATTTCGCTGTGTGAGTCCGGTCAATACAAATCGCCCACGCAAGCGGCTGTTGGCGCCCACGGGTGACAGAAAACGCAGTCGGTTGAACCCGTAGTTGATGCCCATCACCTGACCTGGCGCCATGTCGAAACAATCATATGCAAACCGGCTGGCTAGGCTGAGGGTCAAAAAGCCGTGTGCAATCGTTCCACCAAATGGAGTTTCCCGCGCGGCCCGCTCGGGATTGACATGAATCCACTGATCGTCATGTGTGGTATGCGCAAATTGATTGATCATCGGCTGATCAACAGTGATCCAATTTGACACGCCAACTTCTTGGCCAATCTGCGCCTCCATCGCGGCCTTGGCATCTGCAATCGCGCTCATGCGCGTACTTCAGGGTCTGGACCAACGCGAACCATTCGCTTGCCCCGGTTTTCACCGTTTAGCAGCCCGATCAGAGCATGCGGCGCGTTTTCGAGGCCCTCAACCACATCTTCGGTTACTTTGACCTGCCCATTTTCCACCCATGTTTGCATGGCGCGCACAGCTTTGGCGTCGTCTTTCGCAAAATCCATCACGATGAATCCCTCCATGCGCAAACGACGCACTACAATAATACCGGGCAGATTTCGCGGACCAACAGGGTTGCTGCTTTCATACTGGCTAATCGCGCCGCAGCAGACGACGCGGCCGCGTTCATTCATAAGCGTCAGTGTGGTTTCCAATATCGGCCCGCCAACATTGTCAAAGTACACGTCAATACCTTCCGGGCAGGCAGAACGCAGAGACTTGAACAAACCTTCATCGCGGTAATTTATACATGCGTCAAAACCCAAATCGTCCACGACATGCGCACATTTTTCCGCGCCCCCTGCAATGCCCACCACACGACATCCAAGCGCCTTGCCGATCTGGCCAACATATCCTCCAACGGACCCGGCTGCTGCAGAGACAACAATAGTTTCGCCCGCTAAGGGTTTGCCCACACTCAGCAATCCATGAAAAGCTGTTTTGCCCGCAATTCCATAGGCGCTAAGTAAATGAGTCAGATGCTGGACCGGTGGCAATTTCTGAGCCACGCGGGCTGGGACGGCAACATAATCGGCCCAAACACTTTCCGCTGCAACAATGTCACCAACCGCCAGACGCGGCGAGCGGCTCTCGATCACCTCGCAGATAGCATAGGTGGGCATGGCGTCCCCTGCCTGTACTGCAGCCCGATATGTCGGGCCATTCAGCCAACTGCGATTGGCTGCATCAATGCTCATCAGGATGTTGCGCAGCAACACCTCGCCCTCGGCGGGTTTGGGCATCGGAGCTTCTTTCATAGCATAATGCGACGGTTCAAGCTCGCCCTTAGGCAGGCTGGTGACGACAATCTGACGGTTGGTCATTCGACAGTTCCTTGGTAAAGGGGGGCATGACGCAAGAATATCGCCAACCCGTTTATGCGCCGCCCCAAGGGGCGGCAGATTTGCTGTTGATCAGGCACGGCGAAAGCGCGCCTGCCAGACCCGGGATTAGCTTTCCAATGAAAGACGGACATGGTGATCCGGTCTTGCATCCACAGGGCGCAGCGCAAGCTGAAGCTGTAGGGCAAAGATTGAAATCTTGTTTTTTTGCGGGAATCTACGTGACAAAGTTGACGCGAACCCACCAAACGGCGGCGCCTTTGGCGGCGCATCTTGGCATGACACCTGTCCAAGACCCTGACTTGCACGAAGTGCATCTGGGTAAATGGGACGGTGGGCTTTACCGCATCAAGGCCGCCGAAGGTGATCCGATTTACCGTAAGGTTCTGCAAACGCAGGACTGGTCGGCTATTCCGGGCGCTGAAACACGCGAAGCGTTCTTTGGTCGGGTAGAGCGCGGATTGCTTCGAATCGCGAGTGCACACAGCGATAGACGGGTTGCCGTTTTTGTGCACGGAGGTGTGATCGGGGCGGCGATGGCGATGGCGAGCAAATCCGAGCCTTTTGCGTTTTTGGGCGCGGCCAATGGGTCGATCAGCCGGTTGGTGATCCACGAGGGCCGCATGATCGTGCGCGGCTTCAACGACACTTCTCATCTGTGATGTGTCAAGCGATGCCTGCATCATGTGGTAAGCACAACTTTACCCAACACTTTACGATCCGCGATTAAGTCAAGCGCCTTGGCCGCATCGGCCATCGGAAAGCTGGCAGATATGCGCGGTCTAATCAATTTTTGCTGATATAATTCAAATAATTCAGACATGTTTCTCATGTGACCAGTGGGGTCTTGATGAACTGATGCGCCCCAGAATACGCCAACGATTTGACAAGACTTCAGCAATGGCAGGTTCAGCGGAATTTTTGGAATCCCGGCTGGAAAACCGACAACCAAAAAACGACCGGCCCATGCCATTGAACGGATAACAGGCTCTGCATAATCGCCGCCTACGGCGTCATAGGCTACATTGACGCCACCGGCCCCTGCCATTTTTTTAATGTCGCCAGACAGCAATTTTTGCGCATCGCGATCCATGTCGCGCGGATAGATAATGGTTTCGTCGGCGCCGATGTCTTTGCAAAATGTAGCTTTGTCTTTGGAACTGACCGCAGCAATAACGCGTGCACCTGCGGCTTTTCCTAACTCGATTGCCGCGGCACCTACGCCACCGGCAGCACCTAAAATCAGCAGTGTCTCACCTGACTGGAGAGCAGCACGATCCTTCAGGGCGTGGTGCGACGTTCCATAGGTGAAGATGAAACAGGCTGCTTCCTCGAATGGCATATCGTCGGGCATCTTGAGCAAAGCGCGGGCGGGAACGCAGATTTTTGTCACAAAACCGCCGAATCCGGTCATCGCAATAACGCGGTCACCCACGGCCCACCCGTCAACGCCAGCGCCTAGTTCTTCTATCACTCCGGACACTTCGCCGCCGGGCGCAAAAGGGCGGGGCGGTTTGATCTGGTATAGATCCTGAATGATCAATGTGTCGGGAAAGTTGACCCCAGCAGCTTTAACAGCGATGCGTACTTCGCCTTTTTTAGGGCTGGGATCGTCCATTTCTGTCCATTCCAACGCGTCGGGCTCACCGGCTGCGGTGCTCAGCATTGCTTTCATCTTGATCCCTCTCATGGACGATGTGACGTAACGGTAAAGGTGCAATCCCTCTGCCTTTGTCACATCCTGCGATACAGATGCCCAAGGGTAAAGCTGAACAAAGCGCGACGTAACGGCACGCAATCAATACAGGAGCCATAAATGGAGCACGATCTAGAGACATTTAGGGCAGAAACCCGCGTTTGGCTTGAAGCCAATTGCCCACCCGAAATGCGTGATAGCGCACAGGGGGAGGATACTATCTGTTGGGGTGGAAAGAATTGGGCGTTCACGTCGGAGGCTCAAAAGACGTGGCTTGACCGAATGGCAGCGAAAGGTTGGACGGTTCCAACATGGCCGCAAGAATATGGCGGTGCTGATCTAAATCGTGCGCAAGACAAAATTCTGACCGAAGAGTTGCAAGATATGGGCGCACGATTGCCACTGCAAAGCTTTGGGATATGGATGCTCGGGCCAGCGCTGTTACATTTTGGAACCCATGAACAAAAGCTGCAGTATTTGCCCCCGATCGCGCGTGGCGAAATCCGGTGGTGCCAGGGCTACTCGGAACCCGGAGCGGGGTCTGATCTGGCCAGTGTACAAACCCGGGCAGAGATCGACGGCGATATGTATGTTGTGAACGGTCAGAAGGTCTGGACATCTTATGCAGACAAGGCGGATTGGATTTTTGCCCTTGTTCGGACCGACCGCGAAGCGCCAAAGCACAAGGGAATTTCATTTGTCCTTATAGACATGACCACGCCGGGTGTCACAACGCGCCCCATTCGCCTGATTTCTGGGCAATCTCCGTTTTGCGAGACATTCTTTGACAATGTGCGCACGCCACGCGCGCAGCGTGTCGGAGAAGAAAACCGTGGCTGGGACGTGGCCAAGTACTTATTGAATCACGAGCGCGAGATGATTTCGGGCGGGGGACAGGGATTGCTTGGTGGGCGACCGTTAGGCGCTGTTTTATCCGAAATTTCTGATGATCTTGACCCTACAATTAGGGCCGAGGCCACAGCTTGCGAAATTGACACATTGGCCATGGCGATGACACTTGATCGATACAAGGATCAGGCCGAAACGACCGAGATCGGAGATGCATCTGCAATGCTGAAATACGCAGGAACCGAACTTAACAAACGCCGCTATGAGCTTATGATGAAAGCTAAAGGGGCAGACGCCCTTGCATGGGAGGACGGCGAGGCCGAGGGGTGGTTGCGCACCAAGGCCAATTCGATTGAGGGGGGCACATCTGAGGTGATGCTGTCCATTATATCACGCCGCGTATTGGGATTGCCCGGATGAGCCTTTTACCAACTGACGACGAAGTAATGCTTGCCGATGCCGCGCGCGGATTTCTTGATGCGGCAGCCCCCATAGGTCACCTGCGCGGATTGCGCGATTCAGGCACTACGCACGATCCTGCGCTTTGGACAGAAATATGTACTATGGGGTGGGCGGGCGTTTTGGTGCCTGAAGCGCAGGGCGGCTCGGACATGGGCCATGCAGCTGCCGGGGTACTCGCCCGCGAGATGGGTAAGACACTGGTTTCGTCTCCGTTTCTGAGCACTGCGGTAATTGCCGCCACGGCTTTGCGAAAGGTAGCCGATTACAGAGCGCAGGAAGCGCTTGGCCGAATTGCTAGGGGTGAAGTAACCTATGCGATAGCCGTAGATGAAGGGCCAAAACATGCGCCTGAAGCAACTGAATTACATGCGAAACCTGATGGTAACGGATTTCGTTTGACGGGAACAAAACGGTTCGTAGTTGATGCTGGCTTTGCCGATCGAGCCTTGGTGCTCGCGCGCACAGGCGCGGGGATGACACTGTTTGATTTGCCGCTCGACCGTGATGGTATGACTTTAGCATCAAAATCCATGATCGACGCGAGGGATGCCGGCGATCTTTATCTCGATGGGGTTATTGCAACCGGCGACGATATCTTGGGGCAAGTTGACGATGGCATGACCGTTTTGACGCCAGCACTTCAGGCAGGTCAGGCCGCACTGGCTGCGGAAATGATCGGGCTTGCTGCGGGCGCCTTTGCGAAAACGGTGGGATACTTGCAGGATCGCAAGCAATTTGGGGTGCCGATCGGGGCGTTTCAATCGCTTCAACATCGTGCGGCACATCTATGGTCAGAAACAGAAATTACATTATCAGCAATTTTGAATGCAGGGCGTATTTTGGACAACGGTGAGGATGCTACCCTCGCAGTAAGCCTCGCCAAAGCGCGGGCGTCCAAAACAGCAGAACTGGCAGTGCAAGAAGGTGTGCAAATGCACGGTGGCATTGGAATGACTGATGTTCATGATATTGGTTTTTTCATGAAGCGCGCCCGAGTGGCGGCCGAGTGGCTGGGCGATTATAGCTATCATGCCGAGATTGTAGCGCGACTGCGCGGATTTTGAGAAAGGATGAATTATGACGCCTAATGCACTGTTTTCACTAGAGGGAAAAACTGCGCTTGTTACCGGTGGCGCCACTGGCATCGGAAGGATGGCGGCAACGGGTTTAATGATGGCAGGCGCACATGTTCTCATTGCATCTCGCAAAGAAGACGCATGCCTCGCGGTTGCGGAACAATTGAACGCAATGGATGCGCCGGGATCTGCCGAAGGTTTTGCGGGTGATGTTGGTACCGAGGATGGCATAGAGGCACTTGCCAAGGGCACCACTGAACGTACCGACACGTTGCACATCTTAATGAACAACGCAGGAATCACATGGGGCGCGCCGATGGGTGCGTTTCCCCACGCGGCTTGGAAAAAGGTGATGAACGTTAACGTGACGGGCTTGTTTCATCTGACTCAAAGTCTGCTGCCTACGCTGATCGCGACTGCAACGCCTGATGATCCGGCCCGTGTCGTGAATGTTGGGTCAGTCATGGGCGAGGCGGCTTTGGGAGATGGAGCCTACAGCTATTCTGCGTCCAAGGCGGCAGTCTTGCATCTGACCAAGATCATGGCCAAGGAACTCGCCGGACATCATGTGACGGTCAATGCGCTCGCGCCTGGGCCTTTTGTAAGTAAAATGACGGCATTTGCCACCGCAGATGAGGGCATGCGTGATAAAGTAGGTGCAGATGTACCTCTGGGCCGGGTGGGCCGCGACGAAGACATCGCCGGATGCATGCAATTCCTATGCGGCAAGGGCGGCAGCTTCCTGACCGGTGCGATTCTTCCGGTGTCGGGGGGTATTCAAGTCATGAGCGGTCCGAATCTTTTCCGGTCAGCACTCGAGCAATCGTCATGATCGATTTTGACGACCGCGTCGCAATTGTCACCGGCTCAGGCGCAGGATTGGGGCGATCACACGCATTGGGACTGGCCGCTCGCGGCGCCCGCGTAGTTGTTAACGATTTGGGAAACGCACAAGACGTTGCGTCGGAAATTGACGCAGCGGGCGGCGACGCGATGGCCCATGACGCGGATGTCTCAGACGAAGCACAGGTCGCAGACATGATTGCAAAAGCCATGGATCGTTGGGGCCGCATCGACATTCTTGTAAACAACGCTGGCATCCTTCGCGATAAAACATTCGCCAAGATGACACTTGAGGATTTTCGAAAGGTTGTGGATGTGCACCTGATGGGCAGCGCAAACTGTTGCCACGCTGTTTGGCCCGTCATGCGCGCCCAGAAATACGGTCGCATCGTACTGACGTCGTCGGGCTCTGGCCTTTATGGTAACTTTGGTCAGTCGAACTATGGTGCGGCCAAGGCTGCAATGATCGGGCTTATGAACGTGCTGCACTTGGAAGGCGCGCGCGACGATATACGCGTCAACACGCTTGCCCCAACAGCCGCCACACAGATGACCAAAGGTTTGCTGCCCGAGGCCGCGCTTGATCTGCTACAACCCGAAACCATCACGCCAGGCCTTTTGCACCTCGTGAGTGAAAATGGGCCAAGCCGAACAATACTTAGTGCAGGTGCGGGCACTTTTGCCCAAACGCGTATATACGAAACTCAAGGGCATCGCATCCAAGGCGAGATCACGCCCGAGGCCGTCGCCGCCAACTGGCACTTAATCACCGAACCCAACCAACAGGAAGAATTGCAAGATGCTTTTTCGCAAACCCGTAAGTACGCTTTGCGCGCAGCAAAAGCCAAAGGCGCTACCCTTGACTGGTAGCGGCTGATCCCCTTCATCTTGCCCAGTAAACTCCGGGGGTGCGGGGGCTGGCCCCCGTTTTCACTCTCACAAAACAAAAGGACAACAGATCATGCGCGACGCAGTTATCGTTTCAACCGCCCGAACCCCGATTGGAAAAGCCTATCGCGGAGCATTTAATGCGACGACACCTCAAGCTCTTGCAGCACATGCGATTTCCCATGCTGTAAACAGAGCAGGTCTCGACGGGTCCGAGATTTCTGATGTGGTTCTCGGCTCTGCCCTGCAACAGGGGCACTCATCGTCCAACATCGCACGTCAGGCAGCCATACGTGCGGGCCTTCCGGTGACGGTTGCTGGCATGTCGCTGGACAGGCAATGCGCCAGCGGCATGATGGCGATTGCAGCTGCTTCCAAGCAGGTTGTACAAGACGGCATGGATGTTGTGATTGGCGGTGGCGTCGAAAGTGTGTCGCTGGTTCAGACACAAGATATGCGCGCTCATAGCGATCCTTGGCTAAAGACGCATAAGCCTGAAATCTATATGACAATGCTTGAAACGGCCGAAACAGTTGCTGTGCGTTACGGCGTGACCCGAGAAGAGCAAGATCGCTACGCCGTTCAGTCGCAAGCCAGAACAGCCGCGGCGCAGGAAGCAGGGCGATTTGACGATGAAATCGTGGCGATGTCGACAGTGATGAAGTTCCAGGACCGCGAAACAAAGGAAATTTCTGAACACGAAATCATACTTAAAAAAGACGAAGGCAACCGCCCGGGCACGACATATGAAAATGTGGCGGGCCTCAAGCCGGTGTTTTCAAACGGCATTCACATCGCGCAAGGCGCACACATCACGGCTGGCAACGCGTCGCAACTTAGCGATGGAGCTTCTGCTGCGGTGGTCATGGAAGCATCCTTGGCCGAAAAACGCGGTCTTGCACCCTTGGGCCGCTGCTTAGGCGTCATGGCGGCTGGCTGCGAACCGGACGAAATGGGGATCGGCCCCGTCTTTGCCGTGCCAAAGTTGCTGGCCGCTCATGGGTTGAAAATGGATGATATCGGTCTTTGGGAGCTGAATGAGGCTTTTGCCGTTCAGGTTCTTTATTGCCGGGACAAGCTGGGCATTCCAGATGAATTGTTGAATGTGAATGGCGGTGCAATATCGATTGGTCATCCGTACGGCATGTCGGGCGCACGGATGGTCGGTCACGCCCTGATCGAAGGAAAACGGCGCGGTGCCAAACATGTCGTTTGCACCATGTGCATCGGCGGTGGCATGGGCGGAGCAGGCCTTTTCGAGGTTCTTTGACACCTCACAAGACGTTGGCGGCTGATGGTGCCGCCAGAAAAAGTTTCAAGAAAGCCAAGATGGGACGAGCACTTTGAACAATTCATCAGACGCGCATTTGCCGAAAGCCTTGCAGGGCCTGCGCATACCTTTAATCGCTGCACCCTTATTTATCATTTCTGTGCCAGAATTGGTTATTGCCCAGTGTAAGGCTGGTATCGTGGGATCATTTCCAGCACTCAATGCACGCGAAGCAGACGGCGAGCCGCCACTGCTGGACGCATGGTTAACCCAGATCACCGAAGAACTGGACAGCTACAATCAGGCCAATCCTGATCGGCCAGCGGCACCTTTTGCCGTGAACCAGATCGTTCACAGATCAAATGGGCGCCTCGACCGCGACCTTGAAATATGCGTAAAACATAAAGTTCCAATCTGGATCACTTCGTTAGGCGCGCGGGTCGAAGTCAACGAGGCGGCCCACTCCTGCGGAGGTATCGTGCTGCATGACATCATCAATAACACCTTTGCCCGCAAGGCAATCGACAAAGGTGCCGATGGACTGGTGGCTGTTGCCGCTGGGGCAGGCGGCCATGCGGGGCAGCAATCGCCGTTTGCGCTGATTGCTGAAATCCGCGAATGGTTCAAAGGTCCGCTGGCCTTGTCAGGTTCGATTGCGACCGGTGAGGCGTTGCTGGCGGCGCGCACGCTTGGTGCTGACTTCGGCTATGCCGGTTCGCCTTTTATCGCGACGCAAGAAGCCAACGCTCAAGAGGAATACAAGAAAATGATCGTAGAAAGCGGTGCCGAAGACATCGTTTATTCGTCGCTCTTTACCGGCGTTTGGGGCAATTATCTGCGTGGTTCGATTGAGCAAGCAGGCATGGATCCGGATAATCTGCCGCAAGCAGATGCGACATCGATGAATTTCTCTACCGGTGCATCCAAGCCGAAGGCCTGGAAAACGATTTGGGGGTCAGGGCAGGGTATCGGTGCTGTGAAATCGCTTGGGCCCACCGGGGCTTTAGTCGATCGCATGGCAAATGAATATGCCGCTGCCGGCGCTCGACTAGCGCAGGAGTTCTAGGGGCAGGACATGAGCGACGATACACAAACATTGGATACTAACGCAGTTTGCTCTTATTTGCGCGAGAAACTGCCCGGCTTTGATGGCAACATCACCGCGCAAAAATTCGCGGGCGGGCAGTCAAATCCGACGTTTTTGTTGCAGACCGGCGCAGGCAATTATGTTCTGCGTCGCAAGCCGCCTGGACAGTTGCTGAAATCAGCACATGCCGTCGATCGCGAATTTCGGGTTCAACGTGCTTTGCAAGGCTCCGATGTGCCGGTCGCACGCATGCATGTTTTGTGTGAAGATGCGTCTGTTATCGGGTCGGACTTTTACATCATGGATCATGTTGCTGGGCGCAACTTTAACGAGCCAACAATGCACGGCTTAGATAACGCCCGACGCAGCGCAGTCATTGACGATATGAACCGCGTGCTGGCGGCTTTGCACAACGTTGAAATTGACCAAGTGGGTTTGTCTGATTTCGGCCCGCCTGGTCACTATTTGGAACGTCAGGTCACACGTTGGTCTAAACAATACCGCGCCACCGAAACGGAAGACATTCCAGCGATGAACGCCTTGATGGACCGCCTTTCCGATGAAATGCCCGAGGATGATGGTCAGCGCACATTGGTGCATGGCGACTATCGAATCGACAATATGATTTTTGAAGCTAACGGCACGCGCTGTCTTGCGGTGCTGGATTGGGAGCTTAGCACGATTGGCCATCCCTTTGCTGATCTGGCGTCGGTCATTATGCAATGGCAACTGCCTGCTGGGTCCGAAGGGCGCGGATTGATGGGTGTGGACCGCGCCGCTGTTGGCTTGCCAAGTGACAAAGAATTCATTGCGGCCTACTGCGCGCAGCGAGGGCTGCCGGGCATCAGCAACTTTGGATATTATCTGGGATTTTGCTTTTTCCGTATGGCGAGCATCATCCAAGGCGTGCTGAAGCGAGCACTCGATGGAAATGCATCGAACCCGGAACGTGCCCTAAAAGTGGGCGCCTTCGTTCCAATTTTTGCAGAGAACGGGATTAAGGCACTAGATAGTTATTGAAAACATACGCTTGAGGGGGGTACTTTAAGTGAAAATTATGTCAAAAAATCTTGGACTGAAAGGTACTAAATAGCGGTTAGAACGCTTGACTTATTCTCGGGGTGTGCAACGCTGTCGCAATCTAGGGAGGGATGTCGGCAGTGAAAAGCGGTCCGGACCGGATGCATTTTTTTAGGGAGGAAAACATGCGCAAATCCATAACTCTTGGCGCAGCTATGGCGTTGTCACTTACGGCTAGTGCCTTTGCCGTCGCTGCAGACAACGTCAAGATCGCCTTTATCGATCCGCTGAGCGGGCCTTTTGCCGGGACAGGCACCAATGGCTTGCACCAGTATGAATTCGCGGCCGACGAACTGGTCAACAAAAAGGGCGGTGTCCTGGGCGGAGACATGTTCGAAATTGTCGCCTTCGACAACAAGATCAGCCCCAAGGAATCGCTGATACAGCTGCAAGTCGCCATCGATCAAGGTATCCGGTATATTGCGCAAGGCAACTCGTCTGGTGTTGCGAACGCCCTCACCGAGGCCATCGACAAGCACAACCGCCGCAATCCTGACGATCGGGTGTTGTTTCTAAACTACTCTGCCGTTGATCCAGCCTTGACCAACGACAAGTGTAACTTTTGGCACTTCCGGTTCGATGCCAACGCTGACATCAAGATGGACGCTTTGACGGATGTGATCGCCAAGGATGGCAGCATCAAGAAGGTTTATATCATCGGTCAGGATTACTCGTTTGGCAAAGCGGTCGCGGCGGCGGCGGTAAAGTTCCTCACGGAAAAACGCCCTGACATCGAAATCGTCGGTAACGAACTGCATCCAATTGGGAAGGTCAAGGACTTTACCCCCTACAGCCGGAAAATCGTAGCCGCAGGCAGTGACGCAGTGATCACTGGCAACTGGGGCGCTGATATGTTGGGCTTGGGTAAATCCGTGCTTGAAAATGGCTATACGGGTCCAATCTTTACTTACTATGCTGCTGCCGACGGCATCACCGCAGCCTTTGGCGAAACCGGAGAGGGCTCTTTGCGGCTCGTTGCCGAAGCTCAGATCAATCCACCAGTCAGTGACGCTGCTGCTGCTTATTACGAGGCGTTCAAGGCCAAGTATCCAGACGGTAATATCAGCCAAGCGCGGATTACCAATGTGATTGAGATGTTGGCAAAGGCAATCAACGAGGCTGGCTCAGCCACGGACGTTGTCAAGGTGGGTTATGCGCTCGAAGGTATGGAACATGACAATCTTTGGGGCGGGACCGTGAAAATGCGGTCGATTGACCACCAGTTGATACAGGATGTCCACATCCACGCGCACACGGGTAAGGACATTACCTTTGACTATGACAACTCAGGATATGGCGTCAAAGTCGAGCAGACTGTCAAAATGGCCGCTATGGATTCAGAAACAAGCTGCAAGATGCGCAGACCCTGAACAAGGCCGCGGCCTGCTTAGATTGGCAGGCCGCATCACATTTCTTTTGGCCACAAATTCCCTGTTTAAATCCACAGGGCAGGGGTTAACCCCTTAAAATTTTGTTGCTCAGCTGCATTAAGATTAATCAAGGACTGCCCTACATGGATCTCATCTTTGTCAATCTCATAGACGGTCTTGTAACGGGTCTGCTCCTGTTTATGCTGTCTGCTGGTTTGACGCTCATCTTTTCGATGATGGGCGTTTTGAACTTTGCCCACGCCAGCTTTTACATGCTGGGCGCCTATTTCGCGTTTCAGATCAGCCTCGCGGTCGGATTCTGGATGGGGCTGCTGATCGCCCCTTTGATAGTGGGTGTTATGGGTGCGGGCGTTGAACGCTACGGGCTCAGGCGCGTGCACCAATATGGCCATGTCCCGGAACTGATCTTTACCTTTGGTCTTGCTTTGTTAATCGAGGAATTAGTGCAATTTGTATGGGGCAAAAACCAGATGCCTTATTCTGCACCGGACATTTTGCAATTCACCGCGTTTTCTATCGCTGGAAACTCTATCCCAGCATATAAGATTTTTATGATCTTCATCTCGATCTTCATCTTCATCGGTCTGTTGTGGGTTCTAACCCGAACAAGGGTTGGGATGATCATTCAGGCGGCACTAACTTACCCCAAGACAGTTGAGTCGCTTGGCCACAATGTGCCTCTAATTTTCATGGGTGTCTTTGGCGTAGGTACTGCACTTGCCGGACTTGCCGGAGTGATTGCCGGGCCAGTTTTGGGAACCTTTCCCGGAATGGCATTTGTGCTTGGATCAATCGTTTTTGTAACAATCGTCATCGGCGGGCTTGGTAGCCTTTGGGGGGCACTTGTGGCGTCGCTTCTAATCGGCTGGATGACCACATTTGCTAAATCCTACAACTTTCGTATGGAAGACTTGCTAAGTTCCTTCGGCTTTATAAAGCCTGAACCGATCTGGGACAGTAAGTGGCGCGACTTGTGGACCATCACCAGCCCACAAATTGCTGATATCTTACCATACATCCTTATGGTGTTGATCCTGATTTTCCGCCCCTATGGCCTCTTTGGGAAACGTGACGCATGACCGACCAGTTGACCACCGATCCCGCTAAACCAGCGCAGCGGATGCGCGCAGGTTCCATGACCATTCCGCTAATTCCTTGGGTAGTAGCAGCAATTTTGCTGTGCTTGATGCCCTATATCTTTACGGCTAACTCTGCCATTACGATCATGAACCAGATGGCGATTACCATCATCTTTGCCCTTGCATATAACATGTTGTTGGGGCAGGGCGGTATGCTGTCATTTGGCCATGCAGTCTATGCAGGCGTTGGCGGATTTGCCTGTATGCACATAATGAACATGGGTGATTTTTTCTCCGGCCTGCCTCTGCCATTCCTGCCGGTCTTTGGGGGTCTTATGGGCATGGGACTAGCGACGATAGTCGCAAGCTTTTCAACACGCAATGCAGGCGTCGTCTTTGCCATGATAAGCTTGGGCGTTGGTGAATTAATTGCGGCATGCTCGGTGATCATCGTCGTCTTCTTTGGCGGTGAAGAAGGGATTTCGGGCGATCGGACTTATGGGCTTCCTTTCTTTGGGGTCGAGTTTTTGCAGCAGGTCGAGGTTTACTACCTGATTGCCTTTTGGCTGCTTCTTTCAGCGGCGCTTATGTATCTGTATTCGCGTACACCCCTGGGCCGGATGGCAAATGCTGTTCGCGACAACCCGGAGCGCGCCGAATTCCTAGGCTATTCCGCCCGCTGGGTCAGATTTTATAGCTTTGTGGCATCAGGTTTCTTTGCCGGTGTAGCAGGTGCGCTTTTTGCAATAAACTATGAAATCCTGACCGAAGAAAATCTCAACACCACTCAATCGGGGGCTATTTTGTTAGTGACCTTCCTTGGAGGGGTTGGGTTTTTCTTTGGTCCGATCCTTGGGGCGATCGTGTTTACGCTCGTACAGACTGTGTTGAGTCTGCAAACTGAACTATGGGGTTTTTACCTTGGGATCATATTTGTGGCGACAGTGATGTTTTTCCCGGGCGGTCTTGCTGGACTGATCATGATGCATGTTCCCGCCCTTAGGATGGGAAAACTCGGGCGGTTAACGGTGCCATATCTTAAGACGTTACTGCCTGCTGCCATAGGGACGATGGGCGCTGCTGCTCTTGTAGAGATGACCTTTCATGTTCGGCATGCAGCAACGGGTGATCACGAAATGACATTGTTTTGGACGACTTTTGACAGCCACTCACTAACGCCGTGGCTTGTCGCAATTGCGGTCACAACCGCAGGTTTTGCCATAACACGGGCTACTGCTCCAGCAATGCTCGATGCTTGGAATGACGCAAATTCAGCCGATGGGAACGTTAAATGACAGCGGCATTGGAACTAGACGGGCTCAAAAAGTCCTTTGGCAAAACCGAAATCATTCGGGGTGTTGACCTAGCCATCGCCAGTGGTGAACGACATGCGATTATCGGTCCTAATGGCGCAGGAAAGTCGACGTTGTTCAACCTGATCACAGGCCGTTTCCCTCAAACCGAAGGCGCGATCCGGTTGCACGGCTTAGATCTGGCGGGAAAGGCCCCATTTGAAATCAATCGCATGGGCTTGTCCCGTTCGTTTCAGATCACAAACATCTTTCCCAAGATGACTGTGTTCGAGAATGTGCGTTGCTCTCTGCTGTGGTCGATGGGATACCGCTATAACTTCTGGTCCATGGTCGGTCGCAGCCGGGCGCTTACCGAGGGGGCGGATGAAATCCTTGAACAGATCAACCTAACGGCGCGGCGCGACCTTCCTGCCGGTGTTCTCAGCTATGCAGAACAGCGTGCGTTAGAGATTGGGATCACCATTGCGGGTGGTGCGGATGTGATCATGCTGGATGAACCCACCGCTGGGATGAGCCATTCTGAAACTGATTACATCGTCGAATTAATCCGCATCGTTACCGAAGGTAAGACACTGATAATGGTTGAGCACGATATGGGGGTCGTATTTGGCCTGGCAGACCAGATTTCTGTTCTTGTATATGGTGAAATAATAGCAACCGGTGCACCCGAAGAGGTGCGTGCCAATGCCCGCGTTCAAGAGGCTTACCTAGGTGCCGCACTGGAGGATCATTGATGCTGGAAGTCACAGACATGCATGCCTATTATGGCAAATCTCATATCCTGCAAGGTGTGGATATGCGCATCGGCGAGGGCGAGATCGTGGCCCTGTTAGGCAGAAACGGAGTGGGGCGTTCAACCACCTGCAAGGCGGTGATGGGCGAGGTAGAACCGCACGGTTCTGTGAGTTTTAAGGGACGCGAAATCGCTGGACGAAAAGCGTTCGAAGTTGCCAATCTAGGGATTGGTTACGTGCCTGAGAACCGTGATATCTTTCCCGGCCTCACCACGCGGCAAAACCTGATCCTTGGCCTAAAACCTGGGCAAAAGGACGGTGCAGGACGCTGGTCTATGCAAGATATGTTCTCTCTTTTTGAGAACCTTGAGCGCCGTGCTGATGTAGAAGCATCCGTTCTGTCCGGGGGCGAACAGCAGATGCTTACAATGTGCCGAACACTTATGGGCGATCCAGACCTTATAATGATTGATGAACCTACTGAGGGCCTGAGTCCGCAAATGGTTCAACGCGTCGCTGAACTTTTGCAAGAGATCGCGCGGCGCGGAATTGCGACGCTGTTGGTCGAACAGAAATTATCGATTGCGCTTGATATCGCCCACCGGGTTTACGTCATGGGTCATGGCAAAGTCGTGTTCGAAGGCACCCCCGCCGAGCTGAAAGAACGCGAGGATGTACGCAAGGAATGGCTAGAAGTCTGAGGGACATTAAGGAACCGGTTTTTGCGCCAATTTTGGGCATGGTAATCGGGCGTGTTGATCGGGTCACGTTAAACGTGACAGTTCTAGGAAATCGAAATGGTTTTCAGCTGTTTTAAAAAAAACGTCGAAGTTCACCCCAACCGCCAATTGAGATCACCAATGGAATCCTTGCCAAAAAACATTTCGTCTTTGAAAAACATGGTCGGTGCACCAAAGACGCCCCGTCCGACCGCGGATGACGTTGTATCGACTAATTTTCCTTTTACCTCAGGACTTTGCACCGCTGAGATGATGTCGGAGTAAGGAAGGCCTGCAGCCTGCAAAACACCACTTATGATGGCGACATCTGACATGTCTTGGCCCTTCAGCCACATCGCATCAAAAACAGTACCAACATAGTGTGCCTGCCATGACTTACCTATGGCAAAGGCAGCCCCCCGCATGATGGCCAGCGTGTTTACGGGGAAATGCGAATTCCACGAAAATGGCACGCCATAGCGCTCGATAAAACGTCGAAATTCGACTTGCATATATTCATTTTTACCTAACACATCGGCGAAAGCGGTCATGGGTGCCTGATTATTTGTCGCCTTAAAGATGCCGCCCAATAAGACTGGCTGCCAATCGATTTCCACATCGTGCTGCGCTGCAATCTTTGGCAGAACTTTATGTACAAGATAGGCATTGGGGCTGCCGAAATCATATAAAAATTCGATTTTACTCATTACCATGTCTCCTTGTATGGGCGGATGTCCATTTCAAAACTCCAAGCATCACGCGGCTGATGGGCGAGGGTCCAATAGGCTTCAGCCACAGATGTGGGATTCATCAAAGTGTCAGGTGCCAGTTTGTCCGGATCTTCTCCGTGATCCTGCATGATCTGCCGCACCCATTCTGTGTCAACCGCCGCATCAATAACCAGATGCGCCACGTGAACACCCTGTGGGCCCAACTCTCGGGCCATGGATTGCGCGAGGTTGCGCAAACCGCCCTTTGCGGCAGAAAAGGCCGAAAAACCCGCGCCTCCACGCATCGATGCGGTGGCTCCAGTGAAAAATATGCAGCCTTGTCCTCGTGGTATCATCACCTGCGCTGCTGCGCGCCCAGTGAGGAAGCCACCAAAGCACGCCATCTCCCATACCTTACGAAACACGCGTGCCGTCGTGTCCTGGATCCCAAAGCGCACGTTGCCACCGACGTTAAAAACCACAACATCCAAGGGTGCAATCGCTTCGGACGCGGCGAAAATCGCGCTAACACTGTCTTCGTCGCGGGCGTCCAGTTTATAGGCATAAGCTTTGCCGCCGGACTGGGTTATCTCTTTGACAAGAGGGGCCAGTGCGTCACCACGTCGCCGCCCCATGGACACTGTCCAACCCCCTTTCGCAAAGCGCCGGGCAATGGCAGCACCAACATAGTCACCGGATCCAACAATCAGAATATGGCTCATAGTGCGGTCGCCCGTTCATAGGCCGGACGCGTGGCAAGTCGGTCTATATAAGCCGAAAGGTTGCGCAGCGCTGCCATATCCACGCCGATTGTTTTGGCAGACATTGCCGCGGATCCGGTCATAATGTCGGCTGCACTGAATTCGGCTGCTAGATAACGCTTCCCCTCAAGAGCGGTGTCTACCGCCACCAGCATCTGACCTAAAAGCTTTTTGGCACGTTTGGCATGAACTTCGGATTGCCGTTCGGGTGGCAAAAAGAACGTCTCGACCATGTAGGAGTTGACGGGTGGCATGATCATCCCTTCGGCATAGTGTAACCATTGCAAATAGACCGGATAATCCTTGCTGTTGATGGCAGGCCGAAAGCGCCCGTCGCCGTGACGCGTCAACAGATATTCCAGAATTGCACCGCTTTCCAATATGGTTACGTCGCCATCCTCAAGTGCTGGGACCCGGCCCATGGGGTGTATTGCCCGATACTCAGCCGCGCGCATCGCAGGATCGCCCAAGGCAAAATTCTGAAGTTCGTATTCCAACCCCATTTCCTCAAGAAGCCACGCCGCGCGCAGCGCCCGGCTTTTGGGTGCAAAATAGAGCTTGAGCATTCGCGGTTCTCCTCGGTTTTTTGTCAATCGTACGCAGCACTGTTTTGTCTTGGCAAGTGCGACAAGCAGGCTATCGTGCAAAAAGACATTTTGCACTTGGGGGGACGCAATGAGCGACAGCAGTTGGATCACTGAAACGGATCATGGTGGCATCCGCCATATGGTATTGAACGCATCACCGGTAAACGCCCTGCGTGCGGATGGGTTGATGGGTTTTGCCGATCTGATCTGCGCAGCCGAAGCCGATAAAACCATTCGGGCGATTGTGATTTCTTCGGGCTGCAAGGTTTTCTCCGCGGGTCTAGACCTCAAAGCTGCATCAGAATTTAACCAAGATGAGCAAAGGCAGATTGTTGACGGTTTAAACCATGCATTTTTGCAGCTTTTTGCTTGCCCAAAACCAGTGATCACTGCTGTCAATGGTGCGGCATTGGCCGGGGGGTTGTTTTTCGTTCTGGCGGCAGATCACCGCGTGGCCAGCCCGCGCGCCAGTTTTGGCCTAGCTGAGGTACGCGTCGGGGTCGACTTTCCAGTTGGGCCCATGGAGATTGCGCGCGCCACGCTATCTCCAAATGATCTACGACGACTGATGTTAAGTGGACAACCAATCGGCGTAGAGGCGGCACAAGATGCGGGTATTGTAGATCGCATCGTGCCACAAGAAGGGTTGATCAGTGCAGCTTTGCAAGATGCGGCCACGTTCGCTGCCATCCCGCCCGGGGCATATGCATCCGTTAAACGGCAGATCAGGAACGAAACGATTCAAAACATTCATACGCAGATGCAAGTTACTAGAAAAGAATGGTTTTTACCTGAAACGCGTACAGCAATGCGTGCCATGATCAAAGGCAAGTCATGACATATGTGCTTGATCCTGATCGTTTGGCGCGCATCCTGCCATGGGCTGAACGCTATGTCGCCGAACGCAAGTACCCGGGCCTGTCAGTTCTGGTCACACAACATGGCAAAGAGGTATATTTCAACTCTACTGGGCTGAGAGACTTGCACGGGGGGGCACCATTTGCCCGTGATACGGTTGCGCGCATATATTCCATGACCAAGCCAATAACAGCCTTTACGCTAATGTCATTGCTGGAAGAGGGGCGCTTTACTTTGGACGCGCCCGTTTCTCGGTTTTTGCCGGAGTTTGAGCAGTGTCACGCATTGGTTCCGGGTGCCACGCGGCTGGATCAGGCTGAGCCTTGCGCACCGCCCACGTTGCATCAGCTGCTGACCCATACATCGGGTCTGAGCTATGCGTTCAATCAGTCACTTGTATCAAAGGCCATGGCCGAGCGGGACATCATGTTCAAGCCAAATCAGGGCACACTGGCCGTCCAATGTTCTGAAACGGCTGCGTTGCCTCTTGCATTTCAGCCAGGCACCCGTTGGGAATATTCAGTCGGCATCGACATCATCGGCCGGGTGATTGAGGTCATGACCGGGCAATCACTTGGAGATGTCTTTCAACAGCGCGTTTTTGCACCGTTGGGAATGAAGGAAACAGCCTTTGATGTCCCAACCGAACGGCGCGGCCGCTTTGCCAGTTTGTACACGCCCTTATCAGGCGACCCGATGGATCTGGGGCGCGCCGTCTTTGGTCAAGAAACACTGCGCGAGGTTGACACAAGCCTCGGGTCCCCATTCTTGGATCCCAGCCTGCAATCAGGTGGTGGCGGCTTGCTAGGCACGATTGACGATTACATGCGGTTTGCAGAATGCCTGCGCCAACGTGGACAAGGGCCTGATGGCCCGCTCATCTCGCCTGCGACAGCCGAGTTCATGATGGCGAACCACTTGCCCGGCGATATCGCCAGCATGGGCCCGGCCAGCTTTGCCGAACAGCCGATGGATGGTGTGGGCTTTAGTCTTGGCGGAGCCGTGGTATTAGACCCTGCGCGCAGCCGGGTGCCCGGCTCTGTCGGCGATTTCAGCTGGGGTGGCATGGCATCGACATTCTTTTGGGTCAACCGAGAGCATGATTTCTGCGTTGTAATGTTTACCCAGCTCAGCCCGTCGTCCAGCTATCCCGCTCGCGCCGAATTGAAAGCTTTAGTGCAAGGAGCTTTGATATGAACCGACCCATTTTGTGGCAACCGTCACCTGCGCGCGCCGAAGCATCGACAATGGCGGCGTTCATGCGTTGGCTTGAGAAAACACGCGGGCATCACTTTGAAGACTACAATGCTTTGTGGGAATGGAGCATCACAGACATCAATTCTTTTTGGGCGGCAATCTGGGATTACTTTCAAATCATCGGCACGCGACCAGATGTGTTTCTGGAAGATCGACAATTACCAGGCGCCAAATGGGCACTGGGGGCTGCGTTAAATTATGCTACGCAAATTTTGCGTCATGCCAACGACAAGCCAGATGACACAGCTCTGATCGTGCGTTCTGAAACCTTTGGCGACAGCCGTATGACGTGGTCGCAATTGCGTGAGCAGGTGGCCAGTGTGGCGCATGCGTTGACACAAATGGGGGTGACGAGAGGGGACCGGGTTACGGCCATCCTGCCGAACACTGAAACGGCGCTAATTGCCTTTCTTGCCACGGTATCACTTGGCGCCATCTGGTCGATATGTGCGCCAGATATGGGCCATGTCGCAATCCTTGACCGCTTCAAACAGATTACGCCCAAAGTGCTCATTGCGCAGGACAGCTATGTGCATGCGGGCAAGACCATAGATCGCAGCGACGTAATCAATGACATCATTTCTGGTCTTTCATCTTTGTCACAGGTGGTGATGGTTACAGTGGGCGCGCCACTGCCAGATGGCCACATGAACTGGGCAGATCTCACTGTTGACAAAGTGCCCTTTGCGCCGATTGAGGTCCCTTTTGATCATCCCCTTTGGATTGTCTATTCGTCGGGTACCACGGGAAACCCCAAGCCCATTGTGCACGGGCACGGCGGCATCGTGCTGGAAGCACACAAGCAATCGTTGCATCATGACCTGACAGCAGCAGATATCTTTTGCTGGTTGACTTCGTCTGGTTGGATCATGTGGAACGCGCAATGGATGGGTTTGGCCTGTGGCGCGTCTGTGGCCCTATTTGATGGCGCGCCTAACCACCCAGATATGCTTGCCGTCTGGCGATTTGTTGCGCAACAGCGCGTCACGAACTTTGGGGCGGGGGCAGCATTTTTTGACACATGTCGCAAAGCTCAAATAAAGCCAGACCTGCTGGATTTGACTGCGCTGCGGGCCCTTGGCTCTACTGGGTCGCCACTATCTCCGGATGCGTATCGCTGGGTTTATGCCGATGTTAAACAGGACATATGGTTGGCCCCGATTTCGGGGGGCACTGATCTTGCGGGGGCGTTCGTTCTTGGCAACCCACTCATGCCCGTCAAACTAGGCGAAATGCAGTGTCGCGCGCTTGGCAATGCGGTGAGTGCCTATGACGCTGCGGGTCACGTAGTTTTCGATCAGGTCGGAGAATTGGTTTGCACAGAACCTTTGCCATCAATGCCACTATATTTTTGGGGGGATGACGACGGTCAACGCTTGTTTGAGGCATATTTCGAAACTTATGCAGGGGTATGGCGTCACGGTGACTGGATCGAGATTACTCAGGATGGCGGCGGCGTAATCTATGGACGTTCCGATGCCACGATCAACCGCAAAGGTCTGCGCCTTGGATCTGCCGAGATTTACCAAGCGGTCGAAGCTTTGCCAGAGATAACAGATAGTCTGGTCGTTGATTTGGAATATTTGGGGCGGGACAGCTTCATGCCACTTTTTGTGGTTGCGGCGCATGGGCTGACCCAAGCGCTTAAAGACGAGATTGCGAACACGATTAGCACCGCAGTGTCACCCCGTTTTGTTCCCAATGAGATTATTGAGGTCGCGCAAATACCTCGAACATTGTCTGGTAAGAAGCTGGAAGTACCGGTTAAAAAGCTGCTATTGGGGGGCAATCCGGACACTGTCGTCAATCGCGATTCCATGGCCAATCCTGACAGCTTCGACATCTTTATTGCCTATGCAAAGGGCCGCACATGAACGACGCACATCAAACGCTTTTGGATCTTCTTGCTGTTGAACCCCTCGAAGTCGACCTTTTTCGGGGAACGGGGCAAGGCGGTGAATCCTCGACCCGAATTTTTGGCGGCCAAGTGATTGGCCAAGCACTTGCGGCTGCCTATCAAACGGTGTCCGATCGTCTTTGCCATAGCCTGCACGCCTATTTCATTCGTCCAGGTGACCCCACTATTCCGGTGATCTACCAAGTTGACCGCGCCCGTGATGGCGGCAGCTTTACCACGCGACGCGTCGTGGCAATCCAGCATGGCAAGCAAATTCTGAATATGTCCGCATCCTTTCACTTGGATGAAGAGGGGTGGACACATCAGCACCCGATACCAAATGTGAGTGGCCCAGAAGGGTTGGCCGACAGACATACTCTGCATGCCGCCGTAATAGACAAAATTCCTGAGCGCCATCACGCAGAATTCTTGCGACCGCGCCCTATCGATGTGCGCGAAGTTGCGCCGCGAGACTTTTTTGCACCCAAACCCGCAGATGATAAAAACCAGTTGTGGTTTCGCATGTCTGCGGCACAAGGGATCAGCCCGCAATTGCAACATTGCCTGCTGGCCTATGCATCCGACATGAATCTGCTGGGATCTGCATTAAGACCCCACGGACAGACCTGGTTTACTGGCCAAGTGATGTCTGCCAGCCTTGATCACTCGATGTGGTTTCACGGACCAACCGAATTTCAAGATTGGCACCTTTACACGATGGACAGCCCCTGGTCTGGAGGCGGGCGCGGCTTTAATCGAGGTATGATCTATAATCGCGAGGGCACTCTGATCGCGTCAGTCGCGCAGGAAGGACTTATCCGTAAAATCAAGCCTAAACCCTGATCACGCCTAAACACGCAGCTGTGCAGTTTCAACAGATCCAACAGCATTATGTTTGGCTCATAATCCACTGAAACGCCTGTTAAGTTTGCGCATACCGCCGATCCATCGATCATAATCGGCAGTTTTGTGACGCATATATTCCAAAACACCCGGATGCGGGAGCACCAGAAATTTTTCGGCCTCAATCGTTGCAACACATGCCTGTGCAGCATCCTCGGGTTCAAGCATACCGTCGATGGCAGCCACGTGATCCTCGTGACCTTCGGTCATGGCCGTCCGCACGGCCTGAGGGCACAATACCGACACCTTAATGCCGTCATCCCCGTGGCTCATCGCCAACCATTCTGCCAAAGCCACTGCGGCATGTTTCGTAACTCCATACGGCGCAGATCCAATTTGGTTCAAAAGGCCGGCGGCTGATGCCGTGTTCAACAAATATCCTCCTCCGCGCGCGATCATTCGCGGAACAAGATGGCGCGCAGCCCAAACATGAGACATTACATTAATGTCCCAAATTTGTTGCCAATCCGCGTTGGAGACTTCGACGCCTCCTTCCTTGAGTATACCAGCGTTGGAACAGAACAGATCAATTGGGCCCAACTCGTCTTCGACACGTTCGATCATTGCTTTGATTTGATCTTCACTTGATACATCAACCTGTATTGCTATACCGTTGATTTTATGCGCTGTATCGGATGCTCCGTCTAAATCGACATCGACACATACAATGGCTTTCGCACCTTGTGCAGCAAAAGCCAGACACATTGCGCGCCCAATTCCAGCCGCCGCGCCAGTTACAACAATGATCTTGTTCTTGAGTTGCATTTAATTCTTTCCTTCAGATGATACGAAATCGCCATGACATGTCGCTTGAATGGTGCGCCGATCCAATTTGTCCGTGGCGCCACGGGGCAGGGGATCCGACTGAATCCAGATACGTATCGGCACCTTGAAGTGGGCGATTTGGCCGGTAAGAAAGGTTTGCAGGGCATCTTGCGTCACAGGTTTCTCACTGCACTGTACGCTAGCCCCGACAACTTCGCCAAGACGGTCATCCGGCAGAGCAAACGCGCAGGCCTCCAGTACATCAGGATGGCGATGCAGCGCGCCCTCAACATCCAGACAAGCAATGTTTTCACCGCCCCGAATGATGATATTTTTCTTACGGTCAACAATTGTGATGATCCCATTATCATTAATACGACCCAGATCGCCTGTGCGCAGCCAGCCTTCGTGTAACGTATTTGCTGTTTCTTGAGGTTTATTTAGGTATTCTCGCATGTTACAAGGGCTTTTTACGGTAATTTCTCCAACTTCACCTGGCGCGACAACGCGCCCATCATCATCGAGAAAACGTATTTCTTGCACTGGCGGATAAAGCCTGCCTGCAGCACCCGGATGCTCCAGATAGTCGTCGCCAATGAGGCCAATGCCATTGGCATTCGTTTCCGTCATCCCCCAACCCGTCGCAATTTGAGCTTGTGGGAATTGTTGGATCAAATCGCCAACCTGAGCCGCTGGTCTTTTTGCACCACCAGCGCCGATGTAGCTTAGCGTGCTCAAGCTTAACCCAAGGCGTTCAGCCGCAGCCATCAAATCGGCTGATTGTGTGGGCACACCCAGAAACCGAGTAACCTGTTCATCCTCAATCAGACGCGCGGCCGTTTCAGCGCACCATTTGTGCATGACCACCAATTTGGCACCGGCAGGCATGCTGAGTAGGAACATTGGATGGGTCGCGGTCACATGAAAAAGCGGCGTAACGATCAGAACAACAGGCCGAGGGGGAGGGGGCGCATCGCTCGGTGGCGGATCAATAAGGGGCGCCATGACGGATTGCATCAGCCAAGTATATACTGCGCTAATCGCACCCCGGTGGGTTTGAACAACGCCCTTGGGATTTCCTGTGGTGCCAGACGAATACATAATCGCAAAATCTTCGTCAGGGTTAATGCCCGGTGTAGGATAATCTATGTCACAGCCCATCAGCCATTTTGACAGTACTGTGCCACCATCGGCATGGGCAGTGCCCAATGAAATAACCGATAGCGAAAGCGGTTTTTTCAGTGCTGCTAGCCGTTCCGCCCGGTCATCATCGGCAATGATCAGTCGTGCTGCACTGTCGCGCAGCGCATAATCCAGTTCTTTGGTAATCCACCACGCGTTTAAAAATACTGTTACGCCTCCTAATGCGCTAATCGCCATGATCGCTATCAAAAACGCTGGGCAGTTGCGCATCGCGATAGCCACGCGCGTACCTTGTGACACACCAAAATCGTGGTGTAAGCGATGCGCCATGCGGTCAACATCATGCTGGAATGCGCTATAGGTCCAGCGTTGATTTTCAAACACCAAGTATTCTAAAGCACCGTTACCTTGTGCCGAACGACTGTTGGTCATCATCGCGTGGGTGTGGTCGGGGAGGTTTTTGAAAACCCGATAAGAGGTTCCGCGAATGTCTGCGGTGCCAAGTGCGAACCTTGGATCCTCGGCTGTTAGCTTTGTGACGGCCTCTGATAACGATATCCCAGTCATAGCGTCTTGCTCATGTCATCATGCTCCGAAATACCTGTCTAGAGTAAGAGGTTAGGGTGATTTATATAGCATGCCAAGTCATGATGCTTTCTGGTCAATATGAGCTGGGACATGAGCTATGAATTTTAACGCCATTTAAAAGGATCACTGGATTTGCAAAGCAGAAATGTCACCATAAGTACTGAGGTGAGCATGGCGGAGCAACCAAGAGCGCACGTGGCTAAAAAGAAATTGCCTCGCATTTCGCTCCTGTTTCTAAACTGCCTAGCATGCAGCAGATCGAAGCGACGCGCATGAGCATGGAACAACATTTACACCGTAAGTAAAGTGTTAGGCCAGAAAGTGAATAGAACGCATAATCAATATTATGTTAATTAAATGTTGACGCAAAAAATATTTATATAGTTGGGCTACATCTGTCCGATCTGTTCCACTAACGTAATATCCTTGAACATCGTAATGACGGTATCAGCTATATCTGCTCCGACAACATGCGACACCCGACAGCTTACTTGAAACGCAAGGTCTCGGGCACCTGGTTGCCAAGGTATTGTGTCTTGCGCGCAGTCCTGACTTGTTAAGTCGCTTCAACCGAATGTAACAAGGCCGCTTGGCGCAACAAAGAGATATAGTTCATGCCCACAGCTTGCCAGCCAACGAGGGTCAGCGCTCCAATATTAGCAGCCACGATGCGTTGGTTTTTTCGATCGCAATTCCGGACAACCGGATTTCCGCAAGCAGTGCCTGAAAAACGGTGCTGTCCATCACTGCCCGCTATTCCGTCGTCGCGTGTACAGCCGTCGCGAAGACATCGCACAAAACTTCCGGCGCTTCGAGCCCGACAGAAACGCGGAAAAAACCCTCTGACATCCCAAGTTCTGCGCGGCGCTCTGCTGTCAGGCCCCGGTGCGACGAGGATGCAGGATGCGATATCGTCGTCCCAACATCCCCCAGCGTCGGCGCAAAATTCAGCCCCTCCGCTGCGCGGGCAAAGGCATTGGCCTCGGCCCGCCCACCGGGAATTTCAAAGCTGACCATATTGCAAAACTGCCCCTTCAGAAGCGTATTTGCCTGCGCATGGTCCGGATGATCACTCCGACCGGGGTACAAAACCCGTGATACGCCCGCCAGCCCGCCAAGGTGATCGGCAAGCGCGGTCGCAGTGGCCTGAGCGCGATCAAAGCGCAGATCGAAGCTCAGCAAACCGCGTTCGGCCAGCCAGCAATCGAATGGACTGGGCGTCATACCAGTCGTGACTGTAAAAACCCGTAAACGGTCATTCAGCGCCGCATCGCGCGCCGCAACATAGCCCAGCATCACATCCGAATGGCCCGCCAGAAGCTTGGTGATCGAATGGATGACGATGTCAGCCCCGTGATCAAAAGCCCTGAAAGCGCGCGGTGTCGTAAAGGTATTGTCTACGACCAGCAAAACTCCGGTTTCGCGGGCAAGAGCCGCCAATCCCAGAATGTCGGCAACCCGCAAAGTCGGGTTTGATACCACCTCGACCAGGATCATCCGGGTGTTGGGTTGGATCGCGGCACGCACAGCATTGACATCACTGGGATCGACCATCGATGTCTGGATACCGAGACGCGGCAGGTCTTCGGACATCATGCGCAGGGATCGACCATAAAGCTGGTTGCCGCCAATGACGTGATCCCCTGCGCGGGTCAGCCCCAACAATACCGCCGATACCGCCCCCATCCCGGACGAGGTCACGACACCCATATGTGGCGCGCCCTCCATCCGGTCTATTGCCTGCGCCACGACGTCGGCATTTGGGTGCCCCTCGCGGCTGTAGGTATAACCGTGCAAGTCGCCATCATACTGTGCGTCCAGCATGTCGGGTGTGTCGCTAGCGTATACAACGGATGGGCTAAGAGGTGTGACCACAGGTCGGGACGCACTGTCCGGCAAAGGTGTGGGCCGCATCAGAGACCCGCGATCGTTTTTCATTGACTGACCTCGATCATCTGGTCGCGAAAGCGGCGCATATTTTCCTGATAATGCAGTGCAGACGCGCGCAACCCCTGTATTGCTTGGGCGTCCAGTTCGCGCACAAACTTGCCGGGCGCGCCCATGACAAGGCTGCCATCCGGGATAACCTTGCCTTCGGTGATCAAGGCCCCTGCCCCGATCAGACAATTTTTGCCAATCCGGGCGCCATTGAGCACGGTTGCCCCCATTCCGATCAGCGAATTTTCTCCGATGGTGCACCCATGTAGCATAACCTTGTGACCAATCGTACAGCCCGAAGCAATTGTCAGAGGAAAACCCATATCTACATGCATGACGCAGTTTTCCTGCACATTACTACCCGCTCCGATCCGGATTTCTTCGTGATCGGCGCGGATCGTGCAGCCAAACCATATGGAGACTGCCTCCTCTAGTACAACATTGCCGATCAGGTTGGCATCAGGGGCGACCCAAGTGTCGGCGTGCATCTGCGGCGCATCGCTGCCAAGCGCATAAAGCGTCATCTCAAATCCTCAAATTCGGTTTGCAGGTCGCGCACATGGTCTGTCAGATGGGGCTGCTGCAGACGTCGCAGCCGCGTGGCTTTTATGATAGTTTTCAACTTTGCTTCGGTTTGTTCAAGGTCATCATTGACCAGAACATAATCATAACCGCCCCAATGGCTTATTTCGTCCCAACTTTTGAGCATACGGCGCGCAATAGTGTCTGCATCGTCCTGTCCGCGCGATTCAAGGCGACGCCGTAATTCGCCAATCGATGGTGGCAAGATAAAGATCGACAACGTGTGCTGACCAAGCGCTGAGTTGGTAATTTGCTGAGCGCCCTGCCAATCGATGTCAAACAGCACGTCACGACCCGCATCGATTGCGGCCTGAACCGGGCCTTTTGGTGACCCGTAAAAATTCCCGAACACGTGCGCGTGTTCAAGCATATCGCCTGTTGCAACCTGATTTTTGAACACGGCCTCAGAGGTGAAATGATAGTGTTCGCCACCCACTTCACTGGGGCGCGGCGCGCGCGTGGTTGCCGAGACTGAAAAACTTAGCTCAGGATCCCATGCACGCAAACGTCCTGCCAAAGTGCTCTTGCCTGCGCCCGAGGGCGAACTGAGAATAATCAAAAGTCCGCGTCGATTACTCAGGTCAGCCATCATTGCTACTCCACGTTTTGCACTTGTTCGCGCATCTGATCGATCAGCGCCTTGAGCGCCAATCCGATGCGGGTCAGTTCGGTGTTTTGCGCCTTGGAGCACAGCGTGTTGGCCTCGCGGTTGAACTCCTGCATCAGGAAGTCCATCTTTCGACCCACCGCAACAGCTTCGATCAGCAAATCCCGCGCTGCCGCCACATGGGCGGTCAGACGGTCGATTTCTTCGGTGACGTCTGCCTTGACAGCCAAAAGAGCCAATTCTTGTGCGACACGGTCCGGGTCGGCGCCGTCCGTATTGTCCAGCACCAGAGCCAGATTGCGGGACAAAGTTGCAGCAACTTTCTTTTTACGCGCCTCAGCAACGATTGCGGCTTCAGCGGTCAATGCCTCTATCGCATCCAATTGTCCGCTGAGAACTCGAACCAATGCGGCGCCCTCTGCAAGGCGCATATCGTCAAATGCCTCAAGAACCAAAGGAACATCGCGCAGCAACGCTGCCCGCAATGGAGCGGAGTCACCAACGGCTTCTGATTGTTCAAGTACCCCACGCACATCTGCTATATCACTGGCGCGAGACGGTGCCAGCGATAGTCCCAGTTCCATAGCTTCGGCCTCAATTTCGAGCAGCGCTCGCACAACTGCCTGCATCTGATTTGAATTGACCGACAGTTTCGCTGCAACATTTTCACGCGTGACTCGCAAGGCAACATTCACATTCCCACGCTTAACCCGTTCCATCACAAGCGGTCTGAGCGCGGCTTCTAATCCTTCGATCCAGTCCGGCACACGAAGCCTCAGGTCAAGACCTTTGCCATTGACGCTGCGGACATCCCATGACCACCGAAACGCGTCCATCTCGCCGTTTTGTGCGGCGAAACCGGTCATTGACCGAACTGCTGGTGTGTAAACATCATGCTTCATAGCATTGGCTTTAGGCGGATACGCGGACCCAAGCAAGCCAAAGCCTTAAACACAGGCAAACGGCAACGTCGTGCAAGTGTACATGTACACCGTACTGGGTCGGTTAACCATTTGTTAGGATTTAACGCCAATGACGTTAAAAATTTGTTACTCATACACAACAAACACCGATTTGCGTGCGAATGGAGTAACGAATGCCCTGTGGAAGCTGCTAACAATGGACAAAGTTGAACCGAAGGCCCACAATATAATCGCTATGACTCAGTTTCGAACAGAAACAGGATACACTGCGATTTCTCAGGTTGAAGCCTATTGGGAAAGCCTTCGTGGTGTGCGCATGATGCCAAAGCGGTCGGAGATTGATCCGCGTGGGATCGAAAATGCTTTAGGGTCGACTTTCGTGCTCGAACGGCTAGCGCCAGGGATCGCACGCATTCGGATTGCTGGGAGCCACCTAAGTGATCTGATGGGTATGGAGGTGCGCGGCATGCCACTGACCGCGTTTATGACCCAACCATGCCGCAAGCAGATATCAGACGCGCTTGAAGAAGTGTTTCGACGACCTGCCATTAGCGAAATACGCCTGACCTCGGAAGTTTTACACGGCAAACCGCAT
>JABITU010000116.1 GCA_018668195.1 Tateyamaria sp. | reverse complement strand
CTGATCTTGTGCCTCCTCGATGGTTTCAAAGATGTATTGGCTCAACCATTCGCCGCGAACAGTACTATTGTAATGCTCAATATAGGCGTTCTGTTGGGAAGGCGCTACTCCAAAAGCACCGTGAGACCTATCGTAAATTTTGGGCTTGGGGTGATCGAACTGGTGCGGGGCGGACCTGATGCCACCTTTGGTCACGGGCCGTTTGATCACCTCGCACTCAAAGTGAATGACGCGGATGCGGCAGTCATGGCGTTGCGCGCAAAATGGGTGCGCCTTGATCCAGACGTCACGCCGGATGGTGCCATCGATTTGCCGATGTTCTTGACAGACGGAGTGCGGATTGCATTTGCTTTGGGACCTGAAGGGGCGCGGTTTGAATTATGCCAGAACTATGCGACCACGCCCGCGCAGGCGGCAGAACAACTGGTCAACCTTGGCGGCCATGATCATTATGGAGTGCGGTGCCATGACGTGGATGAGGCCGCCGCGTTCTATGCGCAATTCGGGTTCGAACCTTTGGGCGATGTGGCCATCCCAACACCGGATGGCCCGATCGATGTACGGTTTATGGCCCACAACGGCGCTGTTCTGGAAGTCGCTTCAACGCCAGCTACACGCGCCCCGAACGCGCAATTTGCACCCAATCCTGCATGGTCGAAAATGATCATCGAAACAGACACACAGGATGCCATCGCGGCAAGCCAGATCGGGCCCAATGGTGAGGTCATCGAAGTGCGCAGGGGTGTTTCGGATGCAGCCTTCAACTTCCTTCAGGAGGATTTGGGATGATCAACTCTTATGTCACCGATCCCCGCGTCCAAGCCTTTGCATCGGGGTTTCACTTTGGCGTCCTTGGAGAAGAAAAGGTGCTTGCGGATGTGGTTGCAGAGGCGCAAAAGTTGCGCCGCTCTGGCCTGAATATCGAAGCGTTTGACTGCGAGGTCACGATGCTGGACGCCGCCCGCGACACGTTGGGTGGCTACGCCAAATTGCATGTTCCAATCGGTTATCCGGCGGGCAATGCGACGTTGAAGCAAAAGATGTGGCAGCTCGAATTTCTGTTGGGCGAAAGCATCGACGACAGCTGTTATTGTTTGGACTATGCCAACCTTGTTCATGGCGACTGGGATGCAGTTACGTCCGAGACCGCTCGCGTAATGGAATTGTGCAAAAACAGCCTCCCGATGGCAATGGTTATTCAGGCCACAATGTTGGATGATCGCCAGATCGAAGCAGCGTGCAAGGCGATCCTTCAAGGTGGCGCGAACCGCGTCAAAATGAACACCGGATATGGGTGGGGCACATCACTGGACGAGGTTGACTTGGTGCACCGCCACTTCAACGGTCAGATTGATATTCACCCGTCTGGCAATGTGCGCACCCTCGCGCAGGTGAATCACTTCTTGGCGCGCGGCATCGGGATTGTGCATTCGGCCTCCGTGTTCGAAATCGTTGATGAATACGCGGCGCGATTGGGCCTCACCGCGAACAATGCGGAGACATCGCCATGATTTCCAAGGCTTTCGTCATCGCCTCCAGCCTGTCACTGGAACCCGACAGGGCCGAGATCTGTCGTGACGTGCACCGGGCAAACGCGCGCGGTGTTTCACATCTGGTCGTCAATGAAAACATGGTGGCTTGCGCTATGGACGAGGTGCGCAGCGCACGATTGTCAGTGCAGATCACAGGGCTTATTGGGTTTCCGATTGGCCAATGGCTTTGGCCTGCCAAGAAAGTCGCAGTTGACGAATTGGCTGGCATCCAAAATGGCCCCGTAGCTGTTATGCATGGCGTTGGGTCATGGCTGGATCGGGCGACATCGTCACACACTGAATTCGCAGGCTTGGACCAGATCACAGGCGAAAAGTGGATCGTGACGTCGCTCAGCGCCATCCCCGAGGCTCGCCTTGGCGCGTTGGCCGAAGATGTCGCCCACACGGGTGCAAGCCACTTGATCCTGTCAAACGGTGTTGCCGCATCAGGCTTGCCGTTGCCAGGCGCCCCCCTGATTTCGGCATTTGCAAGGCATGTTGCAGCGCGGTTCAAACTGGCCGCGATGATGCCGACTGGTACGGATACAACCACAATAAATGTGGCCTTGGACGCCGGTGCAGATAAAGTCGTTTGTGCAGATTTTTGGACCTTAACAGACCACACCTAAGACCTTGAAAGGGACCGCCATGGACCAGACGTTGATCGGAATTGATATTGGCACGACGGGGGTAAAGGTCGCGATGTTTGCGACTGGCGGGCAGCTTCTCGCGTCGGCCTATCACACCTATGACACGACCTATCCCGCACCGGATCACGTTGAACAGCACCCCGATGACTGGGTCGATGGCACGCTTGCCGGGTTGCGTGATGTCACGGCCCAAAGCGGTGTTGATGCAGGGCGCATCGCGGGCATTTCGTTTTCCGGGCAAATGATGGGACAGGTCCCGATCTCGGCTGACGGCACACTTTTGGTGGACAGCATCCCGATCTGGGCCGATCAACGGGCCAAGCCACAGGCGGCGTGGTTCCTTAAGGATTTTGGCGGCCACGAGGCCTATTACGACATCACCTATCAGGGACATCCGGTGCATATGACGTCGGCCTTCCGGATGATGTGGTTCGCTGAACATCAACCCGAAATCTTCGCCAAGGCCGCCAAATGGTTACACGCAAAAGAATACGTGCTCTATCGACTAACAGGGGCCTTGGCGACGGATCCGACGGATCAATGCCTCGGCGGTGCGTTTGACCTAAATGCAGGCCGACACAGCGATGCGGTCTTGTCCTGCACGGGCCTGACCTCAGATCTGTTCCCCGAGATGATTGAATCCACTGAAATTGCGGGCCAAATCTCTGCCCAAGTCGCAGAGGCCACGGGGCTGCGTGCGGGAACACCTGTTGCCGTCGGGGCGGGTGACGGGCCGTGCGCGGCGGCGGGGTCTGCCGCGCTGTCTGAAGGGGATGCCTATTTCTATCTTGGCTCCGCACTCTGGGGTGGCACGATAGAAACCAAGCCATTTGGGGATTTCGCATCCCGAATGATCTGCTATCGCCATTTGGTGCCGGGAATGTACCACAGCCAATACGTCAGCTTTACAGGAGCAATTGGTCAACAGTGGTACGTTGATACCGCCTATGGTGACGCCGCCAAAGGGCAGGCCTTCAAGCTTGCCCTGAAAGAAGCCTCAGACCTTGGCCAAGAGGAGGTTTTGCCGGTGTTCTTACCATTCCTGAGGCCCGGCGGTGCGCCGCACCAACATGGCAACGCATCAGGTGTGTTCCATGGCATCCGCGTCGAACATACCCGTGCACATATGTATAAATCTGTGGTGATGGGCATCGCCCAATCATTGCAGGTGCTTTATGATAATGTCACACGCGTCACGGGCCGCACCATTGATGAATTGACCATCGTGGGCGGGGGCGCGCGCAACCCGCTGCTCATGCAATCCATTTCCAGTGGCCTCGGTATTCCGGTGCAGCTTCTGTCCAATCAGGAATCCAACTGCCTTGCGGCGGCGATGTGCGCAGGTTTGGGTGTTGGGGTTTGGCCTGACGCAGCGGCGGCGCGGGATAGCGGATTGTTTCATAAACAAGATCGTTTTGAGCCGGACGCAAGCCAACATGCCCGCCTTGTGGAAGCACAGGCCAAATTTCGGG
>JABITU010000115.1 GCA_018668195.1 Tateyamaria sp. | reverse complement strand
TCAGGCTATGTGATCATCATCAGTGTTTTGAACTCTTCGGTCGCTCCTCCGGATCGCGACAAACCGGGGCTGAAGGACGCAGCCATCGGCCTGCTCAACCTAATCCCGATTGCACTGCTGATCTTCATCGTTCTTGGCTCTATATATAGTGGGCTGGCCACGCCGTCCGAAGCCGCAGCCGTGGGGGTAGTCGCGACGCTGGTGATGATCATCCTTACAGGGCAGTTTACCAGGGACGTATTCTTTGGTACTCTAGTGTCCGCCGTTCAAACCAGTTGCATGATTGCGGTAATTCTAATCGCGGCGGCGTTCCTGTCCACGGCTATGGGTTTCTTGCACGTCCCTCAAGACGTGGCCAAGGCCATTGGAGCCATGAATTTGTCGCCCTACGCGCTGATCGTAATCCTTGCAGTGTTTTACGTACTTCTTGGGATGTTCCTTGAAGGTATCTCGATCACGGTAATGAGCCTGCCAATTACTTTACCTCTCATCTTAGCCGCCGGCTTTGATCCAATTTGGTTCGGAATTTTTCTGGTGATTATGGTAGAGTTGGCCCAGATCACACCGCCCATCGGATTCAATCTATTCATCATTCAGGGGCTGACAGGAACGCCGATCATGAAGATAGCCGTCGCGGCAACGCCGTTCTTTGTGCTGATGTGTATTGGTGTTGTACTGCTGACAGTGTTCCCCGAAATTGCGCTTTGGCTGCCCAATACACTCTTTGATAAGTAAAAGGATTGCTGGATTATGCGTTTGCATAACAAAACCTGTATTGTGACGGGCGCAGGCGCCGGGATCGGATTTGCCACAGCAAGAGCCTTTGCGGATGAAGGAGCGACCGTAATCGCGCTTGACCGTGATCAAGCGGGATTATCAACCCTGGCAAGGCGACAAACCTCCTTGAACACTCAAATTCTGGACGTCACCGATGTCGACGCCGTCGTCGAGTTCTTTAAAGTTCAAGATAAAGCCGATGTCCTATTCAATTGCGCCGGTATGGTCGCCACGGGAGACCTCCTGAACTGCACGCCTTCAGATTTTTCACAGACTATGACCCTGAATGTGACAGCTATCTTCGACATGTGCCGCGCTGCCCTACCGGTAATGCTGGCAGGAAGCGGAGGCAGCATCATAAATATGGGTTCGGTCATTTCGTCGATAGGAGCAGCGCCGGATCGCTTTGCCTATGGCACCAGCAAAGCGGCGGTAATCGGCATGACAAAATCTATCGCTCTTGATTATGCGTCCCGAAATATCCGCTGTAATGCAATCTGCCCGTCGGCTGTCGAAACTCCTTCAATGTCACAGCGGATCGAAGCCATGGATGATCCCGTCACCGCCCGCGCGGCTTTCGAAAGCCGACAACCCATTGGCCGCATGGCCTCACCTGCCGAAATTGCTGAAATGGCGGTTTATCTTGCCAGCGATCTGTCGGGTACGGTCACAGGCAGCGTAATGATCATGGACGGAGGCGCAAAGCTATGAGCGCAAACGATCCTATTTGCGCTGCTATCGTCGGTCTTGGTCGTTGGGGCCAGAACTTGATGGCCGCAGCAACAAATGCGCCGGACCATCCATTGCGCTTTGTACAAGGCGTCACCCGAACACCATCAAAGGCGGCAGAGTTTACCAAACATCACGGCATCCCTGTTTCCGATGATTATGACGCAATGCTGGAGGATCCGGCGATCCAAGCCGTCGTGCTAGCAACACCTCACAGCCAGCATTGTGACCAAATCTGCAAAGCCGCCAATGCGGGGAAACACGTCTTTGTCGAGAAACCTCTGGCCCTCACATTTGATGAAGCTCGACGCGCCATAGACACTTGCAATAACCAAGGCGTCACCCTAGCCGTTGGCTTCAATCGTCGTTTCTTACCCGCGTTTCAGGAACTGTATAACGCGCAGACCGCGGGCACTTTAGGGGCTCCGCTACATATAGATGCCAATTTCTCAGGACCGTTTGGCTATCAATACAATGCAGATATGTGGCGGGGGTCAGTGTCGGAAAACCCGGCGGGCGGCATGGCAGCAATGGGCATCCACATGCTTGATGCGATGATCCACCTTTTAGGCCCAGTCGAGAGCGTTTCCACTCTCAGCCGCCAACTGGCCATCGAAGCGCCATTGGACGATACGACCAACGTACAACTTTTGTTCCAATGCGGCGCAACCGGAAGCCTGACAACTCTTATGGCAACCAATTCAATCTGGCGTTTACAACTTTTTGGCTCGGCCGGGTGGGGTGCCATGAAAGACCAGCACAATTTGGAATTGGCTTTGATCGATAAGGAGCCAAGGGTCATAGATTACGATGCCAACGACACGCTGGCCGCTGAACTCGCCGCGTTTGCAGATTGCGCACACGGCCACGGAACGTTCCCCGTGACACACCAAGAAGCTTTGGCCGGCGTTGCCGCAATGGAAGCAATCTCACGATCAGCAGCCAGCAACGGAGATAGAGTTTCTGTCACAACGGTTACTCCATGAGCCAACCAACAGGATTTCATGAATTAGAACGTCAATTGTCAGAAGTCATCGGGTTTCGCCTGTTCACTGTTTTACAAGTAGATTTGCCAGAGGTCGTGCGGCTTTATTCCAGCAATAGCGAGGCCTATCCAGTGACAGGTCGTAAGCTAATGGGGCCAACACCCTGGGGCGCGCATGTCATAATCGAAGGGCAACCTTGGTTGGGCCATACTGCCGCCGATCTGAAATGGGCTTTTCCCGATCACGGGCTGATTGCATCGCTTGGCTGTGGTTCTTGCCTTAGCATACCCGTACTTGAGAATGATCAAACGCTCGGAACGCTCAATATTTTGGACGCCGAAGGGTGCTACACCCAAGATGACCTGATCCGTGCTAGCACCTATGCAACCTCAGCCATCCCACTGTTGAAATGCGTCTAACGAAAACCCTAAAGGAAACGCTCAGATGACCGATATCCTCGTAAAAAATGCTCGCGTAATTGATGGCAGCCAAGACCGTCCTTCGGACGCAATCGACATCCGACTGTCTGATGGACATGTGCAAGAGGTTGGCGCATCGCTAAGCGCCCCCGACACTGCCACGGTGATAGATGCCAAAAACAGTTTTGTGATGCCTGGACTTATCGACGCCCATGTCCATGTGAATGCCCAGAACGCTAACCTAAAAGAAAATGCAGCCCTTCCAGACGCGATCGCCACTGTGGGAACGATGAACTTAATGCAGGCTATGTTGGCACGCGGCTTCACGACGGTTCGCGACCTTGGTGGTGCAAGCGGCCCATTGCGCAAAGCGATGGAGATGGCACCCGTACAACTACCGCGCCTGAATATCTGCGGCAAGGCTCTATCGCAAACCGG
>JABITU010000114.1 GCA_018668195.1 Tateyamaria sp. | reverse complement strand
GCCGGCCCAGCCTGTTCCTATATCGGCGCCTCGCGCCTGAGTAGCCTTGGGCAGTACAAACATCGGGTTGACGGACCCAAGCTCACCAAAAAACGGGATTGGCTCAGGGCGCTGAGCACATAAATCAAACAGCGCGCGTCCGCCAACCAAAGATCCCGTGAAGCCAACCGCCTGAATCACTGGGTGCTGCACTAGGGCAGTGCCCACATCGCGTTTACCCCCTTGAATAAGGCTAAAGACCCCTGAATGCATGCCGGTTTTTTGAATGGCAGCATGGATTGCTTCTGCGATGATCTCGCTTGTGCCAGGATGTGCCGAATGGCCCTTCACTACAACCGGGCACCCGCCCGCTAGCGCTGCTGCCGTGTCCCCGCCCGCGGTTGAGAATGCCAGCGGGAAGTTGGACGCCCCAAAGACTGCCACAGGTCCAATGGGACGCTGTATCATTTTCATATCCGGGCGCGGCAAAGGTGTACGGTCGGGCAAGGCCGGATCGTGACGGCGATCGAGATAGTCGCCCTTAAGGATATGTTCTGCAAATAGCCGCAATTGCCCTGTCGTCCGCCCGCGTTCGCCTTGCAATCTTGCTTCTGGTAACCCGCTTTCTTGCGTACCGATCTCCGTGATGGCCTCCGCGCGCGCTTCGATCTCATCCGCGATAGCGTTTAGAAAAGCCGCACGGCTTTCGCGGGAACTGTAACCGTAAGACATAAACGCTGCCTCGGACGCTTCGCAGGCCTGTCGGACAAGTTCTGGTGTTCCTATGGAAAATTTATGTGCAGGGCCATGCGCGGGATCAGACGAAAAAGTTTGGTCGCTCTTGATCCATTCACCGGCGATCAAGTGTTTTCCGTGGGGTGTAAAGCTCATTTTATACGTCCTGTTCTGCAGGTTGGAGTTGATCGGTCCCGGTATGCCATTTAAGGGTCACGCCGTGTCTTCGTTTCTGGTGGTCCGGGACATCCGAACTAAAAGATCAAAGGCTTGCCGCGTTGCGCCCACGTTTGCGATACCTTGCCCTGCAATATCAAAGGCAGTGCCATGCGCAGGCGTTGCAATTGGGATCGGCAAGCCACCCGCGACGGTCACACCACGCTCAAATCCCATCAATTTGATCGCGATTTGGCCTTGATCGTGATACATAGTGACCACTGCATCGACCTCGCCGCGTTTGGCTTTAAGAAACACAGTGTCAGACGGCCAAGGCCCTGTCACGTTCATCTGACGCGACTGGAAGGCCTTGACCACGGGTTCGATAATGTCGATTTCCTCGCGGCCGAATTTGCCATTATCACCGGCATGCGGGTTTAGCGCCGCAACGGCCACATGTGGCCGCGTGGTCCCGCTACGGGCCAGTGTCGCATGCGCCAGATCAATAGCGCGCTCGATAGCAGGGCCGTCAATATTGGCAGCGACGTCTTTTAGACCGATATGGCTAGTGACCCGAGTGGTCATCAGATCATCTAAGACATTTATCTCCGAATGATACTCAGTGAAGTCAAGATAGCGGGCCATGTACCGGTGTTCATCTTCCGCGTTCAAACCTGCTGACGTCATCGCCGCCTTATTGAACGGCGCGAACATGAGCCCGTCAACAAGGCCCGCCTGCGCTAAGTCCAGTGCCTTGTCGAGGCAGCGTAAAGATGTCGTTCCGCCTGCAACAGTCACTTGCGCCACCTCTACATCCTCTGGCTTAATGGTGTGCAAGTCGAGATGGGCGAGGCCTTCAAAATTGGCGATTTCATCCTCTGCGATGGTATTGAGCTCAATCGAACCACCAGCCTGATCCGCCCCGCGTTGCCATAAATGTCTATCGCCAACCAACACAATATCAGCAGCCTCGCGCACGCCTTTCTCTACCAAAAGCTTGGCAACCAATTCTGGTCCGATCCCAGAGGGATCACCCGGTACAATTGCAAGTCTGGGGCGCATCAGATGTCCTCCGTTCCGGTGTCCGCTTCTGCGAGGGCTGCGGCAATATTGATTTCTGCAGTGTGCAAGTGCTGGCTCAGGGATTGACGGGCGGCCCCGGCATCACGTGTTTTCAAAGCATCTACGATTTCTTCGTGTTCACGCCGCGTAATGTCCCGGCTAACCAAACGTTGAGACGATAAAAATCGCACTCTCCAGAGCCTTGCATTGTACGTGGCATGAGTTTCAAACAGCGAACGATTACCAGATGCCGCAACGATGGCGTCATGGAAGGCCATGTCGCAGCGAAAAGCTTCAAGCTGGCCTTCGGAATCGCGCGCTCCTTTGATCGCTTTGTTTAAGCGCTCGATTTCAGCGATTGCCTTGTCACTTGCTACGTCGCATGCCAATTCCCCGGCTAGGGCTTCTAACGCACCTTGCACCCGCAACCAGTCGTTGATCTCTTCTAACGACGGATCAGCAACGACGGGCCGGCGCGTAGGTCCATAAGCGATCAATCCTTCGGCTTCGAGGATGCGTAAAGCTTCCTTAAGCGGAGTGCGCGAGATACCGAATGCCTCTGCCAAATCGCGTTCGCGCACTGGCATTCCAGGCGCCAGTTTCCCCAATAGGATGAATTCGCGCAGATTGTCCGCAGCATCAGCGGCCAACGATTTTCGTGGCTTGAGTTCCGCAAAGTCGCGTAATTCGGATGTCCAATTGGTATCGTTCACTCTAGTGGCCCCATTTCAGCACGAGCGGATCAATTGGTCGCAGAAGGTCGATAAGTCGTGATCGGATCGCCGGGTGTAGCGGCGGGATCGGGTGGCGGCAGAACTCTGATTTGATAACACCACCTTCCACCATGGCCGCCTTACATGACTGCCAACCACATTGCCGGTTTTCGTGATTGATCGCCATCGCCACGCGGCCGTAAGCTTCGGTTGCGCCTGCGATATCTCCTGCAAGATGGCTCAAAATCACCGGTTTTATCTGATCAACGATCATGCCGCTGGTCATTGAGCCGGTTGCACCAGCGTCAAGATCAGCCAGAAGCGTAATTGCCTCTTCCCCGTCGAATGGCGCCTCTATTGAAGCACCCCCTACTTCGATCAGCGCGCGTATTTTGTTGGCCGCGCGTGGGCATTCAATTTTGAACAGCTTCACGGCCTCGATTTCCCGCGCCATCCGCACTAAAAGTGGTACCGGTAATTCCACGCCTGACAAGGGTGCATCCTGAACCATGATTGGAATACCAACCTCGCCTACTGCGGCGAATTGCTCAAAACTTTGCTCGGGTGTCCCTTTGAGCAGAGCACCGTGGTAGGGCGGCATCATCATTACGATGTCAGCCCCTAAATCTTTGGCAAACTGCGCGCGCTCTACCGCGATTTGTGTGGCATAGTGACTGATGGTCACGACCACAGGCACCCGGCCCGCGACATGCTCGACACTTAGGCGCGCCAGCACTTCGCGTTCAGCATCAGAGATCAAGAATTGCTCAGAGAAATTGGCCAACACACAAATACCGTCTGCGCCCTGATCAATCAGGCAATCAAGAACACGTTTCATGCCCTCCACGTCAATCGTTCCATCTTCGTTGAAGGGTGTAGGGGCCACGGGCCATATGCCGGAATATCTGGTCATTCGGTGATCTCAAAATGCTGTAGGTGCTTGTCGGTGATGGAGATCCCAAGGCCTGGTATGCTGTCATCCAACTGTAAATATCCGTTTTCGGCCTCCGCATCCCCATCGAAAATATAGTAAAATAATTCGTTACCGACTTCGACATCGAACACAGGAAAATATTCACTGATCGGGCAATTGGTGTTGGCCATGGTCAGGTGATAATTGTGCATCTGACCGGCATGTGGAATGACCGGGATTTGAGCGGCTTCGGCAATCGCGTTAATCTTTTGTGCGGCCGTTATGCCACCCACGCGGTTGGTGTCGTATTGAAGGACGCTGACGGCCTTTTTCTGGATCAGATCGTTACATCCGATGACGCTGAATTCATGTTCTCCACCAGAAATTGGTACAATGCCCATTGCATTGAGCTCTCGATAGCCTTCGACATCATCGGCGATCACGGGTTCTTCCAACCAGCGGGGTTCATATTTCGCCAGTTTGGGTAACATCCGTTTGGCGTAGTCGAGGTTCCAGCCCATGTAACTTTCGAGCATAAGGTCGACGTCATAGCCCAGCACTTCGCGCAGGGCTTCGACGCGCTTTAAGTTCTCGCGCATGCCGGACATGCCGTCCTTTGGACCAAAGCCAAAACGGGATTTGAAAGCTGTGTAGCCATGGCTTGCCGCCTCTTCGGCTTCAGCCTGCATGGCGGGAATGCTATCGGCATAAAGCTTCGAATAGTAGACTGGGATCTTCTCTTTGGTGCGTCCGCCCAATAGCTTAAAGACCGGTTTATTCACCAGTTTCCCCATCAGATCCCAAATCGCGATGTCAATGGCCGAGATCGCTGTCATGCCCACGCCCTTACGACCCCAGGCATGGGTTCGGCGATACATCTTTTCCCAGATGTATGCGTAATCAAACGGATCCTCGCCAATCACCAGCGGCGCGTACCAATCGTCTATCGCCTTTTTCACCACAGTCGGCGCGAGAGCTGCGTTGCCAATACCAACGGTGCCATCTTCGGTTTCGATCTCAACAGTTAACCACTGATGAAATCGGAATGATGCCATCGCATCGCCCTTCATCCACAAAACATCAGATGCGTTGGTACAAAAATTCCCCGATGGTGGGACGGTTGGCCCTGTCCAGTTCCAGACACGCGCACGAACAGATTTGATCTTGGTCATAACTTACTTTCCCGTAGAATTAATTGAGTCGCGCTGCGTGAACAGACGCCAGAAAAAGGGCCCAAACAATGCAAGGATTGTGAGCACAAAAAACAGCAAACTGAGCGGTCGGGCAAACATCAACCACCATTGATCATCCAGCATGATCAAAGACTGGCCTAGCCGTTTCTCCAACATGCCGCCCAGAATAAGCCCGATGGCCAGAGGCACGACCGAATAGCCAAAGCGCCGCATGAAATAGCCGATCACGCCCGACGCCAGTGCGATGTAAACATCAAGCATCGATTGATCCAGCGCATAGGCTCCAACGATGGAAAAGGTGAAGACGATCGGCCAAAGGATTTGCACTGGCACAAATGTGACCCGTGCAAAGATTTTCGCACCAAAAAGGCCTACAAAGATGAAAGTGATATTCACCAGCAGCATCGCCCAAAAGATAGCATAAGCAAACTCTGCCTGTTCGGTGAACATGGTGGGTCCTGGCTGCAACCCGTGGATCATCAGGCCTGCCAAGATAACCGCAGCGGTCGGGCTGCCAGGAATACCAAGTGCTAGTGTTGGAACCATTGCACCACCGGTGGCCGCATTGTTAGCCGCCTCAGAACCTGCAATGCCCTCGATTGCGCCCTTGCCAAATTCCTCAGGTGTTTTCGACCAGCGACGGGCTTCATTATAGCCAATCATTGACGCAACGGTGGCCCCTTCAGCAGGCAGAATGCCGATAAACGTGCCAATACCAGAGGAACGTAGAATTGTCTTCCAGACCCGACGGTAGTCTTCGCGTGAAGGCAATTTGATTGCCTTCATCTCGATGAGCTTGCGTTCCCCTTGCAATTGTTCAGCCTGCACAAGAAGTTCCGAAATACCGAAAATGCCAATCATGACGGGTACAAAGCCGATCCCCTCGGACAGCTCGTTAAATCCAAAAGTGAAGCGCTCGACCGTCGTCAAAAGGTCTTTGCCAACGGTTGCCAAAAGCACGCCAAGTGCGCCTGCGATGATGTTTTTAAGTGGGGTACCGTCGCCGATGGTCGCGAGCATAGAGATGCCAAAGACAGTCAGTGCGAAATATTCGGGTGGTGCAAAATTATACGCCATACGCGCTAAAAGCGGGGCCGCCAACATCAGACAAATGACCGAAATGAT
>JABITU010000113.1 GCA_018668195.1 Tateyamaria sp. | reverse complement strand
TGCTGGAAAATCTACGTTGCTACGGTTGCTCTATCGGTACCACGCGCCAACAACCGGTGTTGTAAAAATAGATGGCGTCGATATCTGGTCTGTTCCTGCCCGCAAAGCCGCGCAGACCGTGGCGGCGGTCCTGCAAGAACAGCCGACTGACTTTGCATTGACAGTCCGAGAGATCGTGACCCTCGGGCGTACCCCCCATCGAAAAGGATTTGGCGGATCAGCCGGCGCTCAAGATGTGGCCATTGTGCAAGATGCACTGGATCAAATGGGCTTGGACACATTTACCAACCGCCAGCTTGGCACATTATCTGGGGGCGAACGGCAGCGCGTCATGGTGGCACGTGCGCTTGCCCAACAGCCGCGTCTCTTAATTCTGGATGAGCCAACCAATCATCTAGACATCCGCCATCAGCTCGAAGTGCTGGCGTTGATCCGTGATCTGCCTTTGACAATCGTGACTTCGCTGCACGATCTCAACATGGCGGCATCGGTTTGCGATGACGTGCTGATGTTGCAAGCCGGCGTTCCGCTTCGTTTCGGACCGCCGCAAGACGTCTTTACCGCTGGCCCCGTGTCCGAGGCATTTAATGTGACAGCCAGACAAGAGCGCCTTGCGCCCAGCAACACAAACCACCTGACATTTCATCTTTAACTCAAGGAAAAAACTATGAGAAAAATCGTTCTCAGCTCGCTCGCGCTTGGCCTGAGCGCGGGGCTCGCCTCGGCTGATACAACCGTTCAAAGCTGTAATCGAACCGTCAGCTTCGATGCGCCACCAGCGCGTGCTATATCGAATGACGTCAACCTGACCGAGATGATGCTGGTCCTTGGTCTGGCAGATCGGATGGTGGGATATACCGGGATTTCCGGGTGGAAAACACTGGACGAAGAGATGCGCGCAGGCATTGAAGCATTGCCAGAACTGTCTGCAAAATATCCAACTAAAGAAGTGCTTGTTGGTGCAGACGCTGATTTCTTTTTCGCCGGCTGGAACTATGGGATGAAAGTAGGAGGCGAGGTGACACCCGATACCCTCGCCCCATTTGGTATCAAGGTTTACGAACTGACCGAGAGCTGCACACACATCATGAACAAGGGTAAAGCAAGCATCGAAGACATGTATGCCGACCTGGCCAATCTCGGTACAATCTTTGACGTACCAGACAAAGCTGCCACACTGATTGACGGATACAAGGCCGACCTTGCGTCTTTCGCAGATACCCTCGAAACCGGCGATCCGCTCCGTGTATTTGTCTATGACAGTGGCGAAGATGCCCCATTTACGGCCGGGCTATATGCCATGCCAACTGCACTCATCGAAGCAGCCGGCGGTATGAACGTTATGGAAGACTTTGAAAAAAGCTGGGGTACAGTAACCTGGGAAGAAGTGGTTGAACGCAATCCGGAGGTTATCGTGATCGTAAACTATGGCGAGGTAACGGCGGAACAGAAACGTGATTTCATGATGTCCAAGCCAGCCTTTGCTGAATTGGATGCCGTAAAGAACGACCGATTCGTCACGCTTGAGTATGTCGAGGCCACATCCGGCCCGCGCAATATTCAGGCAATCAAAACCTTGGCCGAAGCCTTCTGGGGCCAATAGGATTTGAGCAAAGACACTACAAAAACGCGCCGCTCGGTTTTCGGGCGGCGTTCTACCCTGGCTATTGGCGGGTTTGTTGTGCTGTTGGCCTCGTTGTCTCTTGCGGTGTCGGTCGGTGCTGTTCCTGTTCCGGCCGCCACTGTTTGGGGCATTTTGGCCAACAAGATATCACCAGGCTTGATCGATCCCAGCTGGACCCGGGGCAGAGAGGCCATTGTTTGGGAAATCCGCTTTCCGCGCGCGTTTCTTGCGATGATGGTGGGGGCAGGCCTCGCCATGGTGGGCGCCGCATTGCAATCTGTAACGCGCAATCCGCTCGCTGATCCGCACCTTCTTGGTATCTCATCGGGCGGTGCATTTGGTGCGATCTTTGCGCTTCTGCACTCAGGGCTTTTCCTCGGGCTTTTAACCGTCCCGCTTCTGGCATTTGGTGGCGCACTGATGGCGACAGCGATCGTTCTTGGCGTGTCCCGCGTTGCAGATGCAACCAGCGCCGACCGACTGGTGCTGGCAGGTGTTGCAGTCTCTTTCATTATTATGGCCGGCGCGAATGGTTTGATCTTTTTAGGTGACCCGCGCGCATCCCATACAGTGGTGTTTTGGATGCTGGGCGGCCTTGGCCTCGCGCAATGGTCACAGCTCATTTATCCGCTCATTATCCTCTTGCTGAGCGGCGCTTGGCTTATGAGCCGAGCAACACAATTGAATGCCATGACAATCGGTGACGAGACGGCAGCGACCCTTGGTATCCCGGTGGCCAAGTTCCGGCTTGCCGTTTTTGTGGTCGGAGCACTTATCACTGGAGTGATGGTCGCCTTTTCCGGTATAATTGGGTTTGTTGGCCTCATGGTGCCGCACATTGCCCGCATTCTCGTGGGCGGCGATTATACCCGTGTCTTGCCAGCATCCGCACTGATCGGCGCAATATTTCTGCTCTGGGCCGACATTGCTGCACGCACTGTGATGGCGCCAGAAGACATGCCCATAGGAATCGTAACAGGACTGATTGGCGGCATTTTCTTTGTTTGGCTCTTGGGGCGTCGATCCGATTGACGATGGAACTCAATTGCACGTTACAAGCGGGCAAGAATCTGATGTGCCACACAGGCAGACCGGTGCGTTGCCGCATAACGCTTTAATCCAAAAGCGCTGCACCGCCGCGCAAAACCGCCTGAATTTCAGGCCTGTAAGTGTCGCCGTCAGCAACATGTACAGTGCCTGTGTGTAGTGCAATCGGACCGTGCAAGACGAAATTTGCCCGCCCGTTCTTGCGCGCTCGGAAAATCACCAGTTCTGCCGCTTTGCCGACCCGGGGGCACAATGGCCATATCTCGGGGCTGCCCAGCCGACCGTTGGCGGCACCAAGAATATCAGGCACCCGTTCAGCGCGGTGGATCAAATGCAAATGGCCCTTGTGCCTCAGCCTACGCGCCGCTGCATCCATCCAGGAGACAAGCGGCGTGTCTATGCCCATCGCCGCTTCGCGCCCTGAATCTTGCGACCGAAATCCAGCCGAGCGGTCAAAGTAGGGGGGGTTTGCCAATACATGATCAAAACTTTGGTCACGCAATTCCACCGGTGGTGCAGAAAGGTCTGCAGTGAACACTTCAAGCCCGTTGCGCGCCGCGAGGGCCGCGTAATGCGATTGCCGCTCAATGCCAAACAGGCGCAACCCCGGTACCCGCGCACCAAGGCACAGTGCCGCCGCCCCCACCCCACAGCCCAGATCAAGAACGGATTGCCCCGGTTTCGCAGGAACGGATGCGGCCAGCAAGACGGGATCAACCCCTGCCCGATAGCCCTGGCGCGGTTGCCACAAATGCAACTGCCCCCCAAGGAACGCATCGTGGGTAAGTTCAGTATCCAAGATCGATGTCATTGCCCTGCATCACCCGCAACGCTACCTCATGATCGTCTGTCCGCACCATCAAACGGCGCGGAAAAATTCCAATCCCACCTTCAAGGATGCTCATATTTACGTCCATCTGAAAGCAGTCTATATCCTCGCCTTCGAGAAGAGCGGAAGCAAAGGCAATGATCGTCGGGTCGGTGCTGCGCAAAAGTTCCTTCATAGAGTGGATGTAGGGCCATAGCGGTCTATTTGTCGAGAGTACGGGGGGACACTTTGATGGATGCATCTCATATTGCGAAACCGCACGATCTGCTGGCCTCGTATCTGACTGCCGATATGGAAGCCGTTAACGACCTGATCCGTGATCGGATGGCATCAAAGCATGCACCGCGCATCCCCGAAGTGACGCGCCATCTGGTCGACGCGGGCGGCAAACGTTTGCGGCCGATGCTGACCTTGGCAGCGGCACACATGTGCGGCTATGGCGGACCATTTCACGTGCACCTTGCGGCAACGGTAGAGTTCATCCATACCGCCACCCTTTTGCATGACGACGTGGTTGACGAAAGCGCGCAGCGCCGGGGGCGACCCACGGCCAACCTGCTGTGGGACAACAAATCTTCGGTTTTGGTGGGTGATTATCTGTTCGCTCGCAGCTTTCAGTTGATGACCGAAACTGGATCTCTGGAAGTTCTGCGAATCTTATCAAATGCGTCAGCCACGATTGCCGAAGGCGAAGTGCTGCAAATGACCGCCGCACAAGATTTGGCCACTGACGAAGCGGTGTATCTGCAAGTGGTCCGCGGCAAGACTGCCGCGCTGTTTTCCGCCGCCACAGAAGTGGGCGGTGTGATCGCCGGGGCAGATGACGCCATCGTGCGTGACCTGTTCGACTACGGCGATGCGCTTGGGATCGCGTTCCAGATCGTTGACGATTTGCTGGATTATCAGGGTCAGTCGGCCACCACCGGCAAGAACGTAGGCGACGATTTTCGCGAGCGCAAGCTGACCTTGCCAGTGATCAAAGCTGTGGCCTGCGCCGATGCTGAGGAACGCGCCTTTTGGTCGCGCACCATTGAACGCGGGCATCAGGAAGATGGCGATCTGGATCACGCCTTGAGCCTGCTGAGACGGCATGGCGCGCTTGAGGCTACACGGCAGGACGCAATCAATTGGGCCGGCAAGGCCAAGGCCGCGATGGCGCGCGCACCGGGTCATACCTTGCGCGATATCCTTATTGATCTAGCAGATTACGTGGTCGAACGTATCAACTGAGGAACAGCACGGCGGCTGCCGTTCAGGCGGCCCACGCGCACCCACCAATCTGAATGCGAAGCGTTGATGCTTTGCGCGGCGGCCTGCGCCTGATGCATCCGTCCGAATAGGCCAAAACACGTGGCCCCCGACCCGGACATGCGCGCCAGATGGCAGTTCTGGTCCTGTGCCAAAGCGCCCAGCACAGCGCCGATCTCAGGGCAGCACTCGATCGCCGGGGCCTGCAGATCGTTGCGCTGTGCGCCCAGCCATTCCGGTACCGCGTCGCGATCCTCAAAACTGTCAGGCCACGGCTCAAGCCCCAGATTTTTTTTATTGGCCAGCCGCGAAAATACCGTTGGGGTCGATACTTGAACACGCGGGTTCACCAGCACGACCGGGTAGGGGTGCAGACCATCAACCGGCGTGATCTGTTCCCCCATGCCTTGTACGCGCGCAGTTTCACTGAGAACACACATCGGCACATCGGCGCCAATGGCCATCAGGGCCTCGGCATCCTCGGCTGATGGGGCACGCGGTGTATCGAGACCTTCGGCAGCGGCGTGCAGCCACAGCAGCCCACGATAGGTCGCTGCCGCGTCTGCCGACCCACCACCGATACCCGACGCCACCGGCAACTGCTTGTCCAGATGCATCGACAAAGACCGGTCCGGCCCCCAGAACCGCGCGGCTGCTTGCCACATGATATTATCTTTGCCCGAAAGCTCCGGCGCGGCCTCGGGCCCAGACACTTCCAGTCCGGCCGGGCCTGTGTCGCTCAGGCAAACCGTGTCGCCGATATCGGCAAAAGCAACCAGCGTATCTAGCAGGTGATATCCATCGCTGCGTTTGCCGGTAACGTGCAGGCACAAATTGATTTTGGCCGGGGCGAAGACCTCAACCTTCATCATCCGCCATCCGCAACGGGTCGGCACCCTCTTCTTTCAGTACCTGATCCAGTCCCACTTGCAGCTTGCGCCGCATCCGGTTGGGATCAGCCTCTCCGTCTATTTCTTCAGGATCCACAAAGCTAAGTGCGCGCATCCATTGAAACCGGGCCTCGCGAGCGCGGCCAACGGCCCAATAGACATCGCCCAAATGGTCATTGACCACCGGATCTATCGGCATCAATTCGACCGCGCGTTCCATCGGGCCCAAGGCATCTTGGTAGCGGCCAAGACGATAGAGAACCCAGCCAAGCGAATCGACAATATAGCCGCTGTCAGGGCTGACAGTGACGGCCTCTTCGATCATCGCAAGTGCTTCGTCGAGCTTGATCTGTTTTTCCACCAACGAATATCCAAGGTAATTCAGAACCTGAGGTTGGCCGGGGTTCAAAGCAAGCGCTTGGCGAAAATCAGCCTCGGCTTTGGGCCATTCCTTGAGCCGTTCGTAGGCAATGGCACGGGCATAATGCAAAAACCAAGCACCGCGCGTGCCATCAGGCGTGCGTTCAAGCGCACGATCATAGGCTGCAGCCGCAGGTTCGAACCTGTCTTGTTGCCGCAAAACATCGCCAAGGGTCGAATGAACAATAGCAAGATCACCAAACCGTTTGGCCAGCTGTTCCAGCACTTCGATGGCCGCATCCATCTTGCCCCATCGGCGCAGTACTTCGGCGCGCCCCAATTCGGCCGCATGAAACGCTGGGTGATCTGTCGGAACTTGCTTGTAAGTGGCGTTTGCCAGCTCATGTTGCGCGAGGGATTCGAGAAGTTCTGCGTTCATCAACACTGCATCAATGTGGTTTGGGCGCAGATAATTCGCGAGTTGCCCGTAGAGCAAAGTGTAATCAGCCCCGGCATCCTGACGCAGAGCACCCGCGACTGAATAAAACACTTCGGCCGCACCGTCGCGTGCTGAAGTGATATGGCTGAAATTAACCGTTTCACCTGCCTCGAGCTTTGTAAGTAGACGGGTAAGTTCAGGATCTGTCGCAGGCCCGAACGCACTGCGGATAGAGGTCACCGCATCATCGTTACGCCCTATTTGCGACAAAACCTCGGCGCGGGCTATCACCCCGCGGCGTGTTTGCTGCAAGGGGGCGCCAGTTTGCCCGCTAAAAATCGCTTCGGCTTCTTCAAATTTGCCCAAACCGCCCAATGCCATCGCCTTGTGGTACAGCGCGAAACCCCGCAATCCCGGTTCCTTAGCGATGCGGTCAAAGGTGCGCATGGCCGCGTCGCTGTTACCGGCCCCAACCTGCGCCCAGGCCTGCAACAACCCGTCCATTAGTGGGCCGATCCCCTGTGCTTCGACATCACGCGCGAGGAAAGCCTCGTAGTCTTCGGCAGCAAACAGGCCCGCGATAATGGCCATTTGTGCTGACTGGCTGCGCAGCCCGCGCGCTTCAAGCAATTTTGCTATCGGCTCTGCTCGGTCGATTCGTCCCAGTGCCAGTTGCGAAACAATCACGCCCTCCATCAAATTCGGACTGTTCGGGTCACGCGCGAGAGCCTTCGTAAAGTACTGCGCCGCAGCCTCAAAATCGCTTTCAGACGCGGCTAGCTGTCCAGCCAGATACCCTCCGGCCACCGATTGTGAAACTGCTGGGCCGGTCAGGGTCAAAATCAAAGCAAGCCCGACGTAACAAGAGACCAGTTGGCGTATCAATGTGCTGCGTTCCCTATTTATGTTGCGCACAGTTGCGCTGTTACCGACCAAGCTAGCATGGCCTACGTGCGTTGCAATCGCACAAGCGGCCGCAGAGGCGGGATAACACGCACAATATGAGCAGTCGAAAGGGGCGCGGCATCCGCCTGCCCCCATCTTGGCGTCACATATTGGGATAGTTCGGTCCGTCCCCACCTTGCGGGGTGGTCCAGTTGATGTTTTGGGCCGGATCCTTGATGTCACAGGTTTTGCAGTGCACACAGTTCTGAAAGTTGATCACAAAACGCGTGTCCTTGCCCGCCTCTTCGACAAACTCGTAGACACCTGCCGGGCAGTAGCGTGCCGACGGCCCAGCATATTTCTGCAAATTAACCTCAACCGGGATCGCCGCATCCGCAAGATGCAAGTGCGCGGGCTGGCTCTCCTCGTGGTTGGTAAAGGAGAAAGCAACATTGGTCAGCCGGTCAAACGACAGCTTGCCATCGGGCTTTGGATAATGGATCGGCTTATGTTTGGATGCCTCTTCTGTCGAAGCGGCGTCACTCTTCCCATGCTTTTGTGTGCCAAAAATCGAAAAGCCGAGCGTGTTCGTCCACATATCCAAGCCGCCAAGCATCAATGATGCCGTCAGGCCATACTTGGACCAGAAAGGTTTAACGTTCCGCACTTTCTTGAGGTCTTTGCCGATCGCGCCTTCGCGAACGTCCACCTCATAAGCTGTCAGTTCATCACCTGACCTGTCAGCCTTGATCGCGTCAAAGGCTGCTTCTGCTGCAGCTTTGCCCGAAAGCATCGCGTTGTGGTTGCCCTTGATCCGCGGCACGTTGACCATTCCAACAGAACATCCCAACAAAGCGACACCCGGCGCCACCATTTTGGGCATCGACTGATATCCGCCTTCGGAAATCGCGCGTGCACCATAGGCCACGCGTTTCCCACCCTTAAGCAGATCCGCCACCATCGGATGATGCTTGAAGCGCTGAAATTCCATGTAGGGGAAAAGATGCGGGTTTTTGTAATTTAGGTGCACGACAAATCCGACATAAACCTGATTGTTCTCAAGGTGATATATAAAGGATCCACCACCCGCATTACTTCCTAATGGCCAGCCCATCGTATGCGTGACCGACCCTTCGCGGTGTTTGTCTGCATCGATCTCCCAGATTTCTTTCATGCCAAGGCCGAATTTCTGCGGCTCTTTGCCAGTGGAAAGGTCGTATTTGGCGATAACCTCCTTGGCCAACGATCCACGAACGCCCTCGCTCAGGAACACGTATTTGCCGTGCAACTCCATGCCCGGCTCGGTGCCCTCGCCAATAGAGCCGTCAGGCTCGAGGCCAAAGACGCCTGCAACAACCCCTTTGACTTCGCCATTATCGCCATAAACAAGTTCGGAACAGGCCATGCCGGGGAAGATCTCAACGCCCATCTCTTCGGCTTGTTCAGCCATCCAGCGGCACACGTTGCCCATCGATACGATATAATTGCCGTGGTTGTTCATCAGCGGCGGCATCGGGAAGTTGGGAATGCGGATCTGACCCGCCTCGCCTAGCATATAAAAATTGTCATCCTTGACCCGCACATTCAGCGGCGCACCTTTTTCTTGCCAGTCCGGTATAAGCGCATCAAGGCCACTGGGGTCCAGAACCGCCCCCGACAAGATATGCGCGCCCACTTCTGAGCCCTTTTCAAGGACCACCACATTCAAGTCTGCATCCAATTGCTTTAATCGGATCGCGGCCGACAGGCCCGCGGGGCCCGCGCCCACGATCACAACATCATATTCCATTGTTTCGCGTTCAATCTGGGCCATGATTGGCAGCTCCTGTTCGTTGCACTGGGGGCCAGATGGCCCTGTCACTTTGGTTGCAGTTTGGCTATCCGAGGCCCGTCACCTTTGCAATCGCGACACCGCGTAAAAACGTACTTTGCCACAGACCTTATTACAGGGTTCTTTGATTTGATCCCAATTTCGTCTATACTGAAAGCATCTTAACCAAAGGATTGTCTAATGGCTGTTACACTTCAGGTTATGTATCCAGTAACAAAAGGAAGCACGTTCGACGATGCCTACTACGCCAACACACATATGGCGATGGTGGGCGAGTACATGGGCGCCCATATTTCTGACACAGTAGTGACCAAGGGAATCGCGGGTGGTGCTGGCACGCCACCAGCCTTTCACGCGGTTGCCACAATTCTCTTTGCGGATCAGGCTGCTATGGACGCAGCGATGGCCGTATCTGGCCCAGTGCTGGCGGATATCCCCAATTTTACCAATGCCTCTCCGCAGATGCTGATCGGACAAACTTACAGCTAATCCGGGCTGTCGCCCATCAAATAACGGGGGCCTGTGCCCCGTTGTGCAGCCAGGTCATATGCATTGTACAATGCGCAGGCGTCAAGGCTGAGGCACCCGCACCCAATGCAACCGTCCAGCGTGTCGCGCAGCTTTTCGAGCCGAGTGATGCGCGCATCCAATCCGCTGCGAAACTCCGCGCTGATGCGCGACCAGTCGGCCTTGGTCGGGGCGCGATGTTTTGGCAACCTGTCCAACTCAACCCGGATCTGAGGCAGGGTGAAACCAAACTGCTGCGCGATCATGACAAAGCTCAGGCGGCGGATATCGGCGCGCTGGAACCGTCGGCGCCCCGCCGCATTGCGCCAGGGTGCGATCAATCCCTGCGCCTCGTAATAGCGAATAGCTGACACCGCGAGCCCAGTGCGCGCAGCAATGTCACCGATGCTCAAACCTTCGGATGTAGCCATGAAAAAAGCCTCTTGACCTAAAGTGCACTTGAGGTGGGAGACTGATCACATAAACAGCAAAAGGAAACCCCCATGACCGCAATGCTTGAACATACCAATTACACCGTAACCGACCCCGACGCGACCGCGCGGTGGATGTGTGATCTCTTTGGCTGGAATATCCGCTGGAGGGGCAATTCGCGCGAGGCTGGATATTCTGTTCATGTGGGGAAGGATAAGCACTACCTTGCTCTTTACGTGCCCAAGTCCGGCGAACTGGCCGCGCACAAGGACAATTACACCACCACCGGTGGCCTAAATCATATTGCAGTCGTCGTGGACGATATCGACAGAATGCGCGACAGCGTCGCTGCAATCGGCTTTATCCCCGGCGAACATCATGACTATGAACCGGGCCAGCGGTTTTATTTTCATGACACCGACCGTATCGAATACGAAGTGGTGCAATACAACTGACGCATGTGGCCTCACAGTTCAAAGTGGACCTGCACAATAGTAAGTAGCAGGCATCAAACCCTTACAAATCCGCTTGCATTTCTGTGCGCCATTGGGTCAGGTATTGTGCATCGCCTTGACTGGTGGTCAGTAACTTGGACCACCCATATTTTTGGACACCTCCGATGGAAAAGATCCCCATGACCCGCGCCGGGGCACAGGCACTGGAAACAGAGCTGAAGCATCTCAAAACGACGGAACGCCCTGCAATCATCAAAGCGATCGCCGAGGCGCGCGAACATGGTGACCTCAGCGAAAATGCGGAATACCATTCGGCAAAGGAAAAACAGTCCTTTATCGAAGGCCGCATCAAGGAACTCGAGGGCGTGATTTCTCTGACCGAGGTGATTGATCCTGCGAAATTGTCAGGGTCCATCAAGTTCGGCGCCCGCGTGACCCTCGTTGACGAAGACACAGATCAGGAAAAAACCTACCAGATAGTGGGCGAATACGAAGCCAGCATCGAAAAGGGCCTGCTCAACATTAAATCCCCAATCGCCCGCGCCCTGATCGGCAAGGAAGAGGGTGACAGCGTCGAAGTGCGCACACCCGGGGGCGAAAAATCCTACGAAGTTCTCAAGATTAGCTACGGCTAAGGCAATGGGTGATAAGTCTAATCCACAATCCCGGCCAACCCCGCTCGGCATCTATGACAAGCCCAAACACGGGGGCATAACCGTCATCGAGGTCACGGCCATCGTTCTGTCGGGACTGTGGCTTTTGGCCGCCGCTGCCTATTCTATTGCGCGCGACACCCAAGCAGCCACCGACGCAATTGAGGGCACACAGTTTCTGGTAACCATGCTGGCAGTTTTCATGCCAGTTGCAATGATCTGGGTGGCCGCCACAGCAGCGCGCTCCAGTCGGGTGATGCGCGAGGAAAGCCAGCGTTTGCAGGCCGCTATCGACGCAATCCGCCAAGCTTATATCGCCGAAGCGCAAGGCCGAGGATTGACTTCAGAGCCTTCAGTCGCCCGTAAGCTAGACGAGATTGCAGCCGCTACGCGCAAAACCGAAACCGCACTTGCGATGTTTCAAAGCCAACGCGACAGCAACGATCAGGCACGCGTGGTTTCGCCCACCACACCACCTGCCCCCGCAGAAGATCAGCCGACCCTTGCGCTGGGAACCACAGCCGAAGACATAGCTCCGCAACTGGTAAACCAAGACTTTATCCGAGCGCTGAACTTTCCGGAAACAACCGAAGATGAAGACGGGTTTGCGGCCCTGCGCAAAGCAATGAAAGATCGTGAAACCGCCCAACTCATACAGGCTGCCCAAGACATACTGACCCTACTTAGCCAAGATGGCATCTATATGGATGACCTCCGCCCGGACCGCGCCCGCCCCGAGATATGGCGCCAGTTCGCAAGTGGCGCACGTGGTCGTGCGGTGGCCTCTTTGGGGGGCGTACGCGACCGTTCTTCTCTGGCTCTGACTGTGGGCCGCATGAAACAGGATCCGATCTTTCGCGATGCCGCACACCATTTTTTACGCCGTTTTGATAGGGCAATCTCGACCTTTGCCGAAACGGCCAGTGACGCAGAAATTTCGGCGCTCAGCGACACCCGCACTGCCCGCGCATTTATGTTGCTGGGCCGGGTTGCAGGAACGTTTGACTAGTTGTTCTATCCCGGCATCTGGTGGGTTGGATTGGAGATGAACTGATCTGCCTCAGAAGTCCAGATTTTGCAGATGTATTCGTAAGCTGTGAGACCGCTGAGCGATTTGAGACGACGCGCGTAATTGTAGGCACACAGGAAATCGCTGAGAGGTGGTCGGACGATGATGTGTTGGCGTGATCTAAGTCTCAAGGAGAGCGCGGCTATCAGACGCGCATGAATGCTATTTTGCAGGCGTATGTGCAGGCGCACCAGTCCAAGTAAATGAATTTATACATGAAACGAGCAGTGTATTTTGCACTGGCCGTCTTTATTGTGATCGGTGGATTGGCTTTTGGTGGATACTCAAAAGGGGCGGAGATTTGCAATTCTGCGAAAGTCAGAGATGCTGCATGCGACGAAAAAGGCTCCAGAATGTACAATGCACCTGTCTTCACTATCCCCTACCGTATGGAGTTGAAGATGGTGACCTGCCCCCCAAGGCTCCCTCATTCGTAACGAGAGTTTGCGGGATTGGATTTCATATTCGTCGGTTTCGTTTTGGGCAAGCGCGTCGTGCGCGGAGCCCTGAAATTGCTCAAGCGCAGGGCGCGCTTCAGCGGGTGTTTGGTTGCCCAGAGATGAGTGCGGTCTGACGTTATTGTAATCGTATCGCCAGAGCGCCAACTTCCTTCGGGCATTATCTAACGTATCGAAGATTTCTTCATTCAACTTTTCGTCACGCAGACTGCCATTGAAGCTTTCGATGAAGGCGTTTTGCTCTGGTTTGCCCGGGTCGATGTAATGCCAATCAACTTTGTTATCCCCGGCCCATTTCAAAATCGCACGACTTGTGAACTCTGTGCCGTTATCACTGACGATGCAGGATGGCTTGCCATAGATCCGCACAAGCGCATCCAGCTCGCGTGCCACCCTCGCACCTGAGATGCTTGTATCAGCCATGAGGCACAGGTTCTCGCGACAGCAATCATCATTCACAGCCAGCATGCGTAACTTACGTGATGCACCAAACGTGTCGGATACAAAGTCCAGCCACGAACGCTCGCCTGAGCGTAACGCGACTGGCATCGGAGTTCTTGATCCTCGCGCTCATTTACGGCCTCTGTGTCGCCGGACGCCCAGCTTTTCCTCAGTGTAGAGACGATACAGCATCTTGTGGTTCATGATCATGCCTTTGCGCTCCAACAGCACGCCGATCCGCCGGTAGCCAAACCGACGTCGCTTACTGGCAATTGCCTTCATCTCTTCGCGAACTTCTGGATTATCTGGCGGTTGATCGCGCCGGACAGTCTTGGGATCAACACCGACAAGCCTGCACGCCCGGCGTTGCGAGATATCATGATCTAGCATTGCCTTGCGTGCCGCAGCCCGTCGCACACTCGGTGTCGTCAGATCTTTCCCAGAAAATCCTTCAGCACAACGTTGTCGAGCATCGTATCCGCCAGCAAGCGCTTCAGCTTTGCGTTCTCATCCGCCAGCGACTTAAGACGGTGGGTGTCAGAAACGTTCATGCCACCATACTTGGCTTTGAACTTGTAGAACGACGCCGGGCTCAGGCCATGCCTGCGGCACACCTCTGCCGTCGGCATCCCAGCTTCCTGTTCTTTGATCATTCCGATTATTTGGGCTTCGGTAAAACGACGCTGTCGCATTTGTTTGCCCCTTCGAAGGTTGAGCAAACTCTACATTAAAACGAGGGAAGCTTCGGGGGCAGGTCAATGGGCTTGCCGAACACCTGTAACGAAGGTTGCTTGAATGACCTTAAGCAACTCGTGTTCACGGATATGTTTGAAACTACTTAAGCGATAGATATGAATTTATTCATAGGTGTCAGAGAGTGTAAACATTGCGAGCATTGTCGATGTTCTCGGCATGCTCGAACACTTTAAGTTTGCGATGAATGTCGCGTTCTTCGTTCGTCAAGAATACTTCCTCCATCACAAATCAGGGAATTTATTGGAAGTATCCCAAGAGGCGTTCGATATCTACACCATGTCACGGCGCACTCAAGAAGCTTGTTTGGCGAACATTCTGGCATGAATCTGACACAAACAGCGTTCTACTTTGGTATTGTTGGTTTAGCGCAGCCTTGGGGGTTTTGTTGGATCAGATCCTGGAGCGATTATCTCGGGAGGTTTCACCAAAACGGGTTGCGGCAAGTCAAACCGCAGGCCCACGCGCGACAGCCGTTCGGCGATGGGTGCATCCGCATCAAAAAAACTAACATCCATCGCCCCCGCCTCGATGCCCGAAAAGGTGAGCGCCTCGGATGCTGCACGGGCCAGTGCCGTTTCCGCCCCAGGTGCTGCCCCTATAAAAGCAAGCATGTGACTGCGCGTGCCCGCGGCGTCGACCGTACCAACCAAATAGGCCATCTGCGCCAGACCCGTCGCTGTGGCCAGCTTGGTGTCAATCGCGGTAAGTAATAGGTCTGGCAAACCTGCGGGCGCTGACAGTTCTGCGATCTGCACCTCGATCTCATCCGGTTCGTGACCCAGCGTTTCCGCCAGCCAGCTAACCCCTTGCGCATCCAGCAAGAAAGCAGACGGTGCGACATCAAGGTTTAACCCGAGCCCAAGGCCCTGTTCCGTCAGCAATCCTGCGATCACCCGTCCTGAAAGCGCAGCGTAAGGGGCTGCAGCACCAACAAAAGCCGTCAATCGTTCCTGCCGATCAAAAACCAGAACAATCGGCCCTGTTCCCGGATCATAAATCTGGGGCGTGATTTTCTCGTCTTCTGCTTCCCCCTCCAGCAGCAGGAACAGCTCCACATCCCCCAATCGCTCATAAAACCGAAGCCGTACGGTATCGTTGTCGGGACTGGCCATCATTGCGGCATGTGCCGCGTCCAATACCGTTTGTGTCATTTAAGCACCTCTTTTACCCGCAATCGCAAGGCAGGCAGGACGTCTGCCTCAAACCAAGGGTTTTTCTTCAGCCATCCGGTATTGCGCCAAGACGGATGGGGCAAGGGAAAAGCCCGAGGTGCATGGGTGCGCCAAGACGCGACCGTTTCCGTAACACTACTCTTCGTACCCAGATGCCATGATTGTGCATATCTACCGATCAGCAGAACGAGCGGCACGTCTCCCATTTAATCCAACACCTTTGCACGCCAAGCCTTGGCGCAAATCTTGGGCGGCGAGCGATCCGATCCTTTGGCGTCATAGCCTGGAAAGCAAAAGGCCATAGGAACAATGGCCAGGCTATCGCGGTCATAGAATGTTTGTGAGTCCATGCCAAGCCAATCACGCAGCCGATCCCCCGACGGGTCGGTAAACGGACGACCAGAACTGTGCACTCGTGCACCCGGAGCCTGACCCGCAATAAGAATACGAGCACCAGGACGCAACCAGACCACAGGGCGCGGCGCACGGCCTGTTTCAGTGGCAAAGAAGCGATCAGCACATGTGCGGCGAGAGCGAATATCGGCGGAAACATCCATCGCTGTTCGGTTACCCTCTGTTTCGGACATTGGCAAACATTTCGACACGACTAGGATAGCGGCTGCATTATCACAGCTTTCTGAATTCACTGAAACAACAAAACACGAAGTAGCTGATTCTGGGTTATTGGCCTGACGTCATTTGTACTCACGACTTCGCACGCAAGCTTATGTCTCACAAACGTTTGTGCTTGCTTACTCGAAGTGCTTGAATACCGATATTTTGGGAAAAACTGCCAAGTTTCGATTGACAGACACTGCCATGTAATTTCAGACCAGTTGTTATGGTGGGACAGCTTATAAGAACCTCTGCCTTGCGCATCTGTTGGAAACAGTCTTGCGGTCCGGTTCAAAAAAGATGCTTTTCCTTGGCTAGCAATGCGGCTTGCGTTCGGTTGGACACGTCTAATTTGGCCAAAACGTTTTTAACATGCAGCTTTACCGTCACCTCTTGTACTCCAAGGTTCCGAGCAATTTCTTTGTTGGACAGACCAATGCACAACTGTTCCAGCGTTTCCAGTTCACGTTCTGACAAGCTGGCGAAAGCGCCTGTAAGTGGTGCCTTGTTTCCCGATATCTCAAAGTCGAAGGGGAAATAGCGTTCGCCCGATAAAACAAATTTGATGGCGTTTACCAAAGATACAGCGGTCAATGACTTGGGGATAAAGCCGATTGCCCCTTGATCCATTGCCTTGTTTGCCACTTCCCGGTTCGCGACACCCGACATGAGCGCAACCCTCGTCGCAGGAAAGGCTTTACGGGCGAGTTCCAGCCCATGCAATCCGTCCATCCCGGGCATATTATAATCGAGGATCAGCAGGTCAAAGGCGTCGATCCCTGCCATTAGAGTCAGCGCCTCGTCCAGATTTGCGGCAGTCTGAACCGAAAATCCATCCACGCTGCTCAGATAGGCAGCAATGGTGTCGCGTACCAGATGGTGATCGTCTGCAATTAGAATATTTGACATGTGTTCAATCTTTTTATCCAAGCCTGTACCTTATACCCAAAAAATGGGGCGAAATAGTGGCCATTATATACTTTAGTATAGACTCCTATGCCAATGCATTAAAGACGACTTCGTTAAACGCAGTGTAGTACGATATGATCGTATAAGGAGAAATTAAATGGCGCGTTTCCAGCACTCACGGATGGTGCTTTTAACTTTGGCGCTTCTTTTGGGGTGGCAAGGATCGGCACAAGCAGACGCGTCTATGACACTGCAGGTGACTTCATCTGATTCTGGTTCAGGCACGTTGGAATTAAGCCTTGAAGAACTGGATGCGATGGATCAGGTCACCTTTCGCACGACAACCTTGTGGACCGACGGCGTGGTAACATTCTCTGGCGTTCCGCTAGCAGACATTTTGGCCAAAGCTGGTGTTCAGGGTACGGCGGTTGAAATGAAGGCCTTGAACGATTATCAGGTTGAAATGCCACTTTCAGTGCTCGAGGAAAGCATACCTCTTGTTGCGACGCGCATGAACGGCGAACAGATGTCAGTGCGCGACAAGGGACCATACTGGATCGTTTTCCCATATGATAAAAGCGAAAAGTACCAGACCGAAACAACATATTCCTACAGTATCTGGCAACTGGCTCGTTTGCGGGTTATCGATTGATCCGAGGGGTACGTAGGTCGTGGCCTCAAAAACAACGCCAATGGTGAAGCCGGGATTGAGGAGCTATCGTCTCACGGTGCTTGCTAGCGTCTTTATGCTTGCCATCTTGCTGGCCGTTATGACCGTGAATTTACTTGGGCAGCTGCGCGACCTTTCCCGGGCCGCTCACGACAACATGCAGTGGAGCATCTCGCAGCTCGACACTGAATTCGCAAACTTGGATGCGACGCTCACCCAGCAGATCACTACTGGCCAGTATACGAACGATTCCGTGCAGTTACGGGTGGACATTGCGCTAAGTCGCCTAAACGTTATCAATTCAGGTCGCGTTGCAGATATCTATTCAGATGATTATCATGTGAAAGCACTCATTGAAAAAATAAATGAATTCGCGGAAGCCGCGATCAAGATATCGGATACACCAGGCCCGCTGACTGGTCTGGCTCTTGTGCAAATGCACCGCCTGGTAAAAAAGGTCCGGCCCCACGTGCGCGACATCGCTGTTTTGGGCGTCACGATGGGGGCCGAGAAGGCGCAGGCGCGGCGCGCCCAATTTGCTACACAGTTGTCGCGCACCGGGGGGATAGCGATCGCGTTGATGATTTTGATGGCGCTTCTCATGTTGATTTTGGACAGACTTTTGTTGCGCGCGTCACGTCGGGATACGGAGCTTTCGGCCTCGAGCAAGCAATTGGAAACTACCGTTGCGGCATCGCTAGATGCAATTGTGACTTCGGATGACACTGGACAAATTATTGATTTCAACGCCGCTGCAGAAGATGTTTTCGGTTGGTCACGTGCAGAGATTGTCGGGCAGACCATGGAAAACACGTTCATCCCTCACCGAATGCGCGATGCACATCACAATGGCATGCATAGATACCTGACGACTGGAAAGCCTCGTGTTGTAGATGCAGGTCGGGTCGAACTGGCGGCCTTGCGGAAAAGCGGTGAGGAGTTTCCGGTAGAGCTAAATATCACAACAATGAAAGAGGGTGATTCAACCACGTTTATCGCTTATATCCGTGACATTAGCGCCCAAAAGATTAACGAGCAGACCCTGATCGAAGCCCGTGATCGCGCCGAACGCACTGATAAGGCAAAGTCTCAGTTTTTGACTGTGATGAGCCACGAGATGCGCACGCCGCTAAACGGTATCCTAGGTGTCTTGGACATGCTCAAAACGACCTCGTTATCGCCGCAACAAGAACGCTACGCCAAAATAGCTACCTCTTCGAGCGAGATCCTTCTTGAGCAGGTGAACGAGGCCCTCGACATTACCCGGATCGAAACTGGGCAGCTTCAATTCACGGCTCAAGACTTTGCCTTGACTGATCTCATGGAAGGATTGATCGATGTTTTTGAGCCGTTGGCCCATGAAAAGGATCTGTCCCTTACACTAGACATCGAACCGGCCATGCGCGGGCCTTATCACGCGGACGCAGGCCGCATCCGCCAGATCCTGACAAACTTGATTGGAAACGCGATCAAGTTCACCGAAAAAGGCCGCATTTTAGTGCGTGTTAGCGGTATTCACGGGCAAGAAGCCTCATCTTTGCGCTTTGAGATTAGCGATACAGGCATCGGCATTCCCCCCGGCAAGCAAGAGCAGATATTCGAGGATTTCTTTGCCTTTGCCAACAGCGACAGTCGCCAATCGCGCAGCGATGGGCTTGGGCTGTCTATTTCGAGGCGCATTGCACGCGCGATGAAGGGCGACGTGTCGGTGCACAGCGCTGCCGGACGAGGGGCTACATTCGTGTTGGCTTTGCCGGTAAATCGCACGGAACAAATGTCAGATCAAATTGTGGCAGAACAGGAAAAAACCCCGCTGCCCACCCAACAATGCAACATTCTGATCGTGGAAGATAACGCCGTTAATCGAAGCGTTCTGGCTGACATGCTTGAGGCCATGGGCCATAAAGTGCAAGAGGCCGTGAACGGGGCGGATGCACTGGATAAGGAAAAAGCCACAGCGTTTGATCTGATCTTCATGGATATCAGCATGCCTGTTATGGATGGAATCGAGGCTACGCAGCGCATTCGCGCGGGTGTTGGTCGCAATTTGGGCACCCATATTGTTGGTCTTACAGCGCATGGTCGCGAAGAATTTCGTGAAAACGCAGTCGCTGCAGGCATGGATCAGTTTCATACCAAACCCATTCGGCTGGATGCTCTGCACAGTATCATCGCCGGTGTTACATCAGGCCAATTCGCCAAGCTGGATGCCAAGCGCTTTCCCGAGGCACTAACCGAGATGATTGCGCTTTTGGGCCAGGAACGGGTGCGCGCAGTGGCGGATACATTCTTGAGCGAGCTCGACATTCTGATTAACGACATTCGCCGCTACGATCCAAAAAATGATGTTCTGCCTTTGGCTGAGTCTGTACATAAAGCCAAAGGGGCCGCAGCCCTTTTGGGGCAGGTCGCGTTGGAAACTGATCTTGGCACCTTGGAATGTCAGGCGAGATCAGGCGAAGTACATACGATGGATGTATGGGCGGACAGTTTGGCTGCAAGCTCTATCGACGCGCGAGCGCTTTTTCACGTAGCTCTTGACGAAGGCGCCAATGCTACTTTTTGAGAAATATCCTAACCTTTAGGATAGGTCACCCCCCCCCTAATCTCTTGCACCTATACCTCCGCCCCCAAGCGGAGCGCCCTTTTGTCATCTAATTCTAGTGGTGAAATAAATAGGCTGTCATGCCAGACATATTTCAGATGGACAGCAAAACTGTAACGTTGCGAGCAAGCCGAGAGTATGAGGCTGTCGTAAGATACTAAGTGCATGAATTCTTTATGCCAAAAACAAGACCGGGGAATATTATGGACGATCACAAATGGATTATCGGTGTTTGCCAAGATCTGCGCGAATATGCGAAAAAATATGTCCTGGAACACGTAAACTCAGCCGTAACACATGCTTTGAACGTAGCATTGTGGGAGATTGGGGGCACCGAAGAGCTAAAGAGAATGGCAAAGTATGAGCCCGCTGTCTGCTCAAACCTATCTGCGCATAACAAAAACGAAAGAACGTGTTCGAAAGTTGTAATCTTTCCACGACATTCAGCCTGAAGTAATTTCAGTTTACTAGGTGTTTGCTCGGTATTTCCAAGTTGTCGGCAGCATCATGTCAAACTCCGGCAACGACTGGGATATGCATCCGTTGTTGCGGCGTGATAGATCCGGAGAGCCTTGTTGTGCAAATCGGATGAAGGGTTTGGACCTGTCCCGTTTTTGTGACGCCCCGAGTGCTCGTTTAGGCCACTTTACGTTCGAAGACGACCGGACTTTTCCAGCCTAAGGCTGAGTGCCTCCGACGCGGATTGTAGAAGCCATTGATTTATTCGAAGATTGCCATTTTCAGCTTTCTGCCTTGTCTCCCACGGATGCCGCCAGATCAGTTCAGCCTTGATCCTTGCCCGACAGGGTTATGCGCAGCATGATCCCGAGAGGGTTTTTGAAGAACGCCTCGACGGCGGCGTTCTGC
>JABITU010000112.1 GCA_018668195.1 Tateyamaria sp. | reverse complement strand
CAATGACTTAATCTAGTGCAAAATTCCAAAAAATCGCTAAAACCAAAAACACACTTTTTGCCGTGTTGCTGACTATTTTTAGGGCTGAATCGCTGTGTTGAACACAGTGTTGGCTGACGCTGTGTTGAGGACAAAGTGTTAGCGGAGTTTTGGGCGAACATAGTTCGCAACACAAAGCTTGGAAAATGCTTTTTGTAACCAAGGACTTCACAGCTTCGCCTCTAAGCGGACATTGGTGCATCTCGCAGCGAATGGCTGCTACGAGCCCGAACTGTGTATTCAGAATTTGTGCCGCGTGCGCTCGCGGCGTGAAAATTGCTGCGCTTACGTAAATTTCAATGTCTCTGAGCGGCTAGAAAACCGGTCATCTATGCAATCTGCAGCGAGATATGATAAGCGAACTCACAGACTGCGGACGAAGCAGCCTTGGGCAGCCGCGGCTATTGCTGACGCAGCATCTGTCAATCGCAGAGCAATAAGGGACCTAATACGTGGGGTAAATGGGGGCCACTGCGTTTGGTGTTTTGCGGCGCTTTGGCGGGTGTGCTTGTCATATAGCGAACGCGTGCCGAAACTCATGCTGTCGCTTTGGAGAACCGAAACTGATTATCAATGGACACAGGAGGTTGCTGCCTAAGTTAAATTCTCGCAAGACCGGCGGGCAGCGAAGTCCCGAAGCGGCGGAGGTTGATCGATCTTGTAATAACGGTTGGGACGCGGCTCATTGCGCGCAGCCTGCTAACGACATTGGAGACGATCCATCATCTAAAACCATCGTGAGGCGCATCACCCGACCTCGAAGAGAACCATGACCCTAGACGGACAGATCGCCATCCCGCTTGACATAGCCGCAATCAAAGAACCGTTTCTGAACCGTGAGTTTTGACACGGGGTTCAGAATTCAGCTGACCGTCAATTATCGCTGAGAAAGTCCGTATAATTCATAAGCGTTCAAACCCAAAATCGCGCCCCTTGCGGGCTCATCGGGTATGAATGAGATCGCGAGATCCAACCAGTTTTTATAGTTGTCGACGAGGGTTACAACAGGCCAGTCGCTCCCCCAAACCAAACGCTTAGTACCGAAGGTTTCAAGCAGATGTGCGACATAGGGGGTCAGTTGCGACGGCGTCCAACCTTCGCCTGCTTCAGTTATCAGGCCGGACAGTTTGCAATAGGCGTTGCTGCTATTTGCGACGGCAGCAATGTCGCGTGCCCAACTGTCGAGCTTGCCATTTTCGATGTCTGGCTTGGCACCATGATCGATTACACAACGCAATTCAGGATGACGCGACAAAAGCCGGCAAAGCTGTGGCAGATGGCGGGGCAAGATCAATGCATCAAACGTCAAATTATGTTGAATCATCGCTTCAAAAACAGGGAAGAGGTCAGGGCGCAGCATCCAATCATCATCGGCGATATCTTGGATCATTGGCCGTAAACCCACCAGTTTTGGGTGTTTGGCTAGCCGGATAATATTATCGATTGCGCTCGCAGCCTCAAAATCGACCCATCCCACGACACCTAAAACAAAAGGCGTTTCATCGGAAATCTTAAGAAGAAACTCTGTCTCGGCAATCGTCGGCGCGGCCTGAACCAATATCGTTCCATCGATGTTATGCTGGCGCAAATGCGGTGTTAGATCGCCCGGCATAAAGTCGCGATAAAGCACGTCCAGATCGGGTGTTAACCATCCATAATCCCAGCGTTCAAGTTGCCAGAAATGTTGATGGGCATCGATAATCATTATCTGATGACGCCTTTCTTGAGAATAATGTTTCCATAAAGCCGCGTCTCTCCGGTTTGTACGATCGCAAATGCTGATCGGGCGTGTTCATAAAAGTCAAACCGTTCCAGCTTGCCCACGGTCACCAGATTATCACTGGCAGCGGCAATGATAGATTGGAATTCGGCCACAATCGACGGGACTGTATCGGGCTCATCTACGACCTCCATCACCAACGCGGGATCGGGCACGTAGGCGTCGAGTGGAAGCACGCTAAGCACGGCTTTCAACACCTCGGTTGCGCTGATCCCATCAAGGCGATGGCATCTCGTGTTAAGCGTGGTCGCTGGGAAATTAGCGTCCACAATGACGATGTCGTCTCCGTGTCCCATAGCGCTCAACGTCCAAAGAAAATCGGGGGACAGGATCGGGGGGATATTAAGCAACATCGCTGGCCTCCTGTGGGGTTGGCGCATCTTGTCGGATCAAGCCTTGGCTCTTTAGGTCGGACCAAAGCGCTGCTGGAATCGACGTTTCGAATATCTCGACGTTTTGGCGCACTTCTTGCGCGCTTGATGCACCCGGAATTACGGATTTCACCGCCGCGTGCGCCAGCGGGAATTGCAGGGCTGCCGCGATGAGAGGGGTATTATGAGCGGCGCAAACGTCGTTCAATTTACGAACGCGTTGCAATATATCCGTCGGCGCGAGTGCATAATCATACCGCGCGCCCTCAACAGCGCCCGTCGCGAGAATGCCGGAGTTATACGGCCCACCGAGCAGTATCCCCACATCGCGTTTCAGGCACAGCGGCAGGAACGTTTCAAGCGGATCTTGCTCCAGCAACGTATATCGTCCTGCCAAGAGGAAGCCGTCAAAGTCCGCTTCGCCTAACAGCCGCTCACAAATCTGCCAGGTGTTAACGCCTGCTCCGATGGCCGATATCTGTCCTGCCTCGCGCAATTCTGATAGCGCTCGATAGCCGCCTTGAGAGAACAGCTGACGCAGATTGTTATCTTCAAACGCTTGCCCTTTCGTGCCCGCATCAATGTCATGTAGGAACAGAATGTCGATTTTATCAGATTCCAAACGGGCAATGCTGTCGTGATAACTGCGCATGATTCCGTCATAGGTAAAATCAAACTCGATACGTTTCTGGGGCACATTAACGAAAGCTTCTGGGGTAACCTCCTCGGGTGCGCAGTCTTCCAAGACACGCCCGACCTTGCTTGACAGCGTAAGCGCATCGCCATCAAACCGTTTCAAAGCCTCGCTAAAACGCAATTCAGACCGCCCCAATCCGTACTGCGGCGCGGTGTCGAAATAACGAATGCCCGCATCCCATGCCGCATCAAGCGTCGCTTGCGCGTCATTGTCTTCAATCTTGCGATACAAATTTCCAAGCGGTGCACCGCCAAACCCAAGTTGCGTTAGGTTCAAAGGTGATCTCGTGCGCTGGTTCAGCGGGTTTGTATGCGTCAATTTCATCGGGGGTCTACTTTTCTAGTTAGGGCGGAAATACTCGGGGTGTTGACGTTCTAGAGGTTCAATGCGGGTTATTAGTTGGCGAAGGTGCAGTGACATCGCATTCCGCGCAGCGTTTGGATCACGGGTTTCGATACCGGTCAAGATCGCGCAATGTTCTGCAACGGTTTCGCGCGGGCGGCCCTTTTCTGGCAAAATCAACATTCGTGCGCGGTGCAGTTGCAACGACATCTGGCCTGCTGTGAAGGCGACTTTGGGAAAGCCGGTAAAGGCAAGGATCAGCTCATGAAATTCGAGGTCGGCCTCAAAGAAGCCTTGGAAATCTTCGTCCTCTACCAGTAATTTCTGCAACTTTAGATTTCGCGCAAGTTTGGTCAGTTGCTTGTCTGTGCGGCCTTGGGCGACCTTAGCGACAGCAGCGACTTCGACGGCTTCGCGCAGGAAGCAATCTTCGCGTAGCTCGAACAGGGAAAACTGTGAAACTCGTGTGGCGGATTGTGGGATGATATCGACCAGACCGTCAGAGGATAATCTATTCAACGCCTCTGTCACTGGCGATCGGGATACGCCCAATTGTTCGCACAGCTCGCCTTTTCGCAAAACGGTTCCGGGCTCGTATGCCATTGTGAGGATCTTATTGCGCATGGCAGAATAGACCCGCTGCCCCAAAGGGCCATCTAAACCGTTGATATCAAGCATATGCGTTTTGTCCGGCATTCTCTAAATACTCCAACTGACATGTTAGTTGACAAGTGAGTTAAGTCAAGCTAGAACTACTCTAACGCAAACATCCTTAAGTATGCCAGAGGAACTCTCCTGATGAGCCAGCTACGCCGCATCTTAACGCTTCATCCACAAGACAATATTGCGGTTGCTTTGGCTGATATTGCGGTGGGTGAAATCGACAATGTCTCAGGCCTAAAGGCGCAGCATGCCATCAAGCAAGGCCACAAGATCGCTGTTGAGCCGATCAAGCTTGGACAAAATGTAATCCGTTATGGTCAGACTATCGGACAGGCCACCGCAGACATTGCCGCTGGTGAACATGTGCATGTTCAAAACCTTGGCATGGGAGAGCACACACAAGACTATGCTCACGCGAGAGAGGCCAAAGTGCTGCCCGCATCTACAGATGAGCGTACATTCAACGGCTACCACCGCGCTGACGGCACGGTTGGTACGCGCAATTATCTTGGTATTCTGACGTCGGTGAATTGCTCTGGTTCGGTTGCGAAATTCATCGCTGAAGCTGCTGAGAAATCCGGCCTTCTTGATGACTTCCCCAATATCGATGGCATCGTCCCGATCACCCATGGCACTGGCTGCGGCATGTCGGGCGAAAATGAGGGCTATGCGACGCTGTTTCGCACTCTGTCCGGTTACGCCCAGCACCCAAACTTCGGTGGTATCCTTTTGATCGGGCTGGGCTGTGAAGTGATGCAAGTTTCTGCACTTGTTGGTGGGCGTGCGATCCGTGCGGACGGCGCTTTGCGTTACATGACGATCCAGCAAGAAGGCGGCACGCGTAAAACAATCGAAAAGGGCCTCAAAGAGCTGCGTGGAATTGCTGAACTTGCAAACACTGCAACGCGCAAGCCTGCATCCATCTCGCATTTGATGGTGGGTATGCAATGTGGCGGATCAGATGGATATTCCGGCATCACCGCCAATCCTGCACTTGGTGTCGCGTCCGACATTCTTGTGCGCCACGGTGGCACCACAATCTTGTCCGAAACGTCTGAAATCTACGGCGCGGAGCACCTTTTGACCCGCCGTGCGGCATCGGTTGAGGTGGGCAAAAAACTGATTGATCGCGTGCGCTGGTGGGAAGATTACACCGCACGCAATCATGGTGAGATGGACAACAACCCAAGCCCAGGCAATAAGCGTGGCGGGCTAACAACCATCCTTGAAAAATCACTCGGTGCCGTCGCCAAAAGCGGCAGCGCGCCCCTGACAGATGTGTATCTGTTCGGCGAAAAGATCGACAAAAAGGGCTTTGTTTTTATGGACAGCCCTGGGTTTGACCCATGTTCCGTGACGGGGCAAATCGCCTCTGGCGCGAACTTGATTGTCTTTACCACGGGCCGTGGATCGGTGTCTGGCTACATGCCGACGCCTTGCATCAAAGTGGCTACAAACTCTGAGATGTATGCCCGTATGTCCGAAGATATGGACATCAACTGCGGTGATATCGTCAGCGAAGGGGTCAGCTTGAGCGACAAGGGCAACGACATCTTTGAGATGTTCATCAGTATCGCCTCGGGCGAGCAGACCAAAAGCGAAGAGCTGGGCTTTGGCGGGGTTGAGTTTGTGCCCTGGCAGATTGGAGCGGTGATGTGAACATGAGGAACGATATGACACTTGCGAGTAAGACAATCCTAATCACCGCCGCAGGCCAAGGGATTGGGGCGGCCAGTGCGCGCGCCTGTGCGGCGGCAGGTGCTACAGTGATCGCAACGGACATAAACGCCGATCTATTGGCGAATTTGGACGGCGTCGCAGGCATCGAAACCCGCGTTCTGGATGTGACGGACGTGGATGCGATCAACGCGCTCGTGGCTGATCTTCCTGATCTGGACGGCTTGTTCAACTGCGCTGGTGTTGTTCATCACGGTTCAATCCTAGAGCTTGATGACACCGCGTGGGAGTTTTCGCTTAATCTGAATGTAACTTCGATGGTGCGGATGTGCCGCGCTTTTGTTCCCGGCTTGCTGAGGCGCGCCGAAAGCCAAGGCAACGCGTCCATTCTGAACATGTCCTCGATGGCGTCTTCAGAAAAAGGGTTCATTAATCGAACCGCATACGGAGCCACAAAAGCTGCGGTCATTGGACTAACAAAAGCGATTGCCGCTGATTTTGTCGCGCGAAATCTGCGCTGCAATGCCTTGTGCCCGGGAACGGTTGACACGCCTGCCTTGCAAGGACGCATTGCCAACGCACCGGACCCCGTTCAGGCCGAGAAAGACTTCATCGCGCGTCAGCCAATGGGGCGTCTGTCCACAGTCGATGATCTCACGCCGATGATTGTCTACCTCATGTCTGACGGAAGTCAGTTTATGACAGGTCAGCCCGTTTTGGTCGATGGTGGCTGCACGATCTAACTGGATCGGTAGGCTTGGGAGGGCCAAAAACATGAGTTTTCTAGTCGAGATGAAAGGGATCGAGAAACGCTTTCCGGGCGTTCATGCGCTTAAGGCGGTGCAATTCGATCTCAAGCCAGGTGAAGTCCACGCCCTGATGGGCGAGAACGGTGCAGGTAAATCAACTTTGATGAAGATCATGTCCGGCATCTATTCGCGTGACGGCGGAGAGATGTTTGTGGATGGCAACCCTGTCAACCCAAACGGACCTCGCGCGGCGCAAGAGCTAGGTATCGGTATCATTCACCAAGAATTGAGCTTGATGCGCGATCTCACAGCAGCGCAAAACGTGCTGATTGGACGTGAGCCACGCCGCAGTTTTGGCCGTTTAGACGAACCCGCGCTGAATGCACGAACCGTAGAAATTTTCGCGTCGCTCAATTTGGCAATGAATCCGCGCACGCAGGTCGGCAGCCAGACAATTGCACGTCAGCAACTGATCGAAATCGCTAAAACACTGTCCTACAACCCACGTGTTCTGATTATGGACGAGCCCACAGCGGCCCTGAACGACGTCGAAATATCGGAGCTGTTCAAGGTTATCGAGAAGCTGAAAGCAGATGGCGTGGGCATTGTTTATATCAGCCACCGCATGGATGAAATCAAACGTATCGCCGACCGTGTCACAATTCTGCGCGATGGCGCTTACATTGATACCGTCGAGGCCGCGGATACGCCTTTGTCGAAGATCATTCAGCTTATGGTGGGCCGCGAAGTCACACAAAACGCATCTGATATACCCGATACCTCACAAAACCCTGTCGCGTTGGAAGTGCGCAATCTGTCGCGTGGTAAAGATGTTCGAGATGTCAGCTTTGATGTGCGCAAGGGTGAAATTCTGGGCTTTGCAGGTCTGATGGGCGCAGGCAGAACCGAAGTTGCTCGGATCGTTTTCGGCGCGGACCCTCGTGATGGCGGTGAGATATTGATCGCGGGTCAACCGGTAAACATCCGCACCCCTCACAATGCCGTCGAGGCAGGGATCGGGTATCTGTCAGAAGATCGCAAGCACTTTGGCCTTGCCGTTGATATGACCGTGCGCGCCAATATCCCTATGACTGATCTGGGTAGATTCACCAATCGTTTCGGTGTGTTGGATGAAGGCGCGATGAAAGACGTCGCAATCAATTACATTGATCAGCTTGGCATTCGTACACCTTCGGACACGCAAGACGTTCGGCTGTTGTCAGGCGGAAACCAGCAAAAGGTTGTGATTGCCAAATGGCTGCTGCGCGATTGTGATGTGCTAATTTTTGACGAACCCACACGCGGCATCGACGTCGGTGCAAAGTCTGAAATCTACGCACTTCTTGAAGACCTTGCAGCGCAAGGGCGCGCGATTATCGTTATTTCGTCTGAACTGTCCGAGGTCATGCGTCTAAGTCACCGTATCGCGGTGATGTGCGAAGGACGTCTGACCGGTATTTTGCCCGGCGGAGAAGCAACCACACAAGAACACATCATGGAACTGGCCACCCAGCGCGACCCCGCGTTGAGCGGCGCGGAGGACGTATAATGAACGACACTACAGCAGATACCCAAGACTCGACCCTATCGCGGATCATCGCAGCTGGGACGCATCAACGCGTGTTGGCCTTTGCCAGCTTGATCGTGCTTTTGATCGGCTTTTCCATCGCCTCGCCTAATTTCATGCAGACGTCCAACATGTTGGCGATTTTGCAAGCAACATCAGTAAACGGTGTTCTGGCGATTGGGGTTACCTTAGTCATCATTACTGGCGGCATTGATCTGTCCGTTGGCACTATGATGACGTTTTGCGCGGTGATCGCTGGCGTGGTGCTGACCTATGCTGGATTGCCGATGATATTTGGCGTCATTGCTGCGGTGCTGACCGGTGTTTTGTGTGGCGCATGTTCGGGTACTTTTGTTGCCAAAATGGCAATTCCGCCGTTTATTGCCACCCTTGGCATGATGCTGATCCTAAAGGGGCTCAGCCTCGTGATCTCGGGGACGCGTCCGATCTATTTTAATGACACTCCGGGGTTTAGCGAAATCTCGCGTGGTTCGTTGATCGGTGATGTCATACCGTCCTTGCCGATCCCTAATGGAGTGCTGATCCTGTTCATCGTCGCAGCCGTCACAGCCTATATTTTGAACCGCACAGTGCTGGGCCGCTATTGTTTTGCTCTTGGATCTAACGAAGAATCTGTTCGTCTGTCTGGTGTGAACACGGACCGCTGGAAGATCGCGATCTATGCGCTTGCCGGAGCGATCGTTGGCATCGCGGGTCTGTTGATCGCCTCGCGATTGAACTCTGCACAACCCGCATTGGGGCTTGGCTACGAGCTTGAAGCGATTGCTGCGGTAGTCATTGGCGGCACGTCTCTTTCGGGCGGCCGTGGGTCTATTCTTGGCTCCCTCATCGGGGCGTTGATTATGGCGGTTCTGACGAACGGCCTTCGTGTGCTGTCCGTTGCTCAAGAATGGCAAACAGTCGTCACTGGCGCGATTATTATTTTGGCAGTCTATGCGGACATGATGCGCCGTAACAGATCCAACTGATTCAGAAATTACCAAGTCCCGACATTTTGAAGTCGGGAAAAACGACAACCGAGGAGGAAACCACATGTTGTCACGTCGCGTTCTCATTGGCGCTCTTAGCGCTTCACTTGCTCTGGGTTCGGCATCTGCCGTAACTGCACAGGACAAAATCTACATTCCGATGATCTCAAAAGGCTTCCAGCACCAATTCTGGCAGGCTGTCAAAGCTGGTGCGGATCAAGCCGCTGAAGAATTTGGTGTGCGCATCACATTTGAAGGTCCGGACAACGAGACTATGGTTGATCGCCAGATCGACATGCTGGCCGCTGCTTTGGCCAACAAACCTGCTGCAATCGGCTTTGCCGCGCTCGACAGCCAAGCCGCGATTCCGTTGCTGCGTCAAGCCGCCGAAGCTGGCATCCCAATCATCGCGTTTGACAGTGGCGTCGACAGTGACATTCCAAAGTCCACAGCGACAACAGATAACGTCGCGGCTGCCTCTTTGGCTGCTGACAAAATGGCCGAATTCCTTGGTGGCGAGGGCAAAGTTGCCGTTGTTGCACACGACCAAACAAGCCGGACAGGTATTGACCGCCGCGATGGTTTCTTGAACCAGATGGCAAGCAAATATCCAAACATCGAAGTCGTAAGCGTTCAATATGGTGCGGGCGATCAATTGCAATCGACTGAGGTCGCTAAAGCGATGCTGACGGCCAACCCGGGCCTGAATGGAATGTTCGGTACCAACGAAGGTTCTGCCATTGGTATTGTGAACGCCGTGCGTGAAATGAAAGCCGAAAACCTTACCATTATCGGGTATGATTCCGGCAAAGCGCAAACTGACGCGATCCGCGAAGGCCTGATGGCTGGTGCGATCACGCAGAACCCTGTTGGCATTGGTTACGAAACCGTCAAAGCGGCTGTTGCTGCGATGAATGGTGAAACGCTACCGGCGATTATTGACACGGGTTTTTACTACTACGATCAATCCAATATTGATAACGCTGAAATTCAGGCCGTTCTCTACGATTGATCCTAACACCGTCGCAGCCCATTTCTCCCTTGGGCTGCGACGATCCCCATTCTCTACTGATATCTTCGAGGACCACATGAAATTATTGCGTTACGGCCCTAAAGGGCAAGAAAAGCCCGGTTGCCTTGATGCTGACGGGCGCGTCCGTGACTTGTCGGATCACATTGCAGATGTCGCAGGCGAGGCATTGCTGCCAGCCGCGATAGAACGTCTGAAAAAGCTAGACATAAACGCCTTGCCGCTTGTCGATGGCACACCACAGGACGACCTGCGCCTTGGCCCCTGTGTCGGTCAAACTGGCAAATTCGTATGCATTGGTTTGAACTACGCTGACCACGCAGCAGAAAGTGGTTTAGATGTGCCCCCTGAACCCGTTATTTTCAACAAATGGACGTCCGCGATAGTTGGCCCTGATGATAATATTGTCATCCCGCGCGGGTCTAAAAAGACTGATTGGGAAGTCGAGCTTGGTGTCGTGATCGGCAAAGGTGGTTCTTATATCGATGAGGCTGATGCACTGGATCATGTCGCGGGGTTCTGCGTCATCAATGACGTATCCGAGCGCGAGTTCCAGATCGAGCGCGCTGGCACATGGGACAAAGGCAAAGGCTGCGACACCTTCGGCCCGACAGGTCCATGGCTTGTCACGCCCGATGAGGTCGGCGATTCCAACGCGCTTGGACTGTGGCTTTCAGTGGATGGCAAACGATACCAGAACGGCAATACTTCAACGATGGTCTATAAGGTGCCGCATCTGATTTCCTACTGCTCCCAGTTCATGAGCCTTCAGGCCGGCGACGTCATTTCCACAGGTACGCCTCCAGGTGTTGGCATGGGGCAAAAACCGCCGATTTACTTGAAGGGCGGGGAAACCGTGACGCTAGGTATCGACGGATTAGGGGTGCAAACCCAGAAAGTCCAAACCGCAAGCTAATTGCACTGGATTAAAAATAAAAGGAGCGGGTTTGCCTAGTGCAGATCCGCTGGCAAATAAGCGGATCTTCATATCGTGGCAGTATCGCGGAGCGATTTAGTGCTTTGGATGGTTTCAGCCTTTTGAATGACTGCTCTGGGGAATTCCACTGCACTGCCAAAAGAACGTTGTCTGCAGGTGCGAAGAAAAGCTGCGTTAGCAATAGCTGCAGGTGCAACAGGCCGGTTTGTCCGCACAGCAGACCTCTATGCAAAGCGCAGCGAAGGTCCGGTTTCCGCCATTTTACCCCGTCACCATGTGGTCAGCCAAAGGCGCAACAGTATTCAAGGTGTACAGTTATTTGGGAGAGGTGGCGCACATAGCAGCGAAGTAGCGATTGTAGCGATTGTAGCAGTTGCCGGTCGCCGCATATCATTTTTTGAATTATCGCTTCCGCACGCGCGCGTGTCGGCGTCATCACTGTGTGATCTGCGCGTTACATGAAATGCAGGTGATTGTGGTCATTCAGCTAATTTCACTGCTGGAATCAACAGCCGTGAATGAATAGGGCAATATACATAGGCCTACCCTGCAATACTTGTGAATGGTGGGGGGTATGAAGATCAAAGGGTGTATAATTGGGTGGATAAAAATATCCATCAATACATCAAGTAATTGATGATAAAGCAAAATTTAGGATTAAGTGGTGCCCCCACACGGCAAAATCTACTTTAATAAAATAATTATTATCAGATACTTAAAATAATACAGATTTCAAAAAGCGGTCCCAAAAGCGGTCCACGAGCAAACAACCACTCTCAATCAATCCACCACATTACGGAGTGAGAGTGGATACCGAACGTACAGCATCGCAGCCAAGCGGATGATCTCAGGGCTCGTTTTAAAGTACCTGAATGGGGAGCGTTTTGTCATCCAAGGCCGCTATAAAGTCGCCCTGCCCGCTTTGAGTATTTTTAGTCAGGCAGTGCCGTTTTTGGGATTATTGCACCGCGGCATTGTATCACCTGTGTCGCAAGGTCATGACCTATTTTCAAAGCCTGCTCTTGACTTTCTCCACCAAAAAGAGCTCCCAAATAACCACCATTAAAACTATCGCCAGCTGCTGTGGTATCCAACACTTTCGAAGACGGCAGATAGCTTCCATGGACGTCAATACCCAAAGATAATGGTCCAAGCTTCCCGCGTTTTAAAGCGCCAGACTTAGCCATACATGAAAAGCGAAAGGCCACTTGATCTTCTGTTTCATCAAACAACTTCATTTCATCGTCAATTGACGGTAACAGAATATCTGCTCTAGCCCAAAAGGCTGATGTCATTTGTTGAGCAGATTCTAGACTTTCCCAAAGATGCGGCCTGTAATTGCTATCAAAAATCAGACAAATTAAATGTTTATTCAACCACTCAAGCAAAGAAAGTCGGACTATATGAGGCAAAATTGCAAGCGAGATTCCGGATAGATAGACTGCGTCATAGGTTTCCAACATAGTGAAATCACCGTTCGAAAATAAGCACCTTGCTGCCGAGTTGCTGCGCCAATACGTGAAGCTACGCTCGCCCTCCGGTGACGTGGTAATGGCATAAAGCCCAGGCGTGCCATCAACTATTCGCTTGATCTTCGAATTTCCAACACCGTGATCTGCGATAAAGGCAAAAATACTGTCTGAAAATGTATCGTTTCCCAGGCAGGTAATATAATCCACCGTCACTTGTGGCGCTGTCCGATGCAAATAGATTGCGGTGTTAAGTGTATCACCAGCCACGTTCATTTGCGCATTACCGTCCATCATGGAAAGTTCAATCATGGCCTCGCCGACACAGGCAACCCGTTTCATTTTATTTTTCATTTTTTAAATCTCACAAACAATTGGCAATTTCGTCAGGTTGATTTTACGCAGACGAGCAAGGGCATCATCACTAAGCTTCAGCCCCGATACATCCTCAATGAGGCCTGGCAGGTCGCAATTGCTATCATAAGCATCTTGTTTATCTGACTTTTCCGCACCCCAAGACCCAGACCACAAAAAAATTTGATATCCCTCTTGCTCAAATGCACTATCCATGCCTAACTTACATACAGTATGTTAAATACATTAAGCCATCTAGAAAACCAAAACAATATCAATCGGGAGATAAAACATGAATAAACTCAAAACGACCCAAAACGTTTTTGCGGCTTTGCTGACTGGTGCGATTAGCACCATTGCTTCATCCGCTATTGCACAAGAGGTGCTAAAATGGGGCCACGTCTACGAAAGTGCTACACCCTATCACCAAGCAGCGCTCATGGCAGCAACCAAATTTGAAGCAGCAACTAATGGGCGCTATAAAATCGAAGTGTTTCCAGCTTCCCAGTTGGGCAAAGAAGTCGCATTGAACGAAGGACTATCCCTAGGAACTGTCGACATCATTTATACCGGCGTTGCCTTTATGGGCCAATCTTACCCGCCAATCGCCATCTCAGATTTCCCCTTTACAATGCGGGACTTTGATCATTGGGCAGCTTACTCTGAAAGTGATCTTTTTTCCGAACTCGCCCAAGCCTACACTGGCATTACCGGTAATCATGTTGTAAACTTGACTTAT
>JABITU010000111.1 GCA_018668195.1 Tateyamaria sp. | reverse complement strand
CTGAAACCAATATCGAGACCGAGCGCAAAGTGATTATCGAAGAGCGCAATCAAAGGACCGAAAACAACCCGCGTGCGCTGTTAAGTGAGCAAATGCGCGCAGTTCAATACCACAACCATCGCTATGGCGTACCGATCATTGGCTGGATGCATGAGATGGAAACGCTCGATATGGAAGACGTGCTCGGGTTTTACGAAACCTATTACCACCCAAACAACGCGATTCTTGTCGTATCTGGTGACGTGGAGCCGGACGAGGTGCGCAGGCTGGCCGCGCGCTACTATGGCGTTATCCCAGAAAACACAGATTTGCCCAAACGGCAGCGCAGCGCAGAGCCACCCCAAACCGCCGAACGTCGCGTGCTGCTTCGTGATACGCGCGTGGCACAACCCTATGTCAGTCGTTCGTACCTCGCGACTGAAAGGAACAGTGGCGACCAGCACATGGCGGCGGCGCTGACACTCTTGGCGGATCTGTTGGGGGGAGGAACGACCAGCTATCTTACTGAAAAGCTACAATTTGAAACTCAGAAAGCTGTCTATACGAGTGCGTTCTACGGGGGGGTGTCACTGGACGACGCAACATTTAGCGTGGTGGTTGTTCCAACTGTTGATGTCAGCCTTGAAGAAGCCGAAGACGCTATGGATGCGACATTGGCGCAATTTTTGGTTGATGGTGTGGATGAAGATAGGTTAGCGCGCATAAAGTATCAGCTGCGCGCCAGTGAGATCTATGGCCGGGACAACGTGGATGGGATTGCAAATCGTTATGGTCGTGCGCTTGCCTCGGGCTTGACTATCGAAGACGTACAAAGCTGGCCCGAAGTGCTGCAAGCGGTCACCGCGGATGAGATTATGGCCGCAGCCCGAAAGGTGCTGGTTCGCAATGCATCGGTGACGGGCTGGCTGATGCGCAACGAGGAGGTCACACAATGAGCCGTATACTCGCTGCCCTGATGCTTGTTTTGATTGCGACGCTGCCTGTGCGTGCCGAGATCAAGATTGAAGAAGTGGTCAGCCCGGGTGGCATCACCGCATGGCTAGTTCCGGAGCCTTCTATTCCGTTCGTCGCACTTGAGCTGCGATTTCGTGGAGGCGCGTCATTGGATGCGCCGGGCAAGCGCGGCGCGATCAACCTGATGACGGGACTGTTGGAAGAAGGCTCGGGTGATCTTGATTCACGCGGGTTTGCTCGGGCGCTGGAAAGCTTGGCGGCAAGTTTTCAATATGACGTGGGCGATGATGCGCTTTCGGTTTCGTCCCGGTTCTTGTCAGAAAACCGGGACGCGGCGGTTGCCTTGCTGAGGGCGTCACTTATTGAGCCAACTTTTGAACAACAGGCTTTGGACCGGGTGCGCGCACAGGTTCTGGCAAGTCTGCGATCAGACGCAAAGGATCCTGATACGATTGCGCGTGCGGCCTTTGATGCGATGGCCTATGGGGATCATCCTTATGCGACACAATACGACGGTACGATCGAAAGCGTAACCGCCTTGACCCGCGATGACATGATCGCAGCCCACAAGGCGGTTTTTGCAAAGGACAGGCTTTTTGTGGGGGTGGTTGGAGACATATCTGCCAAAGAGCTTGGCCCACTTTTGGATGAATTGTTGGGTGCATTGCCAGATACAGGTGCGCCGCAACCGGGCTCTGCTCAGATTATGATAAAGGGTGGAATGACCGTCGTACCCTTTGACACGCCGCAATCCGTGGCAATTTTTGGACAGCGCGGCATAGGTCAGGATGACCCGGATTTCTTTGCAGCCCGGATTCTGAACCAGATCCTCGGGGCTGGAGGCTTTGAAAGTCGCCTGATGACTGAGGTTCGGGAAAAACGTGGGCTGACCTATGGCGTCTACTCGTTCCTGGTTCCGCAAGATCATGCGGCCACGTACCAAGGGCAGGTTGCATCATCAAACGACAGGATCGCAGAAGCGGTATCTGTTATCCGCGATGAATGGACGCGTGCTGCTAACGAAGGTGTAACTCAGGCCGAATTGGACGCTGCCAAGACCTATGTCACAGGGGCGTATCCGCTTCGGTTCGACGGCAATGGTCCGATTGCACGCATTATGGTTGGCATGCAGATGCTTGGCCTGCCAATCGATTACATTGCAACGCGCAACGAAAAGGTTGAGGCTGTTACCCTCGCCGATGTGCGCCGGGTGGCGGCAGAGTTGCTTGATCCCGCAGGCTTGCATTTCGTGGTCGTCGGCCAACCTGTTGGTCTGGAGACAACTGTTGCCGATTGAGTGCTGACGCACATGCGATGTTTGCACCTGCCTCCGGCAGATGCGTTTGATGGGCGCTTTGTTCTGGCGTCCCGCCCTCCTGCGTAGTGGTAAAACGGATAAGGCTATTCTCCGTAAGGCACCCATATTGTCTTGATTTCTGTAGCGGCCTGCAGGAATTGGCGACCCTCACCGGCGGGCCTTGCCCAGTCGCGTGCCAGACTGTGGTTCACCCACGTCCGTTTCAGATTAACAGCCGCTTCGCGTTCGATTGTCGTGCTGAGCGCGCTGCTCGAGAAGGACCAGACTGCATCAATATTCATGTGTTTGGCCATGTGTGGTGCAAGTTCGGTATGGCTTCCGGTCAGTATGTTGACCACGCCGGCAGGAACATCAGATGTTTCCAGAATCTGATAAAAATCGGTGGCCATCAAGGGGAACGGTTCTGATGCGATCAGGATCACGCGATTGCCCATCGCAATTGCCGGAGCCATGGTCGAGACAAGACCCAGCAGGGGCGCCTCATCGGGGCAAAACGCTCCGATGACACCGACCGGTTCGTTCATCGCTAGCGCAATGCCACGGACAGGAACCCCCTTGGCCGCGCCGTCGTACTTGTCGGCCCACGCAGCATAGCTGAACAGCCGCGAAATCGCTGCTTCGACCTCTTTTGTACCGGACCTGCCGCCAGACATGGCGTTAAGCCGCCCGGCGAATTCCTCTGCACGAGCTGATAGATTTTCGGCAAGGTAGTAAAGAATTTGTGCACGCAGGTGTCCGGTTGTTTTTGACCAAGCTTTTGCGGCATGGGCCGCTTCGACGGCATTGCGCAGGTCCTTGCGGTTTGCGAGGCTTGACTGCCCCATCAGCTTGCCGGATTTGCCATAGACATTGCGAGAATATCCGCCGTCTGGGCGCGCCTGTTTGCCGCCGATATAGAGTTTTGCAGTCCTGTCCAACGGGTCAGTTGGTTCTGCTGTCCCAGAAAAGGGGGCGATAGGGCTGAGTGCTTTGGTTTTCTGCCTGGGCTTGGTATAGGCCAAAAGCCCCTCCCAGCCGCCTTCGCGGCCAAATCCGCTTTCCCGCATGCCGCCAAATCCTGCAGCTGCATCCATCATATTTGTGCCGTTGATCCAGACGATGCCCGATGCCAGCTTGGGTGCGATATCAAGTGCCAGATTGATATTTTCGCTCCAGACGGATGCAGCAAGGCCATAGCGCGTATTATTCGCCAATTCGACAGCTTCGGAGGGTGTCCGAAATGTGGTTGAAACGAGTACCGGGCCAAAGATTTCTTCCTGCATCAGGGGGTCTGCGGTGTTTAGCCCGGTGATCAGAGTTGGTGGATAATAACACCCCGTTTCGGGCAATACGGCGGGCGATTGATAGGTCTGGCCCGCTGTGTTTTCATCGACCAATGCAGCAATCGTTTCCAGCTGTGCGGGATCGACAATAGCGCCGATATCGATGGATTTGTCGAGCGGATTGCCGATGCGCAGTTTGTCCATTCGCGCTTTTAGTTTGGCATAGAATATGTTCGCTATGGGTTCGTGCAACAGCAGGCGCGAACCGGCGCAACAGACCTGCCCCTGATTGAACCAGATTGCATCGACGAGCCCTTCGACGGCTGAGTCGAGGTCGGCATCGTCAAAAACGATGTAAGGGGATTTTCCGCCTAACTCTAGCGACAGCGCCTTGCCTGTTCCGGCTGTTGCGGTACGGATCGTACGCCCGACGGCGGTCGAGCCGGTGAAGGCAATCTTGTCGACATTCGCGTGCACGATCATTTCACCAGCCGCCCCGTCTCCGGTAACGATATTGACCACGCCCCTGGGCACACCGGCCTGTTGGCAAATGTCTGCAAACAAAAGTGCAGTCAGAGATGTGTATTCGGCAGGTTTCAGCACAACGGTGTTACCCATGGCGAGTGCAGGCGCAATTTTCCATGCCAACATCAGTAGTGGAAAGTTCCACGGTATGATTTGCCCACATACACCAAGCGCTTGCCGGTCGGGCAACTCAGCTTCCATAAGCTGCGCCATTCCTGCGTGGTAATAAAAGTGGCGCTGGGCCAGAGGGATGTCTATGTCGCGCGCCTCGCGTATGGGTTTGCCATTGTCCAGTGTTTCAAGCACGGCAAACAGGCGGCTGTGTTTTTGTAAAAGACGGGCAATCGCATAGAGCACGCGGGCACGGGCATGGCCGCCGATACGCGCCCATTTGGGCTGTGCGCGGCGCGCCGCAGCAACGGCAGAGTCGACATCTGCCTGTGTCGCTGTGGTCAGGCTTGCAAGAGTTTCACCCGTTGCGGGGTTTCGGCTGTCAAATCCTGCGCCTGGTTCGGTAAACGACCCGTCGGTGAAATGCCCAAAGTGCGCGCCACGGCTCGTAATCCATGCAAATGCTTCGCTGGCGCCTTCAGGTGCTGTGCCGTAGTCCATAGTTTCGAAGATGTCTTTGACAGTCATATT
>JABITU010000110.1 GCA_018668195.1 Tateyamaria sp. | reverse complement strand
TCACCCCAATAAGCGCCAATAGCCCCCGGCACATCAAGGTCTTGCACGACACAGACCGCGGGTCGCGCCCCTTCGGACATGTATTTGTAATAGGCCATGCGCCGCGCCTTGATCACATCTGCCGCCTCGGTCGGAGGGGCAACGGCGCGGATACGTGCAGTGCGGGCGTGGCCCACCATAACCCCATCCGCGTCAGAGGCGAGCATGGTGCCGCGGGTAAACCCATTGAAACCTCGTTGCCCCTGCGCTACCTCGATAGCGTTACAAATAGTGGGCGTATCAACCGATTTCAGTAGTCTGTGCAGGGCGTCATCCATGTCTCAACCCTCTACCAAACCGGCACCCTCGGACAAGGCCCTGAGCTTGGCATAGGCGATATCGGGATCAACTGCACCAAAGCCCGCAAATGTGCCAAAACCACAATCGCTGCCTGCGATCACACGATCCGATCCCACGATATCTGTAAAACGTTCAATACGCTGTGACACGACTTTTGGGTGTTCGACAAAGTTGGTTGTGGTGTCGACCACACCGGGCACCAGCACCTTGTCATCAGGAATCTCAGTCTTGCGATCGCGGAACACAGTCCATTCATGGGCGTGGCGGGGATTCGATGTTTCAAACAGGACATAGCGGGATTTGGTACTCATTAACGTCGAAAAGACCGCGTCCATGCCAATATCGCAGGTGTGCGGCCCTTCGTAATTGCCCCAACAGATATGAATACGAACCTTTTCTGCGGGTACATCCGATAACGCGTAGTTCAAAGCTTCTACATGCGCATCGGCGATTTTGATAAACTCTGCATCCGACAAATCGGCAAACAACATGTGACGGCTAAGCGCAAGGTCAGGACAGTCCAGCTGCAAATCAAGCCCCGCACCCACGATGGTCTCGTATTCGGTCTTCATCGCGTCGGCCAGCGCCGCTAAATATGCATCTCGGGTCGGGTAGTGGTCATTTTGCAGAAATAACGAGATCACGCCGGGCGATGCCGCGTTCATGAACCCGCGCTCGGCCCCATGTTCAGCCATCCCCGCCTTGAGGTTTGCAATATCCTTTTCCAATTCACCCTGACCTTTGCTGCGTACATCGCCAGTGCACATAGGCCGCGCATATTGCGGGGTGCCCCCATCATCCGCCAAGCGTTTCAAAAAGGTTGGAAATTGCTTGAGATCAGCAGGGGCGTTGCGCGGGCTGTCTCCGGAAAAGCCGGTGTAGCGGTCTTTGACATAGGTCGCATAGCTGATCTTGGACGTTTCACCATCGCTGACGATATCGACACCTGCAGCAACTTGCTGGGCCACAGTAGCGCAAACTGCTTGGGTCATGGCAGCATCAAAGGCAGCTGCATCGTAAGGCTCTTCGCGTTCGCGGGCAAAGATGAAATCGACGACCTCTTGGGTCCGGGGCAAACTGCCCACATGGGTTGTGAGGATGGTCAAATCGGCTCTCCTACTCTTTGCGCGCCATCAGGACGCTATGATTGTTTGTCTCAGGGTCCTCGGCCAGAAATCCAGTCAGGCGGAGGCCGTTTTGCTCAAGGCATATTGCATATTCAGCCGGTGAAAGTGACGCGTGATAAACGGGCTCGCCACCAACCGTGCCACTAACTTCGCCGGCCTTATGGCCAACTGTAAGCAAGACTGACCCGCCCTGCTCCAGATGCTTTGCCATGCGCCCTATACACATTCGTTGTTCGTCAGGACGCAGATGAAAAAAGCTGTTCCAGGCGATGATTCCGTCAAATGTTTCACCCAGCTCAAGCTGCTTCATATCCACGTGCCGCCAATCGCCATCCGGCCAGCGCGCGCGTGCTAAGCCTAGCATCGGCTCAGCGAAATCGATGCCGGTGACCCTAAAGCCCTCGGCAATGAACCAACGCGCAATCGGCTCGCCGGCACCGCACCCCAAATCCAGAACGCGGGCGCACGCTGGCAGGCAGGCAGAAAACCGCGCCAGCCACCGAGCCTCGAACAGCGCGCGCGAGCGTTTGGTGTCATAGGCGACTGCCTGACGCGCATAGATGGCACGCGTTTCGTCAGAAGAAGCGTTTACCCGGTCCATGTAGGACCCGCCGGATCATCCGTTGCCACAACGTGATAAAGCGACGCTTCACCGGTCATCGAAGGAACAGCACTGTGCGCCACGTGCTCGGGCACGCTCATTGTGTCACCGGGGGCAAGTGTCGTCGCGCCAATGTCTTCTCCATCCGGCCCTGCCCACGTTACGCGCCAATGTCCACGCATTGGCATCAGGACAGAGGGGCGATCATGTGTATGCAGCATATTCGTCGCACTGCCCCGGGTTACAAAATCAACCTCAAACCCCGGCTTGTCACGAATGATTCCCGTTTCGCCGATGACCTTGCAGGGCGTGTGCTGGCCCAACGCCATCATGTCATGATAGCGGCGCACACCCTTGCCAACAATCTGCACCGGGGTCATCTCGGGATAGTCTTTCAGCATGTCTTCGGTCAGAACTGACATCGGCTTCTCACTGCTTGGCAGCGCTTCACCCTTTTTGGTGTCATATAGCTTTCCGCTTTCACCCAGCACGAGGCCATGCTTGACTGCGTCCTCAATGACCTGTGGCGCCCAAATGACCCCACCACCGGCATCGTCGCCACCAAGGATCGCCATGATCATTCCGTAATCGGTTCCGATATTTTCAAAACCCCGAAAAATACCGGTTGGAATGTTTATGATGTCACCCTCTTCCAGAACGACTTCGCCAGCCTTGCCCCAACGTCCCCAAAAAAAACGCCAGCGCCCGGACAGAACAAAAAACACCTCGGCGGTGCGGTGGCTGTGCAAAGAGTTGCGGCACCTCGGCGGTTGCCCAGCAGCCCCGATGTTAAACCCATGTGGGATCGAGATGTGCACATGCTGATCTGCACTTTCCGACACACCACCGCCAATGATTGTAAAGTTTTCCTTTTGATCAGAGCCAGGCGTGTGCGCATCAATGAAGGCAGTTTTGCACGGCATCAGCTCGCCATAGCGTACAATGCGCGGTTCCATGTCAGCGGGGGTCATATGGAGGTCCTTTCTGGTGGCATAAACGGCTCAGGCAGCGGGTTGCCCAGAGTTGTGCGGCGCGTGTCAGTTTGGGTCAGGACGATCGGTCGCAAAATCAGACCTTTCGCAGGACAAAAGTCATTTGAGAGTTTCGCGTTTTCAGTAAGACAGCCAGCATCGCTGTTCGCGTTCGAGCGTCCCGAGAAGCTGCGAATGAGCCATGTAACATACACTCGAAACGTTTTAAAAATGTCCTGTAACTGCATCGTTCGTTCCGTTTCCCAACAACCCTGCTGAAATTGGAAAACGATCCATTCCCTCGCAAGCTTCTCTCGTTTCGTTTGCCCTGCAATATTCAAATTTAACCTCAACCAGTCTTGAGCAAAATCTGCTTCCAGATCGATGTCTCGTCAAAAAGTGTAAACTCTCGGCGAATGGCAGGTGCCGCTGCACCAAGTGATCCGAACTCGGCATGGCTGATGCCCAGTACATAGACCTCCGCCCCCGTCGGCGCGCCAAAGTAACCCCAGCCGTCATGCTTGCCGTGCAGCGCCCAGCGGATGGCTGCACGCGGAGGCATCATCGCGTCAGATCGGCCAATCTGGTGATCGATGGCAAAGGTCGCATCCGGAAAAGATGCGCGCAAACTCATCCAAAACCGATCCACCGCGCCATGTCCGTGCCCGGTCGTGCCACCCGGATATTCCGACTGCACAGCGCGGTCATATTGCTCGGGGATGACGGCCATATCCGCGCCCATGATTCGACGCAGGATATCTGCGTATTTACCGCCCCATTCATTGTCATTGCCGACACCCTTGTAAGGGCCCGGCTGGTCGGTTGCAGGGGTCAGGGGGCGCGCAGCATTCTCTGGCCCGCCCTCGCGGGCAATAAGGTCAGCAGCATATGCTTTTGCCTCCCAGCCGATCTGGTTCACGATTGCGGTCTGATCACGGATCAGCCATTCGTCATTGATCTGTTCATTGATCGCATGACAGTCAGCAATGATGCGGTATTGCAGTTTCTTGCCGCTGGCCGGGCCGTAAACACCGTCTGCCATATGCGTCGCTGTCGACAATATCCGATGGCTTGACAACATTCCATCTTCGGGCGTTCCTGACCATATCACGTCTTCGCCCAGCAGGGTCCGGTCTGGGAATTCGGCCAACGTGGCCATGGTTGCGCCAATTACTTTTTCATTGCCGATCACAACCGAAGAAGGTGACCGAACAACAATGTCCGGGCTGTAATAATGATGCAAAGTTGCGATACCGCGATCTTCCCAAATCTCCCTGGTGATGCCGATAATATAGTCGGGGAAATCATTCCACCGGTTCGAAAAGCCTTTCATGCGGTCCATCCTTTTGGAATGCGAGCCGAGCTCCGCAGGATGAGAGGCCCATCCAACGCCACACGGCGGGGTCGTGTTTCGGGGTCAGCCAGCCGGTCCATCAGAATTTCGACTGTGGCGGCGACCATCCGGCATGCAGGTTGTCGAACAGTCGTCAGATCGTAACTAGGCCAGGCCGACAAGGTCACATCGTCATAGCCCACCACGGACACATCGTCAGGCACAGACAATGCAAGTTCGTAGCGCAGCACATCCATTACAGCGAAAGCCATGTGATCGTTGGCCACAAACACTGCATCTGGCCGATCTTTAGCTTGAAACATCGCCCGCGCGACAGTTTTGGCCTTGTCAAAATTGAAATCAGCAGCGGCACGGGCTGCAAGCGTCTGTCCTGCATTCTTCAGACCCGCCACAAATCCCGCCTCGCGGTCCCGCTGGGTCGAAGCACCGTCCCAGCCAGCTATGTGTGCGATCCTCGAATGCCCTCCGGCCACAAGAAACTCGGCAAGCTTGCGACCCCCGTGATAGTTATCCGATGTCACAGCCGACAATCTGTCATCATCCTGTGCCCGGTTGAACAATACAATAGGAATGCCCGCCGCCTCACAACGCTGGGTCAGATCATTGGACATGCCAACGCTGGCAACAATTATGCCATCAACCTGATAATCAAGCAGCTCTTCCATCACCTCATCAGCTTCTGCGCCAGAATTCGACGCCATGAAAACCAGTACGTGATAGCCGCGTTCCTGAAGGCTTCGGCTCAGCCGCTCAATGGCTTCGGGATAGAATTGGTTTTCCAGATAAGCGACGACCAGCCCGATGATCCTACTGCGCCCAGTGATCAAGCTGCGCGCAAGCACATTGGGCCGATAGCCCAAGGCATCTGCGGCCTGTCGAACCTTATCAGCCGTGCGCTTTGATACGGAGGCACCTGGTGTGAACACCCTACTAACCGCCGAGCGCGAAACACCCGCCTGCTCTGCCACATCCAGCGCTGTCACTTTTTCACCCATCAGTCTGCTGTCCAACCCCCATCGATCAACATCGACGTGCCCGTCACCATCGCCGATGCATCTGAGGCCAGAAACTGAACCGCCCCCATGATGTCAGACACCTCGCCAACGCGTGGCAGTTTGATTTTGTCCATTATCCACGCCAAGCGCTCAGGGTCACTAAAGGTGGGCTCGGTCAGAGGCGTTCGAATAAATGTTGGACAAACCGTATTAATACGGATGCCCATCTTGCCCCACTCGATGGCCATCGCTTTGACCATGCCTTCCACCGCATGCTTGGACGCGCAATAGACCGCCCGATCGACCCCGCCAACATGGCCCATCTGGCTTGAGATGTGGATAATCGAACCAGAAAGCCCCGCCCCCATCATTGACTTTGCCGCATGGCTCGAAAGGAAATACGCTGCGCGTACGTTTAAGTTCATCACGGCGTCATAATCTTCGGGTGCCGTATCAACCGCTGCAGAGTGTCGGGCCAACCCTGCAGAATTTACCACAACATCGAAGGGGTCGGCAAAGGCGTCAGCGACCGCCCCAACATCAGTCTGGTCCAATACGAGGGCATCTGCAGACCAGCCTTGGCCCTGCATAGACGTGACCGCATCTTGCAACACTTCCACGCGGCGCGCAGCACAGACCACATGCGCACCCGCTTGTGCGAGAGCCACGGCACAGCCCAACCCGATGCCCGAAGACGCGCCCGTGACCAACGCCCGTTTTCCGCGCAAGTCAAATGAGGGGGTTCGGGGCAGTGCGATCATGCTGCACGTCCAGTCACAGGATCAAAACCTGACCGCGCCTTGTTGAATTCGCGCATCCGGGCAAACACATCCACCCCAATTTGATCATACACATGCAACAAATCCACCAGCACCCAATTTTCGCGAATTAAACCTTTTTCGACCCGCCAGAAATCCAGAGACCGCATCTCGATTTTCTGGCCTACAGGCGGAATACCCATCCAGCCACCGTGGCTCAGCGTCTGGTACATATCAGGCCAGCCGGTCACGGCGGCATATGCGTGATCCCCAAAGAAATGATACGTGATTTCATCCACGAAAGCGCCCCTGTCCGGCATAGCATTCAGAAAGGGAATTTGGTGCCAGTCCCGGAACCCGGCAAAGCCACGCCCAGTTCCGATACCCGACGGTCCATACCAAGACATCTTGGGATGCCAAAACTTTTCCATCTCCATCACCTCCGGGCCACCCTGGCTGGGATGCCGCTTGAGATGCTCCAGCATATCCACAATGGTCTGACAGGTTTGACTGCCTAATGTCGGATCATAAGGCCCTAGCACCAACCCGTCACAGGTGGCAGGGCCCGGAACATGCCATTCGCGACCCAATGACGGTGCCATCGGCCAGGCGCAGGCTTGCATCATAACCTCAGCAATGTCCCAAAGCGCCTGCATCTCGACGATCTTGTCACCATCAAAGCGGTAAAACTCATGAAAGCGCATGTGGACAATCTGCCCTGTCGGCGGAATGTCCAACCAAGGCGCCGCAAAGGTACCCGTATAATAGCCGCAGCACCCAACCCAGTTTTGTTCTTCTGCCGTGGGCCCCGCAATCACAATGCAGTCGCGTCGCTCTACGTCAGGTAAAGCATTTAGAAGCGGCGCATACGCAGCCTGTACATAAGCGTTGACCCCATCAATCGTTTCGAAAGGGAATGCGAGACGGAAAACAACATCAGGGGCGCACAACGCATGAAGCGCTGACCGAAGCGCCGTGAGGTCGAAGTCGTACATAGCCGCCCGCAACGGCGCGATCAGCGCTTTGTGTCGGGTGTGAACGTCGATCATTGTTGCTTCCCCAGTACCTGTCCGAAGGGGGGTAAACCAATAGGCGCATGCACGTGCCGATGGATCATAGGCTGTAGTAGTGGAACCGCAACATAGAGGTTTCTGGCCAACCGGTCCCACAGCTTAAGGAGGACTTGTTTATACCTTGGGTACAGGTTCATTGAAAATTCTCTATCTTTTGCTGCTTCACGCCCAAGCCACCCTATTCTGTTGCATCCCGTGCCGGAGCGCCCTCTCCATAAGGCACGTTGACCCCGCCATAGCGCCGAACCCTCAGGTTGCACTGTTCGGCATGCCCAACAAAGCCTTCGAGCATACAAAGCCGTGAGCCATATGCCGCGACCTCTGCTGCAGCCTCGTCCGTCAGAACCTTCTGATACGAATGAGTTTTCAAGAACTTCCCAACCCACAGACCACCCGTATAGCGCCCCGCTTTTTTGGTGGGCAGCGTATGGTTGGTTCCGATGACCTTGTCGCCATTGGCGACATTGGTCCGCGGCCCTAAAAACAGCGCGCCATAACATGTCATATGCTCGAGGAACCAATCGTCACGGTCTGTCATCACCTGCACATGCTCAGAGGCGATGTCATCGGCCACCGCCAGCATTTCATCATATGTGTCGCAAACGATTACCTCGCCGTAATCTTCCCAGGATTTTGACGCCGTATCCGCCGTCGGCAGGATCTTCAGGATCCGATCAATCTCTGCCAAGGTTTCGTGTGCAAGTTTGCGGCTGTTGGTCAGAAGTACAGCAGGCGAATTATAGCCATGCTCGGCCTGCCCGAGCAAATCAGTGGCACACATTTCTGCATCGACAGTTTGATCTGCAATCACCATGGTTTCGGTCGGGCCTGCAAACAGATCAATACCCACGCGCCCAAACAGCTGACGCTTGGCTTCGGCGACAAACGCGTTTCCCGGACCCACAAGCATATGCACAGCTTCAATAGTCGCAGTTCCCAGAGCCATTGCACCAACCGCCTGAATACCGCCCATCACGTAAATCTCATGCGCGCCGCCCAAGTGCATCGCTGCAATGACAGCCGCATTTGGTTGTCCCCGAAACGGAGGGGTGCAGGCGATGATGCGCGGCACCCCTGCAACAGATGCGGTAGCCACCGACATATGTGCCGACGCTACCATCGGGAACTTGCCACCCGGAACGTAGCACCCAACGGATTGGACAGGGATATTCTTGTGCCCGAGGATAACACCCGGCATCGTTTCGACCTCGATATCCAGCATCGAATCGCGCTGTGCCTGAGCGAAATTGCGAACCTGTTCCTGCGCAAAGCGGATGTCCGACAGTTCGCGCGGGGTGAGTTGCGCGATCAGTGCATTGATTTCTTCTGCGCTTAAGCGAAAGGAGGCAGGTGAATAGGAATCAAATTTTTCCGACATTGCCCGCACGGCGACATCACCACCGGCCTCGATCTCGGCAAGTCCGGCTTCGACGATAGCACGGGTCTGGGCGTCATCTTGGGCACGTTCCGCGTCAGGCTTTCCGCGTTTGAGATACTCGATTGTCATGTCATCCCCTTCATGTTTGTGGACGCGGCGCAACCTTGTCGCCCCGATCAAAGGCTTCCCAGCCTTCGCCGTTGAACACGTCAACACCCAACTGTGCCAGAACATGTGGAAAATCGACCATAACCCAATTGTCCGTGATCCGGCCGTGTTCGACTTTCCAAAAG
>JABITU010000109.1 GCA_018668195.1 Tateyamaria sp. | reverse complement strand
TTTCTCAACAACAACCGCGCCCCCTCGGCGCGCAATTGGATGGGAACCGATCTGGTGGGCCGCGACATTTTCAGCCGCATCTTGTTTGCCTATCAGATCAGTCTGACACTGGGCGTCGTCGTCCTTGCCATCGCTGTTCCGATCGGCACAATGATCGGCTTGCTGGCAGGCTATATCGGTGGCTGGCTTGAGATGATCTTGATGCGCATCGTTGATGTTTTCCTGTCAATTCCACCGCTGGTCTTGGCCATCGCGATGATGGGTGTGTTGGAGCCCACTTTGACCAACGCCATGCTGGCCGTCACCGCGATGTGGTGGCCGTGGTACGCGCGGCTGGTCTATTCAATTGCACGGGGCGAACGCGAAGAAGGCTACGTGCTGGCTGCCGAAGTCATTGGCGCAGGCGCTGGCCACATCGCATTTCGCGAAATTCTACCCAATTGCCTGCCTGCGATCATCACCAAGATGACGCTCGATATGGGCTTTGTGATTATCATCGCCTCGTCGCTGTCGTTCCTCGGTTTGGGTGTGCAACCGCCCACCGCTGACCTTGGATCGATGGTCGCTGAAGGTGCGCGGTATCTTCCCGACAGCTGGTGGCTGACGGTTTTCCCCGGCCTTGCCATTCTGGTCGCTGTGTTTGGGTTTAACCTGCTGGGCGACGGGCTTCGCGATGTGTTGGGAGTAGATGAATGAGCATTCTGCACATCAAAGACCTGCACCTTGGCTTCAAAACACTGACCGGACAGGTTGATGTCTTGCACGGCATCGACCTTGATATCGCCGCCGGTGAAAAAGTGGCCTTGGTTGGTGAAAGTGGGTCAGGTAAATCTGTGACGGCGCGTATCGTCTTGGGGCTGTTGCAGGAAACCCGAACCGCCCGCATCAGCGGTACAGTTCAGTTCGACGGCCAAGACATCAACGCCATGTCTGCCCGTGACCGCGCGGGTTTGCGTGGAACGGAAATGTCGATGATTTTCCAAGATCCGACATCCGCGCTGAACCCGATGTTCACCATCGGCAATCAATTCACCGAAGTCTTGCGCCGTCGCGATCCCAAACTGTCTAAAGCAGCCAGTCATGCCCGCGCCACAACCCTGCTGGACGAGGTCGCGATCCCCGATCCTGCCCGTGTTTTGGGGGCCTATCCGTTTCAACTGTCGGGTGGCATGAACCAAAGGGTGATGATCGCCATGGCGCTGGCCAACACACCCAAATTGCTGTTGGCGGACGAGCCGGGCACGGCGCTTGATGTGTCAGTCCAAGCCCAAACTTTGACGCTGATACGCGACTTGGTTGAGCAAAACGGCACGTCCGTGCTGTTCATCTCGCACAACCTTGGTGTCGTTCGTGAATTCGCGGACCGCGTCTATGTAATCTATCGCGGCAACATCGTCGAAGATGGACCGACGGACGCATTATTTGCCAACCCGCAACACGCCTACACCCGCGCCCTTATGTCTGCCGTGCCACGAATCACGGGTGCAGGATTGCCCGAAGTGCCGGAGGTCAGTGATGATTTCCTCGCGCCGCGCATAAGCCACGGGGGCGCGTTATGACCCTTCTTTCCCTCAACGGTTTGACGAAGACATTTGAAACACCCACAGGCCCTGTTCATGCCGTAAGCGATGTGACGCTGGATGTGCAGGCGGGCGAATGCCTTGCCATCGTCGGCGAAAGCGGGTCTGGCAAAACCACGATTGCCAATATGATCCTTGGGATACTGGCAGCAACGTCCGGCGAGATTACGTTTGATGGGCAGGCCCTGTCCGCCAAGCGCAGCGCCGAACAACGCCGCCGTATTCAACTGGTACAGCAAAACCCATTGTCCTCACTTAATCCCAAACGATCCATCGGGGCGTCGGTGCGGTTGGGATTGGACGTTTACGATATCGGTGAGAAATCCGGACGGTGGGGCGTAGTCGAAGATGCGCTTGACGCCGTTGGCCTGTCTGGTGATATGCGCACGCGCGCGCCTGCGTCCCTTTCGGGCGGGCAACGTCAGCGCGTCAGCATCGCCCGCGCACTTGCCTGCGATCCACGATTGTTGGTGTTGGATGAACCGACATCCGCGTTGGATGTTCTTGTCCAAGCTCGTGTCCTGCGCTTGCTCAACGATCTGCGTGTCGTACGGGGCCTGACCTATATCTTCATCACTCACGATCTGGCCGTTGTGCGCAACGTGGCCGACCGCGTGGCGGTTTTCCAATCTGGCCAGTTGGTCGAACTTGGCGAAACTACACAAATATTCTCGGCTCCACAGGCCGCTTATACCCGTCAATTGATCGGCGCAGTGCCCGTCGTGGACGCGGCAGAACTCAATCTCAGAAACAAACTTGCGGAGGGCGTATGACCGATATCACCAAAGCCATGGCTTCGAGGGACCAACCGATGGCCACATTCAAGGCCCTTGAAGCCCTCGTTGATCAGGCTATCGGCGTAAAACTGTTCACCCTTATGGAAGTAGACCACGACCGCGGCGTCGCACGGCGCAACTATTCCAACATGCCAGACGCCTACGCCGCCAGCGGCGAAAAACCCATCGAGGATAATGCGTGGACAGAGCAGGTGCAGGGCCGACAAGAGATATTTGTCGCCAACTCTATAGAAGAAATTGCGGCAGTGTTTCCGGACCACGCGTTGATCAAATCACTCGGCTGCGAAAGCTGCATGAATGTGCCGATTGTGGTGAACGGTAATGTCATCGGAACACTCAATTGTTTGCACGACGCGGGCCATTTTACGCCTGAACGCGTCGCTGCGGCGGAAGGCCTTAAGCAGGCCGGCGCGCTGGCGTTTCTTCTTGATGATTACATGACCAAAGGGGCCAATTGATATGACAACCACCAAACGTATTGCTACCGATGTTGGCGGCACCTTTACCGATCTCGTCGCTATTGAAACAGGCCCAGAGGGCATGAAGATCACAACGGCTAAGTCTGACACCACGCCGCCCAACTTTGAGGCGGGCGTGTTGAATGTTATGGCCAAGGGCAACATTGACCCAAAAGACGTGGATTTCATGGTTCACGGCACCACGGTGGTTATCAATGCCCTGACCGAGCGCAAAGGCGTGACCGTTGGCCTGATCACAACCGAGGGTTTTCGCGACACAATTGAAATTGCACGCGGCAACCGCCCCGATTTCTTTAATCTGCACTATGAAAAGCCCGAACCGTTTGTGCCACGCTACCTGCGCGCCGAGGTTCCCGGTCGCATGACGTATCTTGGGACAGAGCGCATCCCGCTGGACCTATCGGGCGTGTCCGACATCGTGGATCACTTCCGCACTGAGGGCGTGCAGGCCGTCGCGATTTCATTGCTTCATTCCTATGCGAATACCGCCCACGAAGAGGCCGTCTTGGCCGAAGTTCAGCGCCTTTGGCCCGACGTCTCTGTTGTGGCGAGCCATCAAATCACCCGCGAATGGCGTGAATACGAGCGGTCCAACACCGCCGTTCTCTCCGCCTATGTGCAACCTGTTGCCGCGCGGTATCTGGGCAATTTGGACAAAAGCCTGCGCGAACAGGGCCTGCCGCAAAGCCCATACATCATGCAGTCAAACTGCGGTGTCGACAGCCTTGAGGCGACCTCTGCCGTGCCGATCACGATGGTCGAAAGCGGCCCTGCCTCAGGGTTTTGGGGTGCTGCCGAACTTGGCAAACTGATTGATGAGCCTGATATCCTCGCGCTTGATATTGGCGGCACCACCGCAAAATGTTCGCTGATTGAGGGCGGCGAAGTCCGCATCATGACGGATTATTGGATCGAACGGTCCCGCAAATCTGCGGGTTATCCGATCATGGTGCCTGTTGTTGATCTGGTCGAAATCGGCAATGGCGGCGGGTCAATCGCTTGGGTCGATGACTTTGACAAACTGCACGTCGGCCCGCAATCGGCGGGTGCTTTGCCGGGCCCTGCGGCCTACGGCAAGGGGGGCAATAGTGCGACCACAACGGATGCAAACCTTTGGCTGGGTCGCATCAACAAAGATTACTTTTGTGGTGGTGCCATTGATGCGGATATGGACAGCGCTGGAAAAGCCTTAAAACAGGTTGGCGACAAACTGGGCGTGTCCACCGATGAAGCCGCGCAAGGCATCGTACGTATTGCCAATAACAACATGGTCAATGCGCTGAAACTGGTGTCGCTGAACCGTGGCCACGACACCCGCGACTTTACCCTATTGGCGTTTGGTGGCGGCGGGGCGATGCACGCTGTTGCCTTGGGTCAGGAACTACAAGTCAAAAAGGTCGTCGTG
>JABITU010000108.1 GCA_018668195.1 Tateyamaria sp. | reverse complement strand
TCAATCCACGCTTCCATTTGCGCCTTTGTGCCCTCGTTTTCGTAGATCAGCAGCCATTGGCGGATGTCTTCGAGTTGAAAACCAAATTTACGACCCCGCATGATCAACTTCATCCGCGCGCGTTCGCGGGCACCGTAAAACCGCGAACGGCCTTCGCGATCAGGTTGCAGCAATTCAATGTATTCGTAATACCTTAGAGTGCGCGGTGTTACATCGAACACTGCACACATTTCTTTAAAAGATATACGATCGTCAGTCATAGTGCTCCCCTTGGGAAGTAGGTTAGGCGGGCCGCAATAGAAGCGCAACGGGTGCTCTTGCCCTTTTCGCATGGGACTGTTCAAAAGGTCGCAAGCAACGAAAGGCGCACGCTCATGTCAGACAAAGTGAATATAGCCCGACAGTTTATGGAAGCGATCCCACATTCGCGCGATCTGGGCATGGTTTTGACTGAAATAGAAAACGGTGTAGCGACAATCACAATGCCTTATGACGAGCGCCTGATCGGTGATCCGGAAACAGGCGTTGTGCATGGAGGTGCGGTATCTGCGTTGATGGACAGTTGTTGCGGCGCGGCAGTGATGAGCCATCCGTCCAATCCTGGTGCCACAGCCACGATTGACCTGCGTATTGATTACATGCGCTCGGCCACGCCGGGGCAGGCGTTGTCCACCACCGCAACATGTTACCACATCACCCGTAACGTCGCCTTTGTGCGTGCAACGGCAGTGGATGAGGACACGGATAATCCAGTCGCAATGGCGACAGGCACCTTTACAATCGAGGGGCAGCGCAGATGAGAAAGCCACCTGAACCCGTCCAAGTGATCAAACAACGCCGCGATGAGGCGCTGAGCAAATTGGTCGGGCGCGTACCCTATATCCAATACCTAGGCGTAACCTTCGATCGGCGTGGCGATGAACTGACGGCTGTTTTGCCCTATGCGGATAAGCTGATCGGCAACCCTCTGCTGCCTGCTATCCACGGCGGTGTGACCTCGGCGTTTTTAGAAATTACATCTGTGATTTCTCTCAGCTGGGCGGCACTTTGGGACGATCTTGAAAGCGGTGAGTTGGACGGAGATAGCACAGCGTTCCGCATGCCAAAGACCATCGATTTTACTGTGGATTACCTGCGCTCTGGCCTGCCGCGCGATGCCTATGCCCGCGCACGGATTACCAGATCAGGACGACGTTATGCTTCTGTGCATGTTGAGAGTTGGCAGGACAATCGCGAAAAACTGTTTGCCCAAGCGACAGGACATTTTCTGATGCCGCAACCACGTTATGATAAATCGTGAAACCGGTCACACCGGCAACGCCACCACAAGAAATCACACACAAACGTATCCTCAAACTGGCGGTGCCTTTGGTGCTGTCAAACGCCACGGTTCCAATCCTTGGGGCTGTGGACCTTGGCGTTGTTGGGCAAATGGGAGAGGCGGCACCCATTGGGGCTGTCGGCCTTGGTGCCATTATCCTAACGACGGTGTTTTGGATCTTTGGCTTTCTACGGATGGGCACCGTGGGATTGGTTGGGCAAGCCGCAGGGGCGGAAGATTACGCTGAGGTCTCCATTATCCTAACCCGCGCGCTTTTGATCGCTTTGGCCGCTGGGTTTACCCTGATCTTGCTGCAACCGCTTATCTTCTCGGTGGCCCTCAGCATGTCACATGCGTCCGCAGAGGTCGAAACGCTTGCTTACAGCTACCTTTCAATCCGCATCTGGACGGCACCTGCAGCCATCAGCATCTATGCTCTAACGGGTTGGCTGGTTGCGATGGAACGCACTTCGGGCGTGTTCTGGGTCCAACTGGTGATGAACAGCGTCAATATACTGCTCAGCATCATATTCGTGCTTTGGTTAGATATGGGGGTGCAGGGCGTGGCCGTTGGGACCGTGATCGCGGAACTTATTGGCGCTGGGCTGGCGCTTTATTTATGCCGTGACGCGTTCAAACACCCGGATTGGCGCAAATGGGTGCAGGTGTTTGATCGGGCAAAATTGATCCGCATGGCGCTCCTGAATACTGACATCTTGATCCGTTCAGCCCTGTTGATGGTGATTTTTTCGTCCTTTGTGTTCCTTGGGACGCGGTTTGGGGATGTCACGCTGGCGTCTAACGAAGTGCTGGTACAGTTCATGTACATCACGGCCTACGCGATGGACGGCTTTGCCTTTGCTGCTGAAACGTTGATCGCACGGGCTATGGGGCGCGGAGATGCATCACGTCTGCGTCGTTCTGCGTTGATGACAGGTTTTTGGGGGGCTGTTGTGTGCGTCACCACAGCCTTGGCATTCGCAATCTTTGGCCCTTGGCTGGTCGACCTTATGGCCAAATCACCAGAGGTTCAGGCAGAGGCGCGCATCTATCTGCCTTGGATGGTTGTCGCCCCGTTGATCGGCTGTGTGGCGTGGATGATGGAC
>JABITU010000015.1 GCA_018668195.1 Tateyamaria sp. | reverse complement strand
TGGCAGAAAGGGCGGTTGCTTTCGATGATGCAAGAACAATGGGGACAGCTGAGACACAAGCTGCTGAAGACGGTGGGCCAAAATAACTACACCACTTGGATCGAGCCACTCAAGTTTCGAGATTTGAACGACGGGATTGCAACATTTGATGTGCCAACAAATTTCATGGGCAACTACGTAAGCCAGAATTTTTCTGATCTTATCCTACACGAGCTTAAAGCTGCAGACGACAGTATCCGCAGACTTGGGTTTTCTGTGGCCACGAATGGAAAGGGTCGCCCAAGTGCAGTGGACACGTCCGCGCCATCGCCAGACACAGCACCCACCGTTCGCGCTAAATCTGCTTTGACGACCGCCCCACTTGATCACAGGTTCACGTTCGACAGTTTTGTCGTGGGCAAGCCGAACGAATTAGCCAATGCTGCTGCACGCCGCGTGGCAGAAGGTGGACCCGTGACGTTTAACCCGCTTTTCCTTTATGGGGGCGTAGGTTTGGGTAAAACACACCTAATGCATGCCATAGCTTGGGAATTGCGGGCCCGTCGTCCAAATCTGAATGTTTTATATCTGTCCGCCGAGCAGTTCATGTACCGTTTTGTCCAAGCACTACGCGATCGTAAGATGATGGATTTCAAATCCATCTTCCGGTCTGTTGACGTTCTGATGGTTGACGATGTGCAGTTCATAGCTGGAAAAGACAGCACACAAGAGGAATTCTTTCATACGTTCAATGCGCTCGTGGATCAGAATAAACAGATCATCATTTCTGCTGACCGCGCCCCTGGTGAAATCAAAGACCTCGAAGAGCGGGTTAAGTCGCGTCTGCAATGCGGCCTTGTCGCTGATTTGCACCCAACCGACTATGAATTGCGCCTTGGTATCTTGCAAAGCAAAGTCGAACAGCAACAGGTCAACTACCCCGATCTGTCTGTTGACGCCGGCGTGCTTGAATTTCTTGCACATCGTATCTCGACCAATGTTCGTGTGCTTGAGGGCGCGTTGACGCGGCTCTTTGCTTTTGCCTCTCTGGTCGGTCGCCCAATTAATATGGAACTGACACAGGACTGTTTGGCTGATGTCTTGCGCGCATCCGAACGTAAGATCACGGTCGAAGAAATTCAGCGCAAAGTGTCGGACCACTACAACATTCGACTATCAGACATGATCGGGCCCAAACGCTTGCGCAGCTATGCCCGTCCGCGTCAGGTAGCGATGTATTTGTGCAAACAGATGACACCGCGATCTCTGCCCGAAATTGGCCGCAGGTTTGGTGGGCGTGATCACACGACAGTGATGCATGGCGTCAAACGGATCGAAGAACTAAAGCAATCAGATGGTCAGATCGCCGAAGACCTAGAATTGTTGCGCCGCTCGCTGGAGGCGTGAACAGGTCACAAGCCTGAATAGCGCGATACCTTGGGTTAGGCGTCGCCCGATCTGGTAAAAATGACCTCACGATTTCTGGGCGCGCAATGTCCAGTCCGAATTTCACAAAACACGCCAGCCTCAAACATACCCAAATTGTCGCTTGTGAGCAAATTTTGTTTCACAAATACAAGATGTACCCAATTGAGCGGCCGTATTGGCGTCATTGGCTTGACGCCCCAAACGATACAACCGAAAATCAACAAAATACTTGTGATGCGCGGTGGTTGGGCTAGTGTACCGGTCCGGGTCATCTGGTGGGAGACGGACCATGAAAATTAGTGTCGAACGGGGCGTGCTGCTCAAAGCGGTCAGTCAGGCCCAATCAGTTGTGGAACGCCGCAATACCATTCCGATCCTTGCTAACGTTCTGATCGAAGCGGAAGGGTCTGATGTTACCTTTCGTGCCACCGATCTTGACATCGAGGTCGTTGACAAAGCCCCCGCTCAGGTTGAGCGAGCAGGAGCTACAACTGTCGCGGCGACGACATTGCATGAAATCGTGCGCAAACTTCCCGATGGAGCATTGGTGACCTTGATCGCTGATAGCTCCGCAGGCCGCCTGACGGTCGAGGCAGGCCGATCAAACTTTTCGCTTGCGACCCTGCCCAAAGAAGACTTTCCAGTTATGGCCTCGTCCGAATATGCGTCTAACTTTTCGGTGCCTGCTCCAAAGCTGCGGCGTCTGTTCGACAAATCGAAATTTGCAATCTCGACTGAAGAAACCCGGTATTATTTAAACGGCGTCTATATGCATGTCGCCGATGGTGACGACGGCAAGGCGTTGCGCTGTGTTGCAACCGACGGGCATCGTCTGGCCCGGATCGACAGTACACTGCCTGATGGTGCGTCAGATATGCCGGGCGTCATTGTTCCACGCAAGACCGTGGGCGAGCTGCGAAAGCTTTTAGACGATGATGACATGCAGATTGCCGTCAGTGTCAGCGAGACAAAAGTGCGGTTTGCAACACCAGAAATTACGCTGACCTCGAAGGTAATTGATGGAACTTTCCCCGATTATACCCGTGTCATCCCCACTGGAAACACCCGCAAGATGGAAGTTGACGCAAGTGACTTTGCCAAGGCCGTGGACCGCGTTGCGACTGTCAGTTCCGAGCGCTCTCGGGCAGTCAAGCTGCAATTGGACGAAGATCGGCTGATTTTGTCAGTGAACGCCCCAGATAGCGGAGCGGCCGAGGAAGAGCTTGCCGTTTCTTACGCGGACGAGCGTCTTGAAATCGGCTTTAACGCCAAGTACCTGCTTGAAATTGCGAGCCAGGTGGATCGCGAGAACGCGGTTTTCATGTTTAATTCGTCTGGCGATCCGACCCTGATGCGCGAAGGCACAGACCAATCTGCAGTCTATGTCGTCATGCCGATGCGGGTCTGAGGCTGTCCAACGAAACGGCCTGCCTCGGCGAAAGATGCCTAGGGCCCAAAGAAAGGGATTGTGATGGCGCTATCCCTGTCTGCTTTGACACTGTCCCATTTTCGATCGCACAAAGTTTCGCGACTGGCGTTTGATCCGCGACCCGTGGCCGTTCACGGCCCGAACGGTGTAGGCAAGACCAATATCCTCGAAGCGGTGTCTCTTATGTCGCCCGGCCGCGGGTTGCGACGCGCCTCGGCAGAAGACATGACCCGACGCCCCGAAGCTGTGGGGTGGAAAGTCTCTGCAGTTGTTCACTCAAAAGATCAGGTTCATGAAGTTGAAACATGGTCAGAAAATGGTTCTGCACGACAGGTTCGCATTGATGGCAAGACAGCGGCCCAGACAGCTCTTGGTCGCATCATGCGTGTTTTGTGGCTGATCCCTTCAATGGACAGGCTCTGGATCGAAGGGGCCGATGGGAGACGGCGTTTTCTAGATCGTATGACGCTTAGCTTTCTGCCAGATCATGCACAGGCTTCGATAGATTATGACAAGGCGATGCGGGAACGGAACCGGCTTCTCAAAGATATGGTGCGAGACTCGCATTGGTACGCGGCATTAGAATTGCGCATGGCTGAAACCGGGGCTGCCATCCACGCAAATCGTCTTGCCGCATTAACCGAACTGGCCGCAGCACAAGAAAAGGCGCAAACGGCTTTTCCCACAGCAACGCTGGATCTGCTGCCAGGTGAGTTGGGAATGCCCGAAACAAGTGCCGATTTCCGCGATGCTCTTGCGAAAAACCGACAACGCGATCTTGCTGCTGGTCGTACTCTTATAGGCCCGCATCGGGCAGATTTGTTTGGTGTCTATGCAGCCAAGGATGTCCCAGCGAGAGACTGCTCTACTGGCGAACAAAAGGCTCTTTTAGTGTCTCTAATATTGGCCAATGCGCGCGCATTGGCGTTGGATTTTGGCGCATCGCCTCTTCTACTGCTCGACGAAGTAGCAGCACACTTGGACGCAAACCGCCGTGCGGCGCTATACGATGAAATCTGTGCGCTGAAAGCTCAAGCATGGATGACGGGGACAGACGCTGAGTTATTTGAACATTTCAATGATCGCGCCCAGTATCTACACGTATCAGAGACTGATGGGATCAGTCAGGTCGATTCCACATGACCTTGGCGCTTTGGGACATCGCGCTGTATGTTGGGGCGCTTTTGGTCCTATTCCTGACGCCAGGGCCAGTGTGGGTCGGATTAATTGCAAGAACCTTTTTGGGTGGCTTTCGCGCGGCTTGGCCACTCGCCCTAGGTGTCGCTATCGGTGATGTGTTGTGGTCGCTCTTGGCCATCTTTGGAATTACTTGGATTTTGTCTGTCTATGGTGGCTTTCTCGAGCTTCTAAAATGGGCTGCTAGTGCCATGTTTATCGTTATGGGCACTTTGGTCATCATAAATGCCGATAAGGCAATCGATACCAATAGTCGCTTAACCCATCCTGGAATGTGGGCTGGCTTTGCAGCAGGGCTGGCAGTGATCGCAGGTAACCCCAAGGCCATCTTATTTTATGCTGGAATGCTTCCAGGCTTTTTTGATCTGACCAGACTGACCCATATCGACACAATCATCATCGCGGGGTTATCGATGCTTGTACCCCTCATCGGCAATCTGACTATGGCGGCGTTTATCGACCGTGCGCGCCGTTTGATGAACAGCACTGTAGCTATGCGCAGACTGAATTTATTAGCGGGTGCGTTGCTGATTGGTGTTGGCCTCGTCATACCTTTGACCTGACGCACAAAATCTTGTGTCAGTTGCGTGACATTGGCGCACGAAAACAGTATGTTCGCGGTGAAATACAAAAGGGCCAAGAGATGGCAATTAACGAGCAAACTCCCGAAGAATATGGCGCTGATTCTATCAAGGTTCTCAGAGGCTTGGAGGCGGTGCGCAAGCGTCCGGGAATGTATATCGGCGATACTGACGATGGTTCGGGGCTGCACCATATGGTGTATGAAGTTGTCGACAACGGCATTGACGAGGCATTGGCCGGTCACGCAGACGCCGTTACCGTTACAATTCATCCAGACTCTTCCGTTTCTGTAAGTGACAACGGGCGAGGAATTCCAGTTGGCATTCATGAAGAAGAGGGTGTTTCTGCAGCCGAAGTTATCATGACACAGCTACATGCTGGCGGTAAATTTGACAGTAACTCCTATAAGGTTTCGGGAGGTCTGCACGGGGTCGGGGTATCCGTTGTCAACGCGCTTAGTGATTGGCTCGAACTTCGGATTTGGCGCGATGGAAAAGAACACGTTGCGCGATTCGAGGGTGGTTTTACCGCCAAGCACCTCGAAGTGGTGGGCGATGCCGGTGATTACACCGGAACCAAAGTACGCTTTCTTGCTTCGACCGATACCTTTTCAAACCTCGAATATTCGTTCGAAACACTAGAGAAGCGGCTACGCGAATTGGCGTTCCTGAACTCTGGCGTCCGTATTATCCTGATAGACGAGCGGCCGATTGAGCACTTGCGATCCGAACTTTTCTACGAAGGTGGTGTAAAGGAATTCGTCAAATATCTTGACCGGTCTAAAACCTCGGTAATGCCCGAGCCGATCTTTATTACTGGCGAAAAGGATGACATCGGGGTCGAGGTCGCGATGTGGTGGAACGACAGCTATCACGAAAACGTCCTGCCCTTTACCAACAATATTCCGCAGCGTGATGGCGGCACACATATGGCGGGCTTTCGCGGCGCTCTGACACGGACAATCAACAACTATGCACAGTCCACCGGCATAGCGAAGAAGGAAAAGGTCAGCTTTACCGGTGATGATGCCCGCGAGGGGCTCTCATGCGTTCTTTCAGTCAAAGTACCCGACCCAAAATTCAGCAGCCAGACCAAAGACAAATTGGTCAGTTCCGAGGTCCGCCCTGCAGTCGAAGGGCTGGTAAACGAAAAGCTGGCCGAATGGTTTGAAGAAAATCCAAACGAGGCCAAGATCATAGTTGGCAAAATCATTGAAGCAGCGCTTGCCCGCGAGGCTGCGCGCAAAGCGCGTGATCTTACTCGCCGCAAGAACCCAATGGATATGAATTTCCTAAGCTCTAAGCTCAAGGATTGTTCCGATAAGAACCCCGCCAACACAGAAGTGTTCTTGGTAGAGGGCGACAGCGCCGGCGGATCGGCTCAGACCGGCCGCGACAGAAAAACACAGGCCATCCTGCCGCTTAAGGGCAAGATTCTGAACGTAGAGCGCGCCCGGTTCGACCGAATGCTAGGCAGTCAAGAGATTGGCAATATGGTCATGGCGCTCGGCACTGGAATTGGGCGGGACGAATTCGATATCTCCAAGCTACGTTATCACAAGATCGTCATTATGACGGATGCAGACGTAGATGGGGCGCATATCCGAACGCTTCTGCTCACATTCTTCTATCGGCAGATGCCTGAACTAATAGAGGGTGGATATCTGTATATCGCACAACCGCCCCTTTATAAAGTGTCACGCGGTAAGTCCGAAGTGTATCTCAAGGACGAAGCTGAAATGCAGGATTATCTGACTCAGCAGGGCATCGAAGGTGCCATGCTGCGACAGGGCAACGGCGAAGAGATTATCGGCCAAGACTTGGTGCGGGTTGTGGAAGAAGCACGGCAAATGCGCCGTGTGCTGCAAGCTTTTCCAACACATTATCCTCGTCACATTCTAGAACAGGCTGCCATTGCAGGCGCCTTTGTACCGGGCGCAGTCGAGGCAGATTTGCAAGGCGTGGCAGATAAAGTGGCCACACGCCTGAACTTGATTGCATTGGA
>JABITU010000107.1 GCA_018668195.1 Tateyamaria sp. | reverse complement strand
CGCTGAACCTCGATCTGCCAGAACGTAAGATCGTTTTGTCCGATGAGGGCGTGGTCACAAGTGTCGCGTTCCGTGATCGGTTCGATGCGCATAAGCTGGTCGAAGAATTCATGGTGATGGCGAACGTATGCGCGGCGGAAACGTTGGAACAAAAGCAACGTCCGTTCCTGTATAGGGTTCACGAAGAACCGTCTCAGGAAAAGCTAGAAGCCTTGCGCGAAACAGCGGACAGCGTGGGCTTGCAACTGGCCAAGGGTCAGGTTTTGAAAACCATGCACCTTAACAAATTACTGAATGCAGCGGCAGGGACTGAAGACGCAGAGGTCATCAACATGACCGTTCTGCGATCCATGACGCAGGCCTATTATGGCACAGAGAACATGGGGCATTTTGGGCTGAACTTGCGCCGCTATGCTCATTTCACATCGCCGATTCGCCGCTATGCCGATTTGGTTGTGCACCGCGCGTTAATCACCGCGCACGGTTGGGGCGATGACGGCTCACAGCCCGAGGATACGGACCAGATGCAGGACACGGCCGAATGGATTTCCCAGACCGAGCGCCGCTCTATGCTGGCAGAGCGGGACACGGTGGATCGGTATTTGGCCGCGTTCTTGGCCGAACGGGTTGGTAATGAATTCACGGGCCGTGTGTCTGGCATTGCAAAATTTGGAATGTTCGTAAAGCTGGATGAAAGCGGTGCGGATGGGATGATCCCGTTGTCATCGCTGGGGCGCGAATACTGGGTCTATAATCATGAGGCAAAGTCGCTGACGGGGGATCGATCTGGCCGTGTGATTTCGGTCGGTATGCTCGCAACAGTTCGTCTGGCAGAGGCTGCGCCTTTAACGGGTGGTTTGCTTTTGGAGCTGCTCGACGTTGGGGGCAAACTTATGCCAAAATCTGACTGTGGCAAACGTAGCAAGATCAAGCACAAGGGCCGCAGCGTGGTCAAAGGGCGGCGTCGGCGAAAGGGTTAGGCGAATACCAATTGCGCGATCAGTGTTGTCGCCGCAACCATCGACAGGCCAAGCGCGTAGGGGCGAATGGTTTGACGTTCCAATTGTTTGGCTATTGGCATCGACACCGCAAGGCCAAGCGCGATGGCTGGCAGCAAGCTGCCTGCAAAGATCATGTGCTTTATGGTGATGAGGCCCTGCCATGCCAGCGCCAATACCGATACGCACATGCCCCAAAAGAAGAACGCGTTTTGCATGGCCCGAGCGCGTTTGGCGGGTTCATACTGATACAGCAGCGCCATGGGTGGTGCACCGACGGCTGTGATTGTGCCCATCAATCCTGCGGCAATGCCTGCCATGGTAAGGCTGAAGGGTTGGATGGCAATGCGCAGGCCAGATAGGCTGATGATTATGCCGAACAGCACCGCCGCACCCGTCAGCCCCGCGATCAAATCAACATTTGTGATAGACGCCGCGATCATTGCGGCAATCATAGCGCCAAGCGCACGGCCAAAAAAGCCAGGTATAATTTCAGCACGGGTCAGCGCCGAAAAATCCACAGCCGTAGAGGTCAGCCCGACGGTGATCCCAAGTAGTAACAATCCTGCGGGCAAAAACTGTGGCGCGACCAATGCGATGAGAGGGGCGGCAACGATACCAAAGGCTTGGCCTGATAGACGTTGGATTCCAGCGGATAGGGTCACAGCACAAAAACAAGCGATCCAAACCACGAAGGTGATGTCCAATCGCACCAGTAGATCAAGCATAAATCGACACCTCGATCAGGTTTAAGTCGGGGTCACGCAGATAGATTGATGTGATTGTGCCCCGTGCCCCTGACCGCGATACTGGCCCATCAATGATGTCTACTTTCTGTGACTTGAGGTAGTTAATCCACTCATCCAGCGGGCTGTCGACAAGCAAGCAAAGATCGGCGCTGCCAGTTGTTGGGCTATGTGCATTGGGTTTGAACGTGTTCTCTGCTGCATGAAGATTTATCTTTTGCGTGCCAAAGCTTAGGGAGGTGCGGGCGCTGCCATCTGCGGCCTTAAACACTTGCGGTACCATTCCGAGAATGCCCTGATAGAACGCCACTGTTGCTGCGATATCAGAAACGGTTAAAACTAGATGATCCAGGCCCGTGACTTTCATTAAAGGATCCTTCTGCCGCAGTCTTCTGTATTGCGTATACCGTCCGATTTGCGCAAAGAATAGGGTGATGGACAATATTGGAAAAACCAAAACTGTTTCAGATCTGTTAGATCCTGCACGCGCTGCTGCGATGCATGCCGTGCTCGATCTTGCGGGGCCTGCGCCAATGGTAGGAGATGCGCTGCCGCCCTTCTGGCAATACGCCTATTTTTGGGAGTCGCTGCCTCCTGTGGGGCTGGGTCGTGACGGTCATCCTCGCACGGGTGAATTCATCCCGGACCTTGGTCTGCCACGCCGTATGTGGGCGGGGGGAAGCCTGCAATTTGATGCATCTCTACGTGTCGGCGCGCGCGCCGAAAAGAAGAGCAAGATTATAGATGTGGTGCGCAAAAATGCTCGCACGGGACCGCTGGCGTTTGTCACGTTGCACCATGAGATTTCGCAGGACGGACGGATTTGCGTGGTCGAGGATCAATCGCTGATCTATCGCGCTGAAGCTGATTTGGATGCGCGTAAACCAAAGCCGCCGATCGCGCCAATGGATGAAACGATTAAGAAAACACGCATGTTTTCGGCCACAGATTTGTTCCGCTATTCCGCGCTGACCTTTAACGGTCATCGCATTCATTATGACCGTGATTACGCAATAAATGTTGAAGGATATGATGGGTTGATTGTGCATGGCCCCTTGCTGGCGCAGAATCTGTTGAACCTTGCGCAAAGCCTGCTTGGGCAATTGAAAACGTTCCAGTTCCGCGCCACAGCGCCGCTGTTTGATTTCGAAACGGTTGCATTTTGTGCCAAGCCTGACGCGAAGGGCGTGATTTTGTGGGCGCGCGGGCCAGATGGGCGCATGTGCCTAAGCGCAAGTGCTACTTAGTCATGTGCCAATCGAGCGTGAAGCTTTCAGGGATGGCCACGATTTCGCCGTGGATTTGTGCGGCAACGACCTCGCCAATTTTGTGGGATAGGCCGAAGCCGATTTTGAATGCGCCCAGTGCAGTATAGACGCCCTGCAGGTTTGGTAAGGGTCCAAGCATTGGATCGCGACGGCGGGCTTTGGGGCGGATGCCTGACCACCGTTTAAGAATGGGTGCGGATTTTAGCATCGGGCAAATGGCGT